>DATNCC010000332.1:0-9140 GCA_035571735.1 Dongiaceae bacterium | reverse complement strand
CCAGCCGCTGATCTATATCCTGCTCGGATCTGCCGTCATAACCAGTTTTCTGCGCGAGTGGGTTGATGCCGGGGTTATCTACGGTGTGGTGCTGGTAAATGCCGTTATAGGCTTCATCCAGGAGAGCAGAGCGGTCAAGGCCATTGAAGCACTGTCACGGATGTTGACCAGCAGCGCCACAGTCATGCGGAACGGCGCACGGCTGATGATCCCGGCGGAGGAGTTGGTGCCGGGCGATATCGTCCTGCTTCAATCGGGTGACAAGGTGCCGGCCGATCTGCGGCTGTTGTCGGCTCGTGAGTTGCAAATCAACGAATCTGCCCTGACCGGCGAATCGCTTCCGGTGCAAAAGGATTGCGCCCCTCTTCCGATCGATACGCTGCTTCCCGAACGCATCAATATGGCTTACTCCTCGACGTTGGTGACCAATGGGGTTGCTGCCGGAGTGGTGGTCGCCACCGGCGACCGTACCGAGATCGGCCGGATCAACGAATTGATCGCGGCGGCCGATATACTGGCGACACCGCTTACCAGAAAACTTGCCCGTTTCAGCTCCCTGCTGCTGTATGTCATCCTTTTTCTGGCCGCGGTCACCTTTGTTGTCGGGATTCTGCGGGGAGAATCGTGGCTCGACATGTTCATGGCGGCCGTGGCGCTGGCGGTAGGAGCCATCCCGGAAGGGTTGCCGGCTGCGGTCACGATAACTCTGGCAATCGGCGTTTCCCGAATGGCGAAACGCAACGTGATCATCCGGAAACTGCCGGCGGTAGAGACACTTGGAAGTACGACGGTCATCTGTTCCGACAAGACCGGTACCCTGACCAGAAACCAGATGACGGTGCAGGAGGTCTATGCCGGCGGCGCTCTCATTTATCTATCCGGAAGCGGCTATGAACCGGAAGGGAAATTTATTTGCGACGGCCATGAGATTGACCCGGTACAGAACAGGGCGCTGACGGACTGCCTGGCTGCCGGCCTGCTCTGCAACGATGCGGTATTGAAACTTGGTGAGGACGGATGGTTGGTGGAGGGTGACCCGACCGAAGGGGCCCTGGTTGTGGCAGCACGCAAGGCGGGACTCAGCCGGGAACGGTTCACTGCGAAGTTCCCCCGTCTGGATGCGATTCCTTTCGAATCCCGGCATCAATACATGGCGACCCTGCACCGGGATGCCGACCGGAAGATCGTATATCTCAAGGGAGCGGTGGAGAGTCTGCTTCCCCGTTGCAGCTTTGCCTTGCCGGATGAACAGGGCTCGATGCCGTTGACACGTGACGACTGCCGCCGTCAGGCTGTGCATATGGCGGAGAAAGGTTTGCGGGTTCTCGCGTTTGCCAGCATTGAACTCGCCGATTATTCCGGCCGGCTGGACCATGACGATGTTGCCGGCGGGCTGACGTTTCTGGGGCTCCAGGGAATGATTGATCCTCCCCGGCCGGAGGCAGTGGCCGCAGTTCGGGTCTGTCAGGCTGCCGGAATCCAGGTCAAGATGATAACCGGTGACAACGCCGTTACCGCTGCCGCTGTTGCCCGGCAGATCGGCCTGCTGGACGGGACCGGCAGTTCGGGGCAGCAGGCGGTGCTTACCGGCAGGGAAATACAGGCACTTTCAGATGATGAACTTTCGGCGGCCGCCCAGGGTACAGCATTGTTTGCCCGCGTAGCACCTGAACAGAAACTGCGTCTGGTAGAGGCGCTGCAGTCAACCGGGCATATCGTCGCCATGACCGGAGACGGGGTAAACGATGCGCCGGCGCTCCGTCAGGCCGACATCGGGGTAGCGATGGGAATGAATGGCACCGAAGTTGCGAAAGAGGCGGCCGACATGCTGCTGATCGATGACAATTTTTCCTCGATTGAGGCGGCGGTCGAGGAGGGTCGCGGAGTCTACGACAATCTGGTCAAATTCATAATCTGGACCCTGCCGACCAATCTGGGTGAGGGGTTGGTGATTCTTGCGGCGGTCTTTGCAGGAGTGCAGCTGCCGATTACGCCGGTGCAGATCCTCTGGATCAATATGACCACGGCGGTGCTTCTGGGGCTGATGCTCGCCTTTGAACCAAAGGAGCCGGGACTCATGAGCCGCCCCCCTCTGGACCCACGCAAGCCGTTACTGACCGGTGAACTGGTCATGCGTATCGTTCTTGTCGGTTTCATGCTGCTCATGGGAGCATTCGGCCTGTTCGAGTGGCAAATGGGGGAGGGGAGGGGTGTGGCGGCGGCAAGAACGTGCGCGGTCAACATCTTCGTGTTCGGTGAGATATTTTATCTGTTCAACTGCCGCTCCCTGCGCCGGTCCATGTTCCGGATCGGCCTGTTCAGCAACCGCTGGGTTCCGGCCGGTGTCGGCCTCACGGTGCTGCTGCAGCTGTTGTTCACCTATATGCCGGCCATGAACAGCGCGTTCGGCAGCCGGCCTATCGCTCTCAAGGAGTGGGGGGTGATTATCGCCGCTTCCAGTATCGTCTTTTGTGTGATCGAGTGCGAAAAGTGGATTCGTCGAAGGCTGGAAGCGTAAAATCAGGTATTAGGAGGCTCGCTGACCAGAAGCCCAAGCTTTCGTGCCAGCCACCTGGTTGTCGTGGCCTGGATAATAATGGTCAGGAGAATGGTGATGAAGGTTACTGAAGCAATGACCTCGGCACCGGGCACTTTCATTCCGAGCAGGATGCCGGCCAGAGCTCCCGGGATAACCCCGGTCTCGCGGGTCCAGCACATGAAGAGCATTTCCTTCAGGCTCCATTTGGCCCGCCGGTCGGGCAGGGCACAGCAGAATACCGTTACTGGACGGGCGATGAGCATGAAGACTGCCACCAGGGCGATGCCGCTCCAGAAATATTTACCAATCAGGGCGAAGTTGACCTGGCTCCCGAGCAGGATGAAGATGAACATCCGCATGATCAGGGAGGTGGTGAGGATGAAATCTTCGAGTTTTTCCTCCTCCTTATGCTCCATCTTGAAGCCGAAGACATCCTTGTTGCCGAGCATGATGCCGAACACGAAGACAGCCATGAAGCCGCTGGCTTTGAAATTTTCAGCGCTCATGTAGGCGCCCAATACCGCCATCAGGGTGACGAGCGGCGCATACTCCTGGAGAAAATCGTATTTTTCATGGGCGATGAGGAGTGCCGCCAGATAGCCGAGAACACCCCCTATCAGCACCCCGATCAATGCGTTGCTGACAAGGCTGAATGTTGCCGCGCCGAGCGAGAACTTCCCCCCTGTGCCGAGGGCAATTCCCATGATTGTAAAGGTGACGATGGCGCCCATGGCGTCATTGAAGACAGATTCACTCATGACGGTCTGGGCCACACGGTCCTTGATCCGCACCTGTTTGAAGACCGGGACCAGTGTCGCCGGGTCGGTAGAGGCGATGGTGCTCCCCAGGAGCAGCGCGGTTATCAGCGGGATCCCCAGAAGCTGGAAAGCGGCCAGGCCGGTGATGACGGTTGTCATAAGCACTCCGACAGTGGAAATGACCACGATGGTAATCCAGACCTCTTTCAGCACCTTGAGCCGCAGGCTTGCCCCGCCGTCGAACAGGATATAGGAAGATCCGAAGATTAGGATCAACTGGTTGATGGTGGAATCGGCCCTGACATCGAACACCCCCGAAAGTTCCGGACCCAGGCCCATCCCGACCAGGAGAAAGACAACCACGTCCGGCACCTTGAACTTTTGTGCCAGAATGCCGCTCATCGAACCGGCCAACAGGATTATCCCGACGATGAAGAGTATATTTTTAGCTGAATGGATTGCCGCTGATTCCATGTGTATCCCGCATTTGGTTTAGTTTCGCTACCCGTTATCCATCCCGAAAACAGCGGTGGAGTTTCGCCAGGCTCGAAATTTAGCAGCTCCGGGGACTAAATTGCAAAAGAAAGTTCAGACAAAGGTATCAGTTGGGCTGATCCGGTTTTGGAGGCAGCGGCATCCAGTGAGTGAATATGGGTATCTGCTTCCCGTTTTTTATTGAAGTACAGGTCGTGAGGCACTCCCCATTACCCACGCAGGTGTAATCATCCCCGAAAACCGGATACGGGGTATAGAGGAGAACGCGTTCAGACTCACTGGGCATTTCATCCCTGGTATCTATCCACCTCATTGTGTTTCCTTTCGTGGCATTCAAACCGTCACCTTGAACCAGGACGCCATGTTGTTGAGCTCATCGGCGAGGCCGGACAACTCTTCGGATGAACGCTTGATTTCTTCCGTGGATTTTTTCAGCTTGATGGTTATATTGGCGATCTTCTCCATGCCGTGGGAGACCCCTTCCGATGCGGAAGACTGGTCGTCGGTGGCCGTAGCGATCATCTGCGCCATATTAACGCCCC
Organism: Dongiaceae bacterium; assembly: GCA_035571735.1. Lineage (GTDB taxonomy): Bacteria > Desulfobacterota > Desulfuromonadia > Geobacterales > Pseudopelobacteraceae > JACRCG01. The sequence goes on along the minus strand of DATNCC010000332.1, from coordinate 4,806 downwards.
GCTCGGATGCGCCAAGTATCGCTTCCAGCGATTTGCTCGCCTTGCCGGAAAGCTTGACCCCCTCTTCGACCCGTACCTTGCCGTTGTTCATGGCGGATACGGAACTCGCCGTATCAGCCTTGATCCCGTGAATGATTGCGGCAATTTCATGGGTTGCTTCACCGGTGCTCTGGGCAAGCTTTCTGACTTCGTCGGCGACAACAGCAAAACCGCGCCCCTGATCGCCCGCCCGGGCAGCCTCGATTGCCGCATTGAGCGCCAGAAGATTCGTCTGATCTGCGATATCATTAATGGTATTGACAATTGCGTCGATCTGTTCCGAACTTTCACTCAGTTTGCCGATAGTGGCGGAGGCGCCCATAACAAAATCGGCTATTTCGTTCATCCCCTTGACGGTATTTCCGACTTCCTCTTTTCCGACCATTGCCGTGTCCAGAGCGTCCTTCGACGCACTTGCCGCTTCGCGGGCATTTTTGGCCACGTCGTTTATGGTGCAGCTTATCTCGGTCATGGCGGTAACGGATTGTTCGGTCTGAAAGGCCTGTTCCTGGGCGCCGCTGTAAAGGTCTTCCGCCGTAGCCAGGAGGTTGTGGGAACTCTCCGAAAGCCTGGTGATAGCCTGCTTGAGGTGCGCGGTAATCTCTCCCAGCCTTGAAGTGGCACTGTTCAGATGCACCGCCAGTTCGCCGAATTCATCCTTTCTCGATTCATCCATGCGTTTGCTGAAATCCCCGTTGCCGAAGCTTTCAGCAACCACCATGAGTTCCTTGACCGGCGAGGTGATGGATATTCCTATCCACCTGCTCAGACCGATGGAAGCCAGTACGGCCACTCCGGCGATAATGATGATCAGCATGATGGTAGTGCTGACGGCCGACCTCACCGAAGCGACAGCGCTTTCCTGGCTCTTCTGGGCAACGATCACATCCTTGCCGCTCTGCAAGATCTGCTTGGCCACCATTTCTTTCATCTTCTGATTCAGCTTGGCTACATCGTCAATATTTTTCAGGGATGCCTTGATCTTTTCCGCCGCTCCTTCCTTTCCGAGAAAACCTTGCCGTACCGTTGCCAGGGCGCCGAGCGAATCGGCCAGGAGCTTCGCTTCATGCTTGAATTTGCCTTTTGCGAACAGGGCCTTCAGCTTTTGGGCGGTAGCGTCTATCCTGGTAAACTCGCTCTGTACGGCGGCGACGGTCTTGTCAAAATCAGCCAGCCCCTTTACCGCCAGGCTGTAATTGACCTGTGAATCAATGACCGCGCTGGAGAACAGTATCTCCGACGACAGGATCAGGATGGTGTTCGTCTCGGAAAAGGCGTTGATGCTTGTCGACATCTCTTCCGAACTGGTGTCAAGGCCGGTTTTGGATTTCGCTGTCTCCATGCGGGCTATGGTCTGCATGGCGGCAATCTCCATCTCTGCGTCCTTGATTGCCTGCACTGTTTTTGCACTGGCAGACGCGTCGCGGGAGGCAAGGAACTTCAGGTGGTGATCCTTCGCCTCGGTAAGCTTGGCGGTCATCTCGTTGAGCTTTTTGGCAAAATCCTCGCCGGTCTGTCTGTCCGACCACCTGATCGTCTTGACGTAGACCTGCATGTTGTTCAGCGGACCGGCAATATTCTCATACATGTCCTCTACGGCTTCCTTGTCCGTAGTCGTCATGATCCGGCTCACATAGAGATTCATATCCTTCAAACCGTCGCGAATGGCCGCAAGGGTAGCGGCTTGCCTGTTCTCGCTGGACGTGAGATCGATGTTCGAGACCATCTTTCCGGCGGCGCCCTGTTGCAGCTTCCTGATCGAGGAATCCAGCCCCTGCAGTCTTTTTGCCGCATCATTCAGGTTGCCGCGCATACTCTGGACAACAGCCTGGGTTTCCTGCTGCAGCTGGAGCCTTTTCCGGGTCATCTCCTGTATCGATTTGGTGTTTTCCGAAATGGCGCCGGCCTCGTAATCACTGGTCGAGCCCAGTTTGACCAATTCATCGGCGGATTTGATCTCCTCCGCGAGGGATTCGTTGCTTAGTGCAGAATTCTGCCGGTATTCCTCGTCGGATTCCGATCCCGCCAGCTTCAACAGGTTTGAGGCATGGGCCTGCAGGGCGCGTTGGTGGTTAAGGGTCTTTATCTGGTAGGGCGTTGACTTTTGGGTAAGGAGGAAGATGTTCTTCTGGATGAACTTGATCCCGACAATGGCCGAAGCCCCGATAATCGCCATCAACACCAGAATAATACACGAATTGAGCATCAGCTTGTTTCTGATCTTCACAGCTGCCTCCTTTTGAGGGCTCTCCTAACGACACGTTCGTGAAACAGTTTCAAAGAATCTGTGGGTGACAAACCGGCTGGATGGCGGAGGGGTCAGATTGTGAGGAAGCCGGGGGAGCAGCGGAGTGGTGCGGCGGTTACCCGCAGCACCAACTCCGATGCTTACTTGGATATGATATTTCAGTACCCAGCAGCCCGGGCATGGTTCGGCACATCAATTAACGGCATGTTTCTTCAGAAGAACACGATTTTTCATCTTGGCCTGTAGTGCGGCGAGCGTCACCAACCAAGGCCCGGCAATCAGCAATATACTTGTACCCTTTGTAAAGTATTGCTCAACGAGCGACTGCTCGGCGACATGACCATGGATCACCCCGCTGGCGATCAAGAGACGCATTGACACCATCAACACAACCGGAATAGCGATTGCAAAACTACAGAATTTCCATCTGGAGTCAAGCTTCTGGCGCCAGATAAGCATGATCTGGCACAGCGTGTTGAGTGCGACAATCAGATAAATAAACACGTAATCGGACATTATTGCTCCTGAATTAGTAGAATTATGCCATTTAGCCTTGCTCTACATCATTCCCATCGCCCGCGGCAGCCAGATGGAAAGCGACGGCCAATACGTAACAATAACTAGAAATATTAACATCGTGCAAAGCCACGGCATGACAGCCATGGTAAGCTCGGAAATACTGAGCTTCGAGATACCGCTGGCCACGTAGAGATTGAGTCCCACTGGCGGATGGCACAATCCCACCTCCATGTTGGCGTCGATCAGGATGCCGAAATGCACCGGGTCGATGCCAAGTTTCATTGCGGCCGGGAACAGAATCGGCGCGAAGATGAGGATGATGGACGAAGGCTCCATGACGTTGCCGGCCAGGAGCAGCACCAGGTTGACGAAGATCAGGAAGGTGACCACGCCCAGGTCCTTGCCCAGCATCCAGTCCGCCATTGCCTGGGGGATGTTCTCGTGAGACATGAGGAAGGAGAACAGCACCGCGTTGGTGATGATGTAGAGCAGCATGGCGCTCAGGTTGGCCGACTTGAGCAGAACGCGCGGCACGTCCTTCATGCCCATGTCTCTGTAGATGAAGACCGAGATGAAGAAGGCGTACACTGCGGACATGGCTGCTGCCTCGGTGGCGGTGAAGACGCCGGAGTAGATGCCGCCGATGATGATGACCACCAGCAAGAGTCCCCAGACACTCTTGCGGAAGGCAACGGCACGCTCGCCCCAGGTCGCCTTGGGCATGCGCGGGTAGTTGCGCTTCTTGGATATGTACCAGGTCACCACGCTGAGCATGATGGTGAGCAGGATACCAGGGAACAGGCCGGCCACGAAGAGGGCGCCGATAGAGGTGTTGGTCGCGATGGCGTAGATGACCTTGGGAATCGAGGGAAGCATCAGGATCCCCAGTGATCCGGCGCAGACTATAATAGCCGCCCCGAAGCGCATCGGATAGCCGTGCCGCACCATTGCCGGCAAGATGATGGAGCCGATGGCGACCACGGTGGCTACGCTCGAGCCGCAGACCAGTGCGAACATGGCGCAGGCGATGATACCGGCCAGACCGAGGCCGCCGTGCAGGTGGCCGATCATGCTGACAGCGAAATCAATCATCCTGCGGGCCACACCCCCGTGGGTCAGGAAGTTGCCGGCCAAAATGAAGAAGGGAATGGCCATGATCTCGAACTTCTCGATGCCGGTAAAGAGCTTGAGCGCGACGGCCTCGATCGGGACGTTGGTCAGGAGGTAGAGGAAGGTCAAAACGGTCAGGCCGAGTGCGATGGAAACCGGCACCCCGGTCAACATCAGTGCCAGCAGCAGGGCGAAAACGATGCCGACGTTGCCGTAGATGAACCCGACGCCCAACAGGATCGCCGAGATGCCGAGCAGCCAACCGGCAGCCTTGGGCTTGCTCATAAGAGGTAGCGTTGCGATGTTCTCCATACTCATTTTACTGTACCTCCAGTGGCAAGATCAGATTTGGCAGGGGTAAGAGGGGAATGTTCGATGGCCTCTTCCTCAAGCCCTTCCACGTGCGATTCATCATGAGCGTGCGGCATCACCCCGGTCTTGAGGAACTGCAAGCCTACTTGGATGAAACGGAAGCACATCAGGTAGGATCCGAGCGGCACGGCAGAGTATATGAACCATGTTGGCCATTCCAGGTCTGGCGTGATCGGCCCTTCTGGAACATCACCGGTCGGGATCCCTAATTTGTGGAACAGGGCGTAGTGCAAGCCGTTTTCCCAGACGAAGGTCGCACCGAGGGTGCCGATAATGCCGGTGAAGATGGTGCCGCAGATAATAGCAATGAGCACCCCCTTCTTGCGCCATTCCGCTGGAAGACGGTTGACAAGAACGTCCACGCCCACATGGATGCCGGAGCGGACGCCGTAGGCAGCACCGAATTTGGCCATCCAGACGAACATATAGATGCATAGTTCCTGGGCCCAACTGAGATTCAGCTGGATCAGCCACACCTGAATACCGGGAATGGGTAAGCCGGCAGCATAGCGGTGGAT
>DATNCC010000331.1:0-3668 GCA_035571735.1 Dongiaceae bacterium | reverse complement strand
TGACGATGATTGGTGACAAGAAAAAGCTCTGGAATGAAAAGATGGTGGCGAAAAATGTCGCAAAAGCCCCGGAACGTAAAAATGAGTTTCTGACCAGTTCTAATATCGAGATGGAGCGTTGCTTTACCCCTGGTTTCGAGTACCCCGGATACGAGGATCAGCTCGGTTTCCCGGGTGATTACCCGTTCACACGCGGCGTACAGCCGACAATGTATCGGGGCCGCTTCTGGACCATGAGGCAGTATGCCGGGTTCGGGACTGCAAAGGAGTCTAACGAGCGTTACAAGTACCTTCTTCAAGCCGGTCAGACAGGTCTTTCAGTCGCTTTTGACCTTCCTACCCAGATGGGATACGACTCCGACCACGGCATGAGCCAGGGCGAGGTCGGCAAGGTCGGTGTCGCAATCGACTCGCTTGCCGACATGGAAGTACTCTTTGACGGTATACCCCTGGATCAGGTCTCTACTTCCATGACGATCAACTCCACTGCGGCGATCCTTCTCTGCATGTACATAGCGGTCGCGGAAAAGCAGGGGGTCTCTGCCGACAAGATTTCCGGCACGATCCAGAACGACATCCTGAAGGAGTACATGGCTCGCGGTACTTACATCTATCCCCCCAAGGAGTCGATGCGCATCATCACCGACATCTTCGCCTACTGCAAGGATCATGTGCCCAAGTGGAACACGATCTCCATCTCCGGGTATCATATCCGCGAAGCAGGGTCCAGCGCTGTCCAGGAGGTTGCCTTCACACTTGCCGACGGTATTGCCTATGTCGATGCTGCGATCAAGGCCGGACTTGATGTCGACGAGTTCGCGCCGCGGCTGGCCTTCTTCTTCAACGCCCACAACAACCTTTTCGAAGAGGTGGCAAAATTCCGGGCTGCCCGCAGGATGTGGGCAAAAATCATGAAAGAGCGGTTCAAGGCGAAAGATCCCAAGTCCCAGATGCTCCGCTTCCATACCCAGACGGCCGGCTGTACCCTGACTGCGCAGCAGCCGGACAACAACATCATGAGGGTAGCGATGCAGGCTCTTGCAGCGGTGCTGGGCGGAACCCAGTCGCTTCATACCAACTCCCGTGACGAAGCGCTGGCGCTCCCGACTGAGGATTCCGTCCGGATTGCCCTGCGCACCCAGCAGGTGATTGCGTACGAATCGGGCGTCGCCGATTCCATCGATCCGCTGGCCGGGTCTTTCCTGGTGGAGTCGCTCACCGATCAGATCGAAAAGGCTGCAACGGATTATATCGAGAAGATCGACAAGCTCGGCGGCGCGGTAGAAGCAATCTCGCGCGGTTTCCAGCAGAAGGAGATCCAGGATTCCGCCTATGCTTATCAGAAAGGGATCGAGACTGGCGACCTGATCATTGTCGGGGTGAACAAGTTCACCGTGAAGAACGAGCCGATGCCGGAATTGCTGAAGGTCAAGGCAGAGGTCGAGGTCTCCCAGAAAAAGTCACTTGGTGCGATGAAGTCCGGGCGAAATGAGGCAGCAGTCAAAGCTTCTCTGGAAAAGCTCAAAGAAGTCGCAAAGGGGAGCGACAACCTTATGCCGCCAATTCTGGAAGCGGTCAAGACCTATGCGACCCTCGGCGAGATTGCCGATGTCTTCCGGGGGGTATTTGGAAAACATCAGGAGACGGTAGTCCTGTAAAAGGAGTCAAAAGTGCTGCAGAAAATTAACCATATCGGCATCGCAGTGCAATCCATCGATGCCGTAATCCCTTTCTACCGCGACCAGCTGGGAATGAAATCCATTGGGCAGGAAGATGTCCCTGAACAGAAGGTGCGCGTGGCAATGCTTTGTGTCGGAGAATCCAAGATCGAGCTGCTGGAGCCGTTATCGTCCGACAGCCCGGTGGCAAAGTTTCTGGAGAAGAATGGCCAGGGCATCCATCATGTGGCATACGAAGTCGAAGACATAAAAGCGGCCATAGCAAAGCTTGCCGCGGAGGGATGCCGGATGATCGACGAGAGCCCTAGAAATGGAGCTCACGGCGCACTCATCGCTTTCGTTCATCCGAAGAGCAGTCACGGAGTGCTTACGGAATTGTGTCAGACAGGGCATTAATTTTGTAACGCCGTTTGAAAATTTTCTTGACATGGGTTTTAAAATTCATATTATGGGACAAGCTTTTTAAAATGAACTCTGCTGCTGTGCATTATTCAAGGGTCTATAAGGGTAGATATTTTTTGCTGCCGGTTTAGAAACTTGACAAATTCTTGATTCGTTAGTATTTTACTGCAAAACTTATTAAAGGGTGTCAATGCTTAGATTCGCAGCAGGTGACAAACTGAAGAGTTAATTAAAGCCTTGGCGAGTCTGCCCTTTTTCGGGCGGGCTGTCAGGGCTTTTTTCGATTTTTGGTGATTTCCTTGTTAGTTAAAATCTATCTGAAAGGTGGTGATGAGAGCGTAGTCGATCCATTAAACAGATTATTTTACTCAGGATGTTTACATCAACCATAAGAGGAGGAAGGACAATGAAGAAAAGTTTGATTGTTTTAGGCGCGGCAGCTATGGTAGCTGCAGCAGCAGTTCCGGCACTCGCATTCGAAAACGAGTTCCACGGCATGTACAGGGCTTACGGCTTTCTGACTAATAATATTTACAGCGGTGGTGGAACCTTCAACCTGAATAAGGATGGCCAGACAAGTTCTTATGTCGAGCAGCGCGCCCGTATCCAGTACATTGCCAAGGCAAGCGACGATCTCAAGCTCGTCACCCATTTCGAGCTTGACGCCCTCTTCGGCGGCAAGAAAGACGGCAAATACGGCACATTGGGTGATGCCGGCGCTATCGATGCTGACGCCATTTCCATCGAAACCAAGAACGTTTATCTCGACTTCAATGTCGGCTCACAGGTTAATGCTAAGGTCGGTATCCAGCCCTTCAACGATGCTTACCAGGGCACATTCGGCAACATCGACGGCGCTGGCGCGGTTTTCACCGGCAAATTCGGCGTGGTGACCCCTTCGCTTGGCTGGTTCAGGCTGGCAAACGAGCTTGGGTCCAATGGTGCAGCCACTGCTCTTAATATCAGCAGAAAGACCGCTGACCTTACTGTCCTCGATGTCAAGGCAGCGTTGACAAAAGACGTTTCAGTCGGCGGTAGCTACTATGTCGAAACCAGAGACACCTCGAACGTTGCCGTAACCGGCCCCTTTGCGACATCAATAACAACAGCTCCTGCAGCAGGCTCTTCAGGACTGGCTTCAGCTGCTCAGCTTATTCACATGCTCGGTCTGAACGCTGCTGCCAAAGTCGGCCCCGCAGCAATTACCGGCTTCGCCAATTACCAGTTCGGTGAGTTCAATGACAAGAGAGACCTGGCAGCCTATTCGTTGGGCGCCATCGCCAAGGTTAATGTCGGCGTCGGTAATGTTAACGTATCAGGCCTCTACCTCTCCGGTGAAAAGGATGTTGCCGCTACAGCAACAGGCAATTACAAGGGCTTCCAGCAGATGCAGACCGGTGGCGGCGTCAGCTACTTCAATGCTTCCAACATGTGGCTCCTTGTCCGTAACGGTGCTAGCATCAATACCTCAACCGCTATCGGCAGCAACGATATGACCAAGGGTGGCCGCGGTCTTCTCGGCCTGTTCGCCGGCTTTGACGGCGCAGCAGGGAAAGTATTCTATGCAACCAACGTTGGTTATGCTCA
>DATNCC010000330.1:0-13771 GCA_035571735.1 Dongiaceae bacterium | reverse complement strand
CGGCACTGCTGGGTGTGGAACAGGCCGCTCCGTCCGGTGATCCCCTGGACGACAACTCTGGATTTTTTATCGACAAGTATTGACATGATTACCCCCGTCCCAGCATCTGAACGATCCTGGCGGCGCCATCTCCCAGATTTTTGCCGATCTGCACGTTAAGGCCGGAATCCCGGAGCAGTTTCTTTCCTTCCTCAACCCGGCTGCCGTCCATGCGCACCACGATCGGCAGGGTGCATCCGGCCGCGCCAGCCGCCTCGATGATCCCCTGGGCGATGACGTCGCAGCGCATGATGCCGCCGAAAATGTTGACGAAGATTCCCCTCACGTCGCTGTCCTGCAGGATGATCCTGAACGCCTCGGCCACTTTCTCCCTTGTTGCTCCCCCCCCGACGTCCAGGAAATTGGCAGGTTCGCCGCCAAACTCCTTTAAAACATCCAGGGTTGCCATGGCCAGTCCGGCGCCGTTGACCAGGCATCCTATCGAACCGGAGAGTTTGATATAGGCCAGGTCGTATTTACTGGCGGTGATCTCCAGCGGATCGAGCTGCGAGTAGTCCATCATGTCGGGGTATTCGCGATGGCGGAAGACGGCATTGTCGTCAAAGGTGATCTTGGCGTCCATGGCCATCAGCCAGCCGGCTCTGGTCACCACCAGCGGATTGATTTCGATCAGGGCGCAGTCCTTTTCCTGACAGATACGGTACAGATTGAGGATCAACTCGACACAATCCTCGCAGATGGTTCCCGTCAGCCCCAGCGCCAGAGCGATCTTGCGGGCCTGATAAGGGCGAAGGCCGGTGAACGGATCGATGGTGAGAGTCAGGATCTTGTCCGGGCACTTGGTGGCAACCTCTTCGATGTCCATCCCCCCCTCGGCCGAGGCGATCAGGACATAGCGCGAACTCTCGCGGTCGAGCGTGATGGAGAGGTAGAACTCGCGGGCGATCTCGACCGCTTCTTCCACAAGGATGCGGCGCACCTTCAACCCGTTCGGTCCGGTCTGCTTTGTCACGAGCGCCCGCCCGAACAGGTACTTGCCGTACTCCTGCGCCTCTTCCGGATGGTGGATCAGTTTCACTCCGCCGGCCTTGCCGCGACCGCCGGCATAGATCTGGGCCTTGACGACGCAGCGCCCCCCCATCATTTTGGCGGCGCGTTCAACCTGGTCGGAGGTCAGCGCCACGCGACCTCGGGGGATCGGGATGCCGTAACTGCTGAGGATTTCCTTGGCCTGATACTCATGAATGTTCATGGTGGCTGCTCCAGCGGATGGATTTAGTAAGTTGAAGTTATTTTCTGCCAAAGCAGAAAATAACTTCGTTAACGCACTTATCCCGTTAACGGGTTTACTCTCTAAGTATAACAGGGAAGGGTGATTACTCAATCGTGTGGGTCCAAAAAATCGGCGCAAGATTGCCGTGCGAGGATGTCAGCTGTTGTGCAGCCGCTCACGCTGCACCAGTTGGGGAAACAGATAGATCCAGAGCGCCACCACCGCCAGTGTGCCGACCCCGCCAATAAGGGCGGCCGGAACCGCACCAAACCAGGCCGCCGTCAGGCCGGACTCAAACTCGCCGAATTCGTTGGAGGTGCCGATAAATACGGCATTGACGGCGCTTACCCGCCCGCGCATCTCATCCGGGGTTTCCAGCTGGACGAGCGCACCTCTGATGACCACACTGATCATGTCGCTCCACCCCAGAACCACCAGAGCCAGACAGGACAGAAAGATCGACGTTGAAAGCGCAAAAACGACCGTCGCCGCGCCAAACAGTGCGACTGACGCGAACATGATTTTACCGACCCTGCGCTGCAGCGGATTCCGGGCAAGATACAGCGACGCCGTCAATGCGCCGACAGCCGGGGCAGATCTCAAAATGCCGAGACCCCAGGGGCCGACCGCCAGGATGTCACGGGCAAATATAGGCAACAGCGCGGTGGCACCGCCGAGCAGCACGGCGAACAGATCCAGCGAGATCGCCCCGAGCAGGACCGGTTGGCTCCGTATGTAGGCGATGCCGGCGAACAGCGACGTAACCGTGGCCGGTTCCCGCGCCGTCAGGGCACGCTGCTGCACGCGGAGCCTGGCAATGATGGCGGCCGACAGGAAAAAAAGACATCCCCCCGTGGCATACACCACTCCAGAACCAGCTGCGTAAAGAAATCCCCCCAGCACCGGTCCGGCAATGACGGCAGTTTGACGTACCGAGGCGTTTCTGGCGATTGCTGCAGGGAGCGCTTCCTGGGTCACCAGAGCCGGCAGCAGGGTCTGGAAGGTTGCGTACTCGAAGGCGCGGGCGCATCCCAGCAGAAAGACGATCACCAGGATGGTGTTTCTATCAATGAGATGCAGGATGCTGAAGGCCGCCAGACAGAGCAGTGCCAGTGCCTCTGATGCCTGGGAGATCGCCACGATTGTGCGCCGGTCATAGCGGTCGGCGGCATGGCCGACATAGAGCGCCAGAAGTAGCGAGGGAACGAACTGGACGAGCCCGACCAGGCCGAGCGCGAGGGGGCTGCCGGTCAGATCGTACATCTGCCAGCCGATGGCGACACCGGTCATCTGGTAGGCCAGTGTGGCCGCCGCGCGTGCGGTCAGAAAATATGTAAACGCTCTGGAGTCCTGATTCACGTTGAAGGTGTCCGGTTGCCGTATCAGATCACATAGTCCAAAATTGGAGCGCACAAGGTCACCCATTAACAGGTTGCTGTCAACGGCAAAAATATTCTCTGAATAAAGATTTTGGTATGGCAACGGACCTTCGCGGAACAATAACTTGGAAGCATTGACGATTTCCCTTTTACACGGTAACTCTTCTTTGCTATGTATCTAGGTTGTTTTCATCCGGAAACCAGATAGAACCATCGACGAGAGGGTATCATGAAAAAAGCATTCGGCGTCTGTCTTGGCGCCAGTACGATAAGCATCGCGGAGCGAACGGAAAAAGGAGTAACCTATTCGAGAGTAACCCATGACGGCGGGGTAATGGGGGTTCTGAATGACCTCTTTTTATCCGCCCTGCCTGCCGCGATCGGTTTTACCGGCAGAAAATTCAGGAAACTGATCACGATTCCAACCGTTTCGGAGCCTGAAGCTGTCGAACTTGCCTACCGTCAGATACAACCGTCATATCCGGGAATCGACTGCATCGTGTCGGCGGGCGGGGAAACGTTCCTGGTCTATATGCTCGACAGCCGGGGGAATATCCGCGGCGTTCATACCGGCAACAAATGCGCGTCAGGAACCGGCGAATTCTTCTTCCAGCAGATCAAGAGGATGGAGCTGGGGATAGAGGAGGCCGTGGACCGTGCCGCCGGTTCCGACTCCTATCCGGTGGCGGGACGCTGCTCGGTGTTCTGCAAGAGCGACTGCACCCATGCCCTCAACAAGGGGAAGGACAAGGGGGAGGTCGCCGCGGGACTCTGCCGAATGATGGCGGGGAAGATCGTCGAGCTGCTGCAGAAGGCACAGGCGAAGAACGTGCTGCTGGTCGGCGGCGTCAGCAGCAACCGGGTCGTCGTCGACTATATCCGGGAGTCGTATCCCGAAACGAAAGTCCCCGAGGAAGCGCTCGGTTTTGAGGCGCTCGGGGCACTGCTCTGGGCGGAAGAGCATGGCAGTGTAGTAACTGACCGGCATGCGCTGGTTTCGGACTCCTACCATTCCTTTCCGACCTTTCCCGCACTGAAGGAGGTCGGCGGCAGAGTCACCTTCAAATCGGAACCGCGCGGCGAATTCTACGACGGCGAATACGTCTGCGGCCTCGATGTCGGCAGCACCACCACCAAGGCGGTACTCCTCCGGACCGACAATCAGGCCATCACGGCCAGCGTCTATCTCCGCACCAACGGTGACCCGATTGCCGCGAGCCGGGAATGTTATCGCCAGATTCTCTCCCAGGCTCCGGTTGGGGCCGAGCTCAAAATCATCGGGCTGGGCGTGACAGGCAGCGGCCGCCAGATTGCCGGACTCCATTCGTTGAGTGAAGGGGTCATCAACGAGATCGTGGCGCACGCAACCGCCGCAGTCCATTATGATCCGGAGGTGGAAACAATCTTCGAAATCGGCGGCCAGGACGCCAAGTACACCTACATCACCAACCGGGTCGCCAGCGATTACGCCATGAACGAGGCCTGTTCGGCCGGAACAGGCTCGTTTCTGGAGGAGGCCTGCAGTGAATCGCTCGGCATCGAGACGCGGGAGATTGCCGGCATCGCCTTTGAATCCACCGCCCCCCCCAACTTCAACGACCAGTGCGCGGCTTTCATCGGCAGCGACATCAAGACCGCGGTTCAGGAAGGGGTAGGGCGCGAAGATATCGTTGCCGGGCTGGTCTATTCGATCTGCCAGAACTATCTTAACCGGGTCAAGGGTAACCGGCCGGTGGGGAAGAAGATTTTCATGCAGGGGGGAGTCTGTTACAACAGCGCCGTTCCCGCCGCCATGGCGGAGCTTTGCGGCCAGGAAATCATCGTACCGCCGGAACCGGGGCTGATGGGGGCCTTCGGCGCCGCCCTTGAAGTGCAACGGAAGATCGAAAAGAAGCTCCTGGAGCGGCATCACTTTGACCTGGCGGAACTGGCGGCACGTGACGTCGAGTACCGGGAGCCGTTCATCTGCGCCGGCGGCGCCGAGAAGTGCGACCGGAAATGTTCGGTGGCGCGGATAACCGTAAAGGGAAAGACCTATCCGTTCGGCGGGGCGTGCAACAAGTATTACAACATCATCGGCAACAAGAGCGCTTATGACACCAATGAACTGGACCTCGTCCGGTTGCACGAGGAGCTGGTCTTCCGCAAATATGCCCCCGCAACCGTAAACAGGGGGGGAGTGAAGGTCGGCATTCCGGCATCGCTGTTTTCCAATACCTTTTACCCGCTCTACTCCCATTTCTTCACCAATCTCGGGGCCGAGGTCATTCTCGGCGATACCCTCGATCCCCGCGGCATGGAGGCGACCGGCGCCGCCTTCTGCTATCCGGTCGTGCTCAGTCACGGCCTGATCGGCGCTCTCCTGCAGAAAGAGCCGGATTACCTGTTCATCCCCCACGTCCTCAGCTCCTCGATCGAGAAGGGGGATGAAGCCAGTTGCACCTGTCCCTTCGTCCAGGCGGAGCCGTATTACCTGAAGGCGGCCTTTCACGAGCAGCTGGCGCCCAGGCTGATTACCGCCGTGCTCCCCTTCGACGACCATAAAAAACTCCGCAAGACCTTCGCCGGCATCGGCAAGCAGCTGGGCGTTTCCGCCCGCCGGGCCGGGCGCGCCTTTGACGACGCCTGGCAGGTGCTGCTGGCGATGCGCGCCGAGATGAGGGATATCGGCGCCCGTTTCATCGCCGGTCTCAATGCTGACGAGACGGCGCTGGTCCTGTTCGGCCGCTCCTACAACGCCTTCAACCGCCATGGCAACATGGGGATCCCCCACAAGTTCGCCACCCGGGGCACCAAGATCATCCCCCACGACTTCCTGCCGATCGACGATACTGCCGGAGACGGTGTCGAGTGGATGTACTGGACATCGGGACAGGGGATCCTCAAGGGGGCGAGCTACATCCTGGACAGGCCGAATCTCTACGGGGTCTATATCACCAACTTCAGCTGCGGCCCCGATTCGTTCATTGCCGGCTACTTCCGCAACATCATGGGGCAGAAACCGTCCCTGACCCTCGAACTCGACGCCCATACCGCCGACGCCGGGGTCGATACCCGCATCGAGGCCTTCCTCGATGTCGTCCGGGGATACCGGGAGCTGAACATTTCTCCCCCGGTAGAGGAGCCGTTTGTGCCCGCCGAACTGATCACGAAAAAAGACGGCATGTACGTCCGCACCGGCGGCCGGGAACTGCCGTTTACCGATCCGAGGGTCACGGTGCTGATCCCATCCATGGGGGATACCGCCGCCCAGGGGCTCGCGGCGGCGTTCCGCCATGCGGGGATCAGGTCGGAGGCGCTCCCCCCTCCCGGCCGCCAGGAGCTGATGCTCGGCAAGGGTGAGGCCACCTGCAAGGAATGCATGCCGCTGCTCCTCACCTCCGGGTCGCTGCTCCGCTACCTGGAAGAGCGCAAGCGCGACGACGAGGTGGTGGTCTATTTCATGCCCGCCGCCGAGGGGCCCTGCCGCTTCGGCCAGTACAACGTCTTCATGACCAACCACATCGTCAAGAACCGCCTCGACAACGTCGCCCTGCTGTCCCTCTCCTGCGAGAACGGCTACGGCGGCATGACAGCTGCCTTTACCAGGCGGGTGTGGCGGGCCTTCAACATAGCCGACGGGCTGGACGAGGTGTACGCCGGGCTGCTGACAGTGGCTACCGACCGTGCCGAAGCGCTGGACATCTACGAGAAGGGGAAGGCGCGGATCATCGAAAGCATCGCCTCGGACAAATTTGCCGATACGTTGAAAGTCCTGGAAGATGTGATGCTTGCCCTGGGGCGCTGCGGCAAGAAGTATCCGGTAGGCGATGCGGTGATGATCAACCTGACCGGTGAGATCTACGTCCGGCGTGACGGCTTCTCGCGGCAGTACCTCGTCGAACAGTTGGCGGACCGGGGGGTGCTGACACGCACCGCACCGCTCACGGAATGGATGTACTATACCGATTACACCGTGCTCAAGGGGATCGCCCACGACTCCTCCTTCGGCACCCGTCTCGGCATTCGTCTTAAAAGCTTCTTTATGCGCAAGGACGAGACGGACATAAAAAGGCTCCTGCTCCTGAGCGGTTTTTACCACCCCTGCGATGTGGACGTGACGGACCTCATGGATCGCGGCGCCGCACTGATCAATCCCGCCCTGAGCGGCGAGACGATCCTGACGGTCAGCTCCGTATTGACCGAGGTGGGGGACGACACCCACGGTGTCATCAGCATCGGCCCGTTCGGCTGCATGCCGTGCCGGATCGCCGAGTCGGTCTTGAACCACCGCCTGATCGACGAAAAGGAGAACTTTTCCCGCCACAGCGGCGCCTTCTGGGCGGAGCAGAAAAACGAGCTCCCGCTGCCGTTTCTTGCCATTGAAACGGACGGCAACTCGTTCCCGCAGGTAGTCGAGGCGCGGCTGGAGAGCCTGGTGCTTTCGGCACAACGGCTGAAGTCGGAGCTGGATAAGAGAGGCCATATCAGTCACTGAGATAAGAGAGCCGCTATTCGAAGTATGAAAAAAGGGCGTCCCGGATGGGGCGCCCTTTCTTCATGGGGAATTATTCCGAACGTAGTGAGGATGACCAGCGTCGGGGTTATCTCCGACTGGTCTAGCCGAGTGTTTGGGCGGTTTCACCGTTTCATTCTGCTGAACCAATTTCACCAGCGTCCCCCTCAGCGCCTCAATTATTTCAACGATGAGAGCAACCGGGCCAACAACATGGTCGGCGCTTTCCTTCGATAAGCTCCGCGCATGCTCGCTCGATATGATGCTTTCTTGTTTCCGTCTTCTTGACGGAGATAATCCAGCAGATCCACTCATTGCGTGCGAGTGGCGTAAGATCATTCCACACCGCTAGCACCTTTGGGTCAACGGTAAGAGCTTCGCGTAAATCTGCTGGTACTTTATGTACCACACCGGTAGCGATTATTAATTTCATTATTTTCTTTCTTCAACATAACTCTTGAAATTGTTCACTATAGGTTACTTATACATATTTATCGTTCAAGTCTGCTTTCCTTGCCAACGGGCCGGGCAGTTGACCTGTCCGGGCAGTCTCTCCGCTCGGCCAGCGTCTAACTGCCTGGTTGGGACTTCGTCTTTTTATTCGGTATTTTTGCTAGTTACACTCGTTTGACTCAAGAGCTTCTTTGATCAGTTTTTGATCATCGATGATTCGGAATGTTGGCCCCTTTATATGTTCGATGACCTCCAGTGTGCCATTCGCTCGGACATAGACATAATGAGGATAGCTATCTGGATCAAGACCTCCATATTTATTTCGTTTTCTCTTCGTTTCAGGATGCCAGCACGTCTTCCCGGTTACTGTCTCTAGTATCTTGTCGTTCTGGTCGGTTAACTCAAAAACAGCATTATCTACTGGGAACGGCGATGAATAATAATATGACTTCACTGTTACTGAATCTCTTGTATAGCCTGTTGGTAGCGAAAACCATTTGGGAAGTCTGGATTCAGGAGTCAGGGTGAAAGATGACTCCATGCATCCACGGATGGGGCTGCAAGAAACTAATAAAAGAACAGCTATGAATAGTAATTTCGTTTTCATGATGACATCTCGATCAGAGTTGCTTCTCAGGATTCCACCGTCCACCCGCCGCCTTTAAATCAAAATTCACACCATGATGCGCACACAATTCCTGACTAAACCATTTCCCGCCAATAATCAATCGCAATTTCAGTAAGTTGCCAACATTAAAAGTGTAAAGTTTCTTTACACATCTAAAAAACATCAACAATAACAGAATATTAGCCAGGTTAAAATCACCAAAACTACGCCAAATAACGGAATCGAGGAAAAAACTTTTCCGGGCACAAAAAAAATGTCGGGGAGCCCTCTCATACAACAACGACAACGCCCCGTTTCCTTCAGAAAATAGGGCGTTGTCCAGCTGCCGGACGGGGATTTTTGTCTGGCAATATGGTGGCAATGGTGCTACCATACTTTGCATGAAAGTTGTTATTGACACCAATGTGTTTATTGGCGCCTGCCTCGGGCAAGGAGCTTGCCGTGCGGTGATTGCCGCATGCTTGGAAGAAAAGCTGACTCCGTTGATGGGCGTGGCGTTGTTGTCTGAATACGAAGATGTACTGAGTCGAAACGAGTTGTTTGCACGCAGTCGTTTGAATGCTGACGAGCGTGATGAACTTTTGGACATATTTCTTGCTGCTTGTCGCTGGACGCGGATTTACTATGGCTGGCGACCAAATCTTCAGGATGAGGGTGACAATCATCTGGTCGAGCTTGCCGTTGCCGGAGGAGCGGGTTATATCGTGACACGCAACCTTCGCGATGTGGCGCGCATGGAACTATTATTTCCCGACCTGAAGGTTGTCTTCCCGGAAACCCTGCTCAAGGAGTTGAAATTATGAGTGCATTGACACTTCGATTGCCGAATGAAAAATATCAGCGTCTGAAAGATATGGCACATCAACGCGGGCAGAGCGTGAATCGCCTGCTTGATGAGGTAACCACGCTTCTCCTGGCAGAGTTTGATGCGGAAACCCGCTTCATGCTTCGGGCTAAAAGAGGCTCGGGCAAGAAAGAACGTGGTCTTGAATTGCTGGCTAAGGCTGGTACGCGCTGAACCAGCTTGAAGAAGATGGGGTGAGACCCCAGAATATCTGCGAATTGGCTGAAGAGTTTCAGAGCATGTTGAAAGAGAGAAAGGCGTCCCGAATGGGGCGCCTTTTGGTTGTCAGGCTGAATTATTGGAGGCTTGTTTTTTTACGAGATTTATTTCGGCATCCGATGCCCGCAGGTAGACCGGCAGCAATTGTGACGGCTCCAGCTGCCCGCCGCTCCGGAAGGCGTGCAGCGCCAGCAGGATACCGTTGGCAGAACGGGGAGAATGAAGAGGGAAGGGGGCAAAGACGGCCCGGTCACCCAGCCGTTCGGCAATCAGATCATGATAGCGTACGGCGCCCTCTCCGACGAAGATGACCGGCTGGTCGGTCGCCGCGGCAATCTGATCGAGAATCGCGGCGGGGGGAAGCACGCAGTCATCGATCCTGGGGGAGGGAATAGCGCTTGAGCAGTCATAAAGAGCGGCGTACACCTCGCTTTTACGGGCATCGAGCATCGGGCAGATCAGTGTGGTAGAGAGAGAAAAGTTCATGGCCAGCATGGCAAGCGACGAAAATCCGGCGCATGGTTTGTCGACCGCCAGTGCCAGTCCCTGAATCGTCGCGACGCCGCCACGAACGCCGGTGAATGAGCCGGGACCGATGCAGGAGGCGAAGAGGCCGATATCGGCGATGGCCAGCCCGGAAGAGGTCAGCAGTCGCTCGATTTCGGGCACGAGGCGGGCGGAAAGCGTGCGGTTTGTATTGAGCAGCGACTCGGCGACGATCTGTTCGTCGACGGCGAGTGCAATACTGGCCAGGGGTGTGGATGTATCGATGGCGAGGATGTTCATGGATCGATTGCTCCGATTAATCCAGCCGCTGGCGGTAGGCGTTCAATAATCGGGCATCCTCGGCATACGTGACGGGGTAGATGAATGGTACCGGCCGAGGTGCCATGTCGCTTCCGACATTGCGGAATGTAAACAGGCAGGAGTTTGACAGGGACTTGTTGCTGTCCGAGCGGCTGAAGCGCTCGATGTCGCTCTGTACCGCTATCGTCGTTTTACCGGTGTAGACCACCCGGGCCGTGAATTTCAGCTGGTCCCCCAGCAGCACCGGCTGGTTGAAGTTTATCCG
This sequence comes from Dongiaceae bacterium, assembly GCA_035571735.1. Lineage (GTDB taxonomy): Bacteria > Desulfobacterota > Desulfuromonadia > Geobacterales > Pseudopelobacteraceae > JACRCG01. Next base: position 3,408 of record DATNCC010000330.1, on the reverse strand, counting down.
GTTCACCTGGCACGGCACCGGCCGGTCCGGGGCGACCATCTCGGCTGCCAGCGCCGCCAGTTCGTAAGCCTTCCTGATCAGATAACCGCCAAAAACGGTCGTAGGGACATTTTCCTGCTCGGGATATGCCCTGCAGGTGGATTCGAGCACCAACTGCCCGGCACGTAACCCGTCAAAGTCGGGTGATTCCTGTTTTTTATGCAGTTTCTTGAGGAACAGGTATTCATCGAGAGACGGCATCTCTTCCGCTTTTGCAAGGCTCTCCCGGTACGCCTGGCGTCGCAGTTCCGCTTTCTGGTACCGTTTTCTGTCCAGCACTTCCTGATACAGCAGCGGCGGCAGAGTCAGGCTTTTGGCTTCACCGCCGTCTGTTGACCGCGCCACCATGGTGAAATAACAGCTTGCCAGGTGACTGGAACCCTCTCCCAGACACTCGATCCGGATGCCGACCTCCATTGAGGATTTGCCCACGTGGTTGATCTGGGCCGAGAATACCAGGTCGTGCTTGGTGTCTGCGGGATTTCTCAGGACTATGCTGTCAACGGCTGCCGTGACCACCCTCGCGTCGGGATAAAATCTGTGGACATAGGCCAGGGCGGTGTTCTCGGCAACCTTGTCGAGCGTCTCCAGAAGCTTGCCGAAGCGGATATTGCCGACAATATCGCTGTCCCTGGCCAGGAATCGCCGGGCGAGCACCGGATCCGTAGAAAATGGCAGAACGAAGAGATAGCGGGTATCATGAGGCGTTATGACATTTGGTTTCGATTCGGGTGACATGTTGAAAATCCTTTCGCCGTTTCCTTTTACCCCTGGCGGGTGACGAAGTACCTGATGATGTCGTTGTAGAAGGCCAGTACCATCAGTCCCAGCAGCAAAACCATCCCGATCTGCTGGGCGTATTCCCGAACCTTTTGCGGGACCGGACGGCGGAAGATCAACTCCATGAAATAGAACAGCAGATGTCCGCCATCCAGCACCGGTACCGGCAGCAGGTTGAGCACACCAAGGTTGATCGAAAGCAGCGCCATGAACGCCAGAAAACTGGCTCCGCCCGCCGAGGCCTGCTCCCCGGCCATCTTGGCAATCATGATCGGGCCGCCGACGCTGTCCATCGGCACGACGCGCTGAACCATCTTGACCAGCGACATGATCGTCAGGTCAATGACTTTCCACGTCTGCTCGGTTCCCTTAACTACCGCCTGAAACGGGCCAAAGTACTCGGTAACGACTTCACCCGCTGAGGCCACCCCGATGGCATAGCCATTGACTTTCTCGCCGAACAGATTTTTGGAGACACGGGGTTCCGGGGTTATGGTGAAAGATATCTCCCTGCTGTCGCGCTTTACCGTAAGAGAAAGCGGCGCTCCCTTGCTGGCCGCAACCCCCTCGGCAATCTGGTCCCAGCGGTTGATCGGTTTGCTGTTGATGGTGGTGATGACATCGCCCTTCTGCATGCCGGCTTTTGCAGCGGGTTTGTCCTTGAGGGCCTCGCCGATCTTGGTGGTAACGGCGGGAACGCCTGTCATGCAGAGCACGATGAAAATCAGCCAGGCAAAGAGCAGATTGAAAACCGGTCCGGCCATGACGATTGCAATCCGCACCAGCACCGGTTTATGGGCGAAGGAGCGCCCCTTTTCTTCCTCGGTCAGTTCACGGAAAACCGGCTCTGCCGTTGCACCTGTAGGAACGTTTTCGTCCTCCGGGCGGGGATCCTGCTCCCCCCCTTCGATGAAGCCGCCTTCACCGAACATCTTTACGTACCCGCCGAGCGGGAAAGCCGACAGCAGGTATTCGGTTTCGCCGATTTTCTTGCCGATCAGCTTGGGGCCGAAACCGAGGGAAAACTTTTCAACGCTGACACCCATCAGTTTGGCCAGCAGAAAATGCCCCAGTTCGTGGACAAAGATCAAAATACCTAAAACAATGATTGCATAGACAACGGTCATATCAGTGTACCATCTCCCGGCAGATTTCGCGGGCCGACTCCCTGCCCCAGAGGTCGGCTTTCAATACTTCTTCAATGGAGCGCAGCTTGTGCGCTGAGTGTGCGGCCATGGTGCGCTCGATGGTCTCGGCAATCTGGGTGAAGCCGATACGCCCCTCAAGGAATTCCGCGACGGCAATTTCGTTGGCGGCATTCATTACTGCCGGCATGCTTTCTCCCGAAGTGATCGCGCGATAGGCGAGTTCCAGGCAGCGGAACTTGCCATGGTCGGGTTTGAAGAAGGTCAGGCCCGAGAATGATGTCAGGTCCAGGGGTTTGACGCCGGTCTCGATTCTTTCGGGGTAGGCCAGCGCATAGGCGATGGGGGCCTTCATGTCCGGCGAGCCGAGTTGGGCGATGACGCACCCGTCGACATACTCGACCATGGAATGGATGATGCTCTGGGGGTGGATGTTGACCTGGATTTTCTCCACCGGGGTGCTGAACAGCCAGCGCGCTTCAATCACTTCCAGACCCTTGTTCATCATGGTGGCCGAATCGATGGTGATCTTTTTCCCCATGTTCCAGTTCGGGTGGTTGAGGGCATCCCGAACCGTTACCGTGGGCAGATGCGAGGCCTGCGTATTCAGAAACGGGCCCCCGGACGCGGTCAGGATGATCTTGCGAATATCCTCGCTCCGGTGTCCTTCGATCGACTGAAAGATGGCGCTATGTTCGCTGTCTACCGGAAACAGCCTGACGCCGAACTCGGCAACCAGGTCCATGAAGAGGTGGCCGGCCGTAACCAGAGTTTCCTTGTTGGCCAGGGCGATATCCTTGCGGGCGCGGATGGCGGCAGCCGTCGGAACCAGGCCGGCAGCGCCGACAATTGCTGCTACGACCATTTCCGTCTCATCGGCTGTCGCGGCCGCTATCAATCCTTCCACTCCTCCGAGAATAGTGACGTCCAGGCCGCTGCAGAGGTCCTTCAGGCGCGGAACGTCTTCAGTCGAGGCAACGACGGCAATCCGGGGCTTGAATTGCCGAATCTGCCGAACAAACAGCTCCAGATTTTTTCCGGCGGTAATGGCTACAACCCGGAACCGGTCGGGGTGGGCGCTGACGATCTCAAGCGTACTGACGCCGATCGAGCCGGTTGAGCCGAGAATGGTGATGTTCTTCATGGGTCAGCCTCTGAAAAAGAAAAGCACGTAATAGTAGGTGACAGGAGCGGCGAACAGGATGCTGTCCAGGCGGTCAAGCACACCACCATGCCCCGGAATAATCGTGCCGGAGTCCTTGACGCCGAAACTCCGCTTCAGAAGGGATTCGAACAGGTCACCCGCCTGTCCGACTGCGCCGACGACGAGAGCGGTCACCACGGCATCTTTGAACGTCAACTGCGGGAAGAACGTGAACTTTGCCAGCAGGGCGCCGCAGAGACTGCCGATCAGCCCGCCGACCGCCCCCTCGATGCTTTTTTT
>DATNCC010000329.1:0-3663 GCA_035571735.1 Dongiaceae bacterium | reverse complement strand
CCTTCGGTTTCACCGCGTTCATGGGGCTCATCAGCCTGTGCGGCATCGTGGTGAGAAACGGCATCATCCTGGTGGACTACTGCAACGAGCGGGTTGCCGAGGGGGCGGCCCTGGAACAGGCCGCCCGGGAGGCCGGGTCGCGGCGGCTGCGTCCCATCTTCCTCACCACCATGGCCGCCGCCGTGGGGGTGACGCCGATGATCATATCGGGGTCGAGCCTCTGGAGCCCGCTGGCAAGCGTCATCGCCTTCGGTCTCATCTTCTCGATGTTCTTTACGCTTCTGGTCGTTCCCGTCATCTTTGTGGCTGTCAAGTCCCGCTCCGCCAAGGGGGGGGACTGCAAGCCGGCTGCTGCCGTCACCGTTGCGATCATACTATGTGTTCTTCTTGCGGGCGGAAAGGATGCCTCGGCAGAGCCGGTGAAGCATTCCCTGACGTTGTCGCAGGCGGTTGAACTGGCTCTGCAGCAGAACCCGGTGCTCAAAATCGGCCGGGCCAAGGTGGCGGAGAGCGAGCAGAAGATTGTCTCGGCACGGGCCCAATATTTCCCGCTCCTTTCCAACAACACAAAGCTCATGGCTTTGTCGGACAGGCAACTCGTCACCATTCCGGCCGGGAGCCTGGGGAATATTGGCGGCGGGCCCTTCCCCACACAAGATGCCAAGATACGTCAGAGCTCCTCCACCACGCTGTACAGCGAAACCACCTTGGGGCAGCCGACGACGCAGCTTTTCAAGATTCATGAAGCCAATGAGATTGCCCGGGCAGATCGCGGCATTGCGGAAGCAGAGTTGACCAGGTCGGTAAACGAGACGGTTCTTGCGGTACACCAGCTCTATTACGTCTTGCTGATTGCGTACAAGGAAAGGGAGGCCGCCCAGGCCTCGCTTACAGCCGCGCAGGAGAATCTGCGCGAGGCCGAGGATGCGGTAAAGGCGGGAAATCAGCTCGATGTCGCAGCAACCTCGGCGAGGGCCAATCTGCTTCAGGGCAAACAGGCGCTCATTGCAGCAGATAACCAAATATCGGACGTAACCTCGGAGCTCAACGATCTACTTGGTCTCCCCAGTGACGCTGTCCTGGAAGTCACCGAGACGGGTTTGCCGGAACTGTCGGAACCGTCAAATGAACAGACATACGATGAAGCCAGGGTAAAAAACGGCGAGATTCTTGCCGCTCGCGAAACCGTGGAAAAGTCGCGTCATGCGGTGCGTGCCGCCCGCTATGACTATATCCCCGACGTGACGATCTTTGCCCGCCACGGCTACCAGGACGGAGTTGCATTCCTGCCGAAGAACATCGGCATCTTCGGCGCCGAGCTGACCTGGAACATCTTCGACTGGGGGAAGCGGAGCGGAGAAATCGGCCAGCGTGTCGCCCAACAGTCGCAAGCGGAAGAGAACCTGACGCGGATAGACAAGCGGATAGGGATCGACATCGACAAGGCATACCGGAAACTGGAACGGTCGAAACAGATGATGGACGTCGCTCGTGAGGCGCTTTCCTTATCGAAGGAGAACACACGGCTCAGTGAAAACGGCATCATGGCGGGGACTGTGACGTCATCAAAACATGCCGAAACGGTTGCTGCACTGAGAAGAGCTGAAATGAGGGAGATGCAGGCATCTCTCCAATATCGGCTCGCCGATTCCGAACTGAGAAAAATCACCGGCAAACTCACCTCAGGCCGTTAAGGGAATACAGGCTTTCGTAGAGAAAGGGATTTAGCTATGAAAATTGTAAGAGGCGTCATCATTTGCTTCTTTCTACTTCTGCCGGCTTTTGCCTGGGCCGACAGCGCAGGTTACGGTTATGCCATTGAAGACTCCTATGCCGCGACGATTCTGGGCACTCCGCAGAGCTTGAGGCCGGACGCTCGTGGTGAGGTTCCGGTCAAGACCATGGTTCTGGAAACGGACCGAAAAAAACCGGAGATCTTCTTTTACGACCATGGGCTGCGCTACACGGTAGCGTTTCAGGACCGGAAGGCTCCCCTGATCTTTCTTATCGCGGGGACCGGCGCCAGCAGCAGGTCGGCGAAGGTAGTCGCCCTCATGGCGAACCTGTACCACGCGGGGTTCCATGTAATTGCGCTTCCCTCTCCGACTTTTTCCAACTTCATCATCAATGCCTCTACCAGCCATGTGCCGGGGAATCTTCCCGAGGACGCCGCTGATCTCTATCAAGCCATGGAGCAGATCTGGAACGTATCCAAGAAGCACATCGAGGTTTCTAATTTCTTCCTCGCCGGATACAGCCTCGGGGGAACGGAAGCCGCTTTCGTTGCCAAGCTGGACGAAGAGCGAAAAGTCTTTGATTTCCGCAAAGTGCTGATGCTCAACCCGGCGGTAAGCCTCTACAACTCCGTTTCGAGGATAGAGGGGCTGCTGGACCGCATCCCCGGGGGGCCCCGGAGGATCGGAGCGTTCTATAACCGCGTCATGGCGAAAAGCACCGAATTCTACCGCAAGGGTGACTTCGTTGCCATCGACGACGATTATATTTACGCGGCGTACCTGGCTCAGATCCTGAACCGGGACGAAGCAGGGGGGATGATCGCGGTCTCCTTCCGCATCAGCTCCGCCGGGATGATCTTCGCTTCCGACGTCATGACCCATGGCGGCTACGTGGTGCCGAAGAACAGGGATCTGAGAAACAGCGATTCTCTCGAAGATTACTTCTGGACCTCCCTGCATCTTTCCTTCCTGGACTACTTTAACGAGTATTTCGTCCCCTATTTCCAGAGCAGGCGGCCTGGTCTCACCAGGGAGGAACTCCTTGAAACGTTGAGCCTTGGAAGCATCGAAAGTTACCTCGCCGCCTCCGCGAAGACTGAGGTGATTACCAACGAAGATGATTTCATCCTGGCTCCGGGGGACCTCGACTACCTGCGTCGGGTTTTCGGCCCACGTCTCAAGGTTTATTCCCGCGGCGGGCACCTCGGCAATCTCGAATATCGTGACAACATGGCCTTTCTGATCGATCGACTCTGCTCGTCAACGTGGTTAGGTAAGGCTGGAGGTCCGGCATGTGCAGCAACGCGATCAAATTGATTATCGTCACGGTTCTGGTCCTGATACTTTCCGGCTGTGCCGGGAGGAGCGCTCTCCTCCCCGGCGAGGTGCCGCCAATGCACACGGTGAGCGAGTTCAGCGACGACGAGAACGTTTCACGCACGCGTGACCCGTGGGCAGGCCTCAATAGAAGCATGTACAAATTCAACTACGAGGCCGACCGTTTCGTACTCCTTCCGGTCGTTGCCGGATACGAAACGGTAGTTCCCCGTTTTGCCCGGACCGGCGTCAGCAACTTCTTCGCAAACATCCGCGAGGTTGGGACCCTGTACAACTGCATCCTGCAAGCAAAAGGAAAGAAGTCTCTGGTGACCTTCGGGCGGTTTCTAACCAACTCTACCATAGGTATCGGCGGCCTCTTCGACCCGGCAACCGCCTTCGGGTGGAGGCGGGAGAACGAGGATTTCGATCACACCCTGGAAACCTGGGGGGTCGGCACCGGGCCGTATCTGGTTCTGCCTATTCTCGGGCCGAACACGGCCCGGAGCGCGACTGGACTTGCGGTTGATGGCGGGATCCGCTGGGCGATCACGAACGCTATCGATCCCTTTGGCGGGACCGGAGCCCGCACCGGGATCGAGATGGGGAC
>DATNCC010000328.1:0-2052 GCA_035571735.1 Dongiaceae bacterium | reverse complement strand
AAAATAATTCAGTTATTTTAAACAGTTACACTCATCAGAGCCCGCAATAAAACAGATTGGCCCGCTTTTGTCAATTAGTAAGTTAGAAATTATTTTCTGCGTCTTTTTGCAGGGAATAATTTCGTGAACGCACTTATCCCGGTTTACCGGGGCTAGTAAGTTAGAAATTATTTTCTGCGGGCGTTTTGCAGAGAATTATTTCGTTAACGCACTTATCCCGTACCAGGATTTTCAACTTGCCGCAACGTGCTGATATGTGATAGATAATTTAGCGGATAAATGATAACTGGAGGCGTTACCTTGGATATTAAAATTGTTCCGTTACCGGCCGACAAGATGAAAACAAAAGTTGCCGATCAGTCTCAGCTCGGCTTTGGCAAATACTTCACCGACCGGATGCTGATGGTTGAGTGGAAAACCGGACAGGGATGGTACGATGCCCGCATCGAGCCGTACGCTCCCTTTGTCCTCGACCCATCCTGTACGGTTTTCCATTATGCCCAGGAAATATTCGAAGGGCTCAAGGCCTATAAGTGGGCCGATGGTCGTGTAGCCCTGTTTCGTCCGGAGATGAACGCCCGCCGTTTCAACCAGTCTGCCGATCGCCTCTGCATGCCGGACCTGCCGGAGGAGCTGTTCCTGAAGGGAATCGAACATCTGGTTTCCCTGGAGCGCGACTGGATCCCGACCACTGACGGCACCTCGCTTTATATCCGTCCGACCATGATTGCCGTGGAACCGGTCCTGGGAGTTCACCCTTCGAATCACTATTACTTTTTCGCAATTCTCTCGCCGGTCGGCGCTTATTATGCTGCCGGCTTCAATCCGGTCAACATCATGGTGGAAGATTTTTATGTCCGGGCCGTGCCGGGAGGAACCGGCGAGGCCAAGACCGGCGGTAACTATGCCAGCTCGCTCAAGGCTGGGCTGGAAGCCAAGAAAAAAGGATTTGACCAGGTTCTCTGGCTGGATGGCCGGGAGAGGCGCTACATCGAGGAAGTCGGCGCCATGAACATGTTCTTCGCATATGGCACTCATATCGTCACCCCCCCGATGACCGGATCGATCCTGTCAGGAGTGACCCGCGATTCGGTATTGAAACTGGCTCCTACCCTCGGCTACACGGTGGAAGAGCGGCAGATCGACATCAATGACCTGATGGCCGATATCCGCTCCGGCAAGGTTACCGAGGCCTTCGGCAGCGGCACCGCCGCGGTTATAACGCCGGTCGGCAAGCTCTGCTACAAGGAAGAGTGCCTGCAGTTGACCGGCGGCAAGGTCGGCGAGATCACCCAGCGGATGTATGACACCCTGACCGGCATCCAGACGGGGAAACTAAAGGACGAGTTCGGCTGGGTCAGGTTTGTCGAATAATCATTTTTGCAGGGGCGGGTTTGAAACCCGCCCCCGCATGGATAGATCACCATGACACAAAAAAAGAGCGCACACAAACCTTCCTCGAACAAACTCTGCACCTCCTGCCGCCGCACCTGCAAGCAGGTGGCGAATGCCGTAGTTGCCAAATGTCCCCGCTATTACCCCTTCAGCCGCAAGATGACAAAACCGGAATTCACATGGAAACAGATGGATCTGGGACTCTGAAAACAGACCGTCAGGACGTCCCGAAGATCGATTCCGCACGCTGCAGCGGCTGCGGCCGTTGTGTTGCCGCCTGCCCTCCCCGCTTGATCACCCTCGAAGTATCCGGATTCCGTAAAGCTGCGGTGCTGAACAATGCAGAATTATGCACTCGCTGTGGAAAGTGCGTGGAGAGCTGTTTGCTGAATGCAATGATTGAAATGTGACGGAGAGAATGGCAGTACCGAAGCATTTTAGCCTTGCCATTTCCTGCATGATCGTGCTATAAAACCCCGCTATTCAATTCACACGCCTCGGACAGATCCGGCGGTGTCCCTTCAGATGACGGGGATTCGGCGGGGCGGAGGAAAAACCAAAGGAGAAACGCATGTCAAGTATCAGCATGAAGGAACTGCTCGAAGCCGGTGTCCATTTCGGTCACCAGACAAAACGCTGGAACCCCAAGATGAAACC
>DATNCC010000327.1:0-7472 GCA_035571735.1 Dongiaceae bacterium | reverse complement strand
GGGTCCAACCAGGCAGAAGCACCGGCCTAAAACCGCGGTGTTCTCCCTAACCGTTGAGGAGAAGTAATGAAAAAGATAATTTGTTTAATACTTGCAATGTATTTATCTGGTTGTGCTTTCCCGGCCACTAAAGAGGGAATGGTTGTAACGGATTACATAGCTCCAAAACAGACAGGCGAAAAGATTTATGTCAAGGAGTCTACAGGAGGTTCGGTGACTTTGCCATTCTGGATGTCTACGATACCTAATGACAACTTTACTGAAGCCGTTAAAGAGTCTCTGTTGAATTCCAAGGCATTCTCCGCTCAATCTATCAATTGGGGAGATGACTGGGGCTTAGAGATTGAAATTCTAGATGTGGAACACCCCTACTTTGGATTTGATCTCACCGTCACAACAAACATAAAATACTCTCTGTATTTAAGAGGTGAAAAGGTGCAAGAGATCACCATCCGTGAGCCGGGAACGGCAACGATAAATGATACTTTAATTGGTATCCAACGAATGAGAATCGCAAATGAATATTCGGCTAAAGCTAACGTGAAGAAGTTCATTGCAGAGCTGTCACGTACAAAACCGAATTAACATCTCGCAAAGCGGTACCCGACATCAACCGGTGAGATTAGCCCGTACAACGCTTATATACCCGTAATCCCATTGCTGCCAATTGCCAACGAAAGGACACTTTTAGTTATGAGTAAATGTGTTTTAATATTGATGTGTTGCGTACTGCTGACTGCTGTTGACTCTTTTGCATCAGATTCAAATGATTCTTATTTGAGGACTAGCATAGGGATCGGATTGCCTTTTGGTGGTACAATTGGCTTGAATAATGAGTTAGTTCTAAATGAATATTTCTCCGTCCAACTAGGGGTTGGTTATACAGATCATATCAATATGGGAGTTGTTGGTGGGGTTTCGGCATACCCGATTAAAAACAATCAGTACCTTTTCAATCCACGTCTAACAGCCTTATATGGCAAAGTTGGTAGGGTACATAATAGTGACGACTCATATAAACGTGGAAATGGGTATGCCTTAGGCGGAGGGGTTGAATATCCATTTGCTGCAAGTAAGAAATGGAGGACTGGTTTAGATTTGTTTTATGCAACGATTACTGACCCGATAAAAAGCAATGGCGATGTAGTTGTGTCATTTGGTGTCGGATACTCATTTAAATAGCTTCTGATGTTGCTAAACAGAGGTAACTCACTAGGGTTCAACCAGGCAGAAGCACCGGCCTAAAACCACCGGTGTTCTCCCCGTTGAATCTAAAGATCGTGGAGTAATAATGAAGATAGTCATTGCAGCGCTTGTGGTCGTTTTTCTTTCAGGGTGCATTTTAAGAGGCCCTACCCGAGACGACATCAAAGATTTCATAAAACGCAATGACGTGAATCCGCCCACAGCGGCGTTGACATCACTTCAAGATGTGTTGAAGACGGAATTGGTTCCTGAAGTTCAAGGTGTCAAAGTAATCATCATCGGCAACGTGATGGCGTTGATGCTCCTTGATGAACCAACATTGAATCAGCACTACGACTCCTTTATCAAGCGGCTAGCTGCCGCTTCAGAGCAACCACCCTACACACGAGAGTGGTACCTCTCCACAAGCGCTGGTGAGACACCCGTGAAGGTCTCTGGAATACCGGGTATCTACAAACTAGTCATCAGAGCAGAAGTGCCTAAGGATATTGTACAGAGAATCTGTTTTTCATCGTTGTTTGGTACGATAATGATTGGCTCATCCGGTGATCTTGTGGTTGCTCAAATTTCTTCGCTGGGTGGCCCATGGGTAACGCACGTTCTTTGCAGCGAAAAGGACAACAACTACTCGACTTGCGAAGAACAGTATCAGCGAGGCATCTATCAAGGAGTAGATGGTCGAGAGATCAATGCCAAGTACCAAGTCAAAGAAGGCGGTGCAGTAATTGATACGGCCACATTCAAAAAGAGAGCCCCATAGTGGACGTTTTACTGGCAAGAACTGAAAAAAGTTCGATTGGTAAAGTTTTTAAGAACGTCCTTCAGCCTTTCCCCGGTTCGGCGCGCTGCCTGATACCGCCATCTCCTGCCGCCTCCGCAAAACAAGGAGAATAGCATCATGTCCATGTTAAAGCTGGCATTAGGTGTCGTCTCCAATGTCGCCATCTTCGGCCTGTCGCTGTTCCTGCCGGCGGGCACCCTTGACTGGTGGCGCGCCTGGGTGTTCCTGGCGGTGGTCCTTGTGGGGGCGGTGGCGAGCACGGCGGCCCTCCACCACGCCGACCCGGCTCTGCTCGAGGAGCGCTTCAAGCCGCCGGTGCAGAAGGGGCAGCCGCTTGCGGATAAGGTCCTCGTGCTCCTGCTCCTAGCCACGTTCGTCGGTCTGATTGTCTTCATTCCCCTGGACCTGTTCCGGTTTCATTTGCTGAGCAAGCCCGGAACAGTCGTCTCCTCCGCGGGGCTGGTGCTTTTTGCCGCCGGCTGGTGGATCCTGACCCGCGCCATGCTCGACAACCCGTTCGCGGTGTCGGTGGTGCGGCTGCAGGAGGAACGGGAGCAGACGGTCATCGACAGTGGGCTTTACGCGGTGGTGAGGCATCCGATGTACGCGGGCACCATCCCGCTGCTGGTCGGCATGGCGCTCTGGCTGGAATCGTATGCCGCCGCCCTGCTGGCGGCCGTACCTGTCGGCACGCTCGTCTTCAGGATCAGGATCGAGGAAGAGTTTCTCAAACGGGAACTGAAGGGATACGAAGAGTACACGAAGAGAGTGAGGTATCGCCTGATCCCCTTTCTCTGGTAGACTGGCCGGAAAAAGTGGCCGGATTTATTTTTTGTAAGAGTTCGAGCGATTCCCAACCAGAAAACAGGACCTTATGAAGATGAGCGAAGAAAATAAAAGACTTGCCACCGAAGAAGAGGTGAAATCCGACCACCTGAAGAAGCTGCCTGATCTGAAAACCCTCAGGGAAGCACGCGGGTTGACGACCGAGGACATCTTCCTCAAGACGAGGATCAACGCCGCCATTCTGAATGCAATTGAGAACGGCGAGTTTCATCTCCTCCCGCCGCCTCATTGGGAAATCTGGGCCGGAAGGGGCAGGTCGTGCATCTTCGCCTGCCGCAGCAGTAGGCCGCCGCAGGCGAAGATGCACCGATGGCGGTTCATATAACCTTCAGCACGATCTTACCCCGCACATGGCCTCCCTGGCTCAACTCCTGGGCACGTCGCGCCTCGGAAAGCGGCAACACCTTTTCCAGATAGGGGCGGAGCTTCCCGGCATCGACCAGGTCTGCCAGTTCCGCCAGTGCCGCTGCATCGGGCTGGATGAAGACGAAAGATTGGCGGACGCCATAGGCGGCGGCCTTTTCCGGTGACGGGGGTGAGACGATGGAGACGAGGATGCCCCCCTTTTTCAATACCCGCCAGGAACGCTCCTGGGTGATGCCCCCAATCGTGTCGAATACCGCGTCCATGCCCCGGGCGATATCCTCGAAGTGCACCAGACGGTAATCGACCACCTCGTCGGCCCCAAGTTCAAGCAGGTAATCATGGTTGTACTCCGAGGCGGTGGCGATGACATGGGCGCCACGCCACTTCGCCAGCTGTACCGCATAGCTTCCGACCCCTCCGGCCGCTCCATGGATGAGGACCTTCTGGCCCGATGTCAACCCGGCGGCCTCGATGAGCGCTTTCCAGGCGGTCAACCCGGCGAGAGGAATGGCGGCGGCGTGGAGATGGTCAACCGACTTGGGCTTGAACGCCACCTCAGCCTCCCGGATGACGACGTACTCGGCATATGTTCCGTCCCGCAGCAGGTCCGGTCGGCTGAAGACCTCGTCCCCGATCTTGAAGCGGGATACACCGGGGCCGGTCGCTGCAACTACTCCGGATACGTCCCATCCCATGATCATTGGCAACGAATGGTCAAGTATCTCCTTCAGAAATCCCTCCCGGATCTTCCAGTCCACCGGGTTTACTGCAGCCGCCTCGACCCGGACCAGCACCTCGCCCTGTTCCGGCTGCGGGCGCGGCACCTCTTCATAGACCAGAACCTCGGGACCGCCATAGCTGTGTATCCGCACCGCTTTCATGGTTTCCATGCTGTTTCCTCCCTCGTCGGAGATGTGCGTGCAAATGCTCAAACGAATTTGGTATTCCTGATCGGCAGCCGGCGGATGCGCTTGCCGGTTATGGCGAACAGGGCGTTGCAGATGGCCGGCGCGATGGGGGGCACCCCCGGTTCGCCCACCCCGGTCGGCAGGCCTTCGCCCGGCACGAGGTGCACATGGGTCTCGAAGGGGGCCTCGTTGATCCGTGCCACGGGATAGTCGTCGAAATTGGACTGCCGGATGCTACCCTTCTCTGCCGTGATCTCGCCCATCAGGGCCAGGCTCGCGCCGAACACCGCCGCCCCCTCGAACTGCGCCCGTACCCGTTCGGGATGGATCACCCGCCCCGCATCCACCGCCACATCAATGCGCGGGATGGTGATCCGCCCCTGGTCGTCGACCCGGACATCCGCCACCACCGCTATGTAACTGAGGAAGCTGCGGTGGGCCGCAAAGCCGAGCGCGCGCCCTTTTTCCGGCTTCCTGTTCGCCCAGCCCGATTTTTCCGCCACCAGTTCGACAACCCGCCTGAGGCGGCCGGTCTCCCAGGGATACTGGTCGAGCGGCTTCCCGTAGTTGGGGTTTTTCGTCCCTTCGGCCTTGAAATCGATGGTGCGCGGCCGACCCAGCACTTCAAGGAAATACTCGATCCGGTCGCGGCCGGCTGCCGCGGCCAGCTCGTCTATGAACGACTGTACCGCGAAGGCGTGGTAGATGTTGGCCACCGAGCGGAACCAGCCGATGCGCACGTGGGCTCGGGCCGGGCCGTTCTCGGCGCGCAGGTTGGGAATGTCGAAGGGGACGTCCACCCACCCCTGGGCCATTTCGCCATCCCTGGCGTAGCGCTCCGAGGCGTCGAAGGTCGATTGAATCGGCGGGAAGGCGCAACGCTGCAGCCACGCCGTAGGTATCCCCTTTTCATCGGTGGCCGCCTTCAGGTACATGGCCGCCACACTGTGGTAATAGTCGTGGCGGATGTCGTCCTCGCGGCTCCAGGCCACCTGCACCGGCTTGCCGACCTTTTTCGCGAGGAGTGCGGCTTCGACCACGTAATCCGGTTTCGATTTGCGGCCGAAGCCGCCGCCCAAAAGCGTCACGAAGCAGATGACGTCCCCCTTGGCGATTCCCAGCGCCTTGGCCACGGCCTCCTGCACCGCCTGCGGGTTCTGGGTCGCCGCCCAGATCGTGACCTTGCCGTTCTTGAACTCGGCCACCGCCGCCGGCGGTTCCATGGTGGCATGGGCGAGATGGGGGACGTAGTACTCGGCCTCATGAATCGTTCCCCCCCTGGCGAAGGCGGCATCCACGTCGCCGATGGAGCGCACCACCTTCTGTGGCTTGCGCACGGTCTCCAGCAGGGAGTTCCGGAAGGCCTCCGAGTCGTAGCCGGCGTTCTCGCCCGGCTCCCAGGTTACCTTCAGTTTCTTCCGCCCCTGCTGGGCTGCCCAGGAGCTGTCGGCAAGCACAGCGATGCCGCCCAGGGCCTGGAAGCCATAGGGTGGCCGGGCCGGTTCGAGCACCACGGTCTTCCGCACCCCCTTGACCTTGCGTGTTTCCTTGTCGTCGTACGATTTCAGGGTCCCCCCCAGCACCGGGGAGCGTTCGATGGAGGCGTACAGCATACCCGGCATCCGGGCGTCGATACCATAGATCCCTTTTCCAGTGCAGATGTCGGCCATGTCGACGATCGGCACCCCGCGGCCCACGTAGCGGCATTCGGCGGAGGTCTTGAAGCGCAGCTCTTCCGCTGCGGGAACCTTCTGCCTGGCCGCCTGCACGACCAGCTCTCCAAAGCCGAGCGTGCGGCCGTCGCTGTTCACGATCCGGTGGTTATCCGCCCGGCACTGCGCGGCCGGGACGCCCCAGGTTGCGGCGGCCGCCCGCTCCAGCATCAGCCGTGCCGTTGCGCCCGCCCGGCGCAGGGGATCGTAGAAGTCGCGGATCGATTTCGAACCGTCGGTATTCTGGTCGCCAAAGCGGGCATCGCCGATGGCCTGCTCGATCCTGACCCGCTGCCAGTCGGCATCCAGTTCATCGGCCGCCACCATCGGCAGCGCGGTGCGGATTCCGGTCCCCATCTCGGAACGGTGGGCGATGATGATTACCGTGCCGTTCGGCTCGATCCCCAGGTAAACGCCGGGGAACCAGCCTTGCGTTTTTGCCAGCGCATCCAGGGCTGTGCCGGGGAAAAACCGGGCGCAGAGGATCAGCGCCCCGGCCGAGAAGGTCGTCTTCAAAAATCCGCGCCTGCTGACGCGCACCACGCCGCTCATGATTTCACCCCCGCTGCCAGCTTGATTCCCTGGCGGATGCGCTGATAGGTGCCGCAGCGGCAGATATTCCCCTGCATGGCCTCGTCGATCTCGGCGTCGGTCGGCTTCGGCTTCTCCTTGAGCAGCGCCGCCGCCTGCATGAGCTGGCCGCTCTGGCAGTAGCCGCACTGCGGCACGTTGCACTCGGCCCAAGCCTTCTGCAGCGGATGATCCCCCCTGGCGCTCAAGCCCTCGATGGTCACGATCTTCTTTCCCGCCACGCTCTTCATCGGCGTGACGCAGCTGCGCGCCGCCTCGCCGTCGATCTGCACCGTGCAGGCCCCGCAGAGCCCCTTGCCGCAGCCGTATTTGGTGCCGGTCAGGTGCAGTTCGTCGCGCAGATACCATAACAGCGGCATCTCGGGGTCGCCGGTGAAGGAGCGGGTAACGCCATTGACTGTGAACGCCATCTTTTTCATAAGTCCGCCTTTCTTTGTGGAAAGCTGGAAGTCCTTTTCCGCAGTTGCGGTCCTCATCGAGCGAAGTCGAGAAAGCTTCCATTCGTTCGGTACAGCCGTTCTAAAAATTTATCACCTTTTCAGATATTAACAAGTTAGACCCTTACGAATCTTACTGCTGCAATATCAGTGTGTTACCATGGCTGTTAGCTCTTGATAAAAGAGGACTGAATTGGTATTATTGTAGCATGTATAAGGGTAACCAAATCAATTGTCTCATTAATGGAAATAGTGATGGGATAAAGGGAAAGGAAGTGTTTCTCATGAGAGCAAAGGGATATGTTGACAACCTGAGAAGATTGGCATCCGTTCTCGCTACGTTGATCATCGGCCTGCTGTTTGCGGCGGTAACCAGCGCTAATGCAGCAGCTCCAGTCAATAATAACCAAGGCAAGCCAAAGGTTGAGGTGATTGCTGGAGCCGCAGCGGCGGCCGCAGCTGAAGCCGCAGAGGTAGCCGAAGATGAAGCCGCCGCGGAAGCCGAAGATGAAGCGGTTGAGGCGGCCGTTGAGGCAGGAGCTGCTGTAATGGTGGTTCCCGGGCTTTAATAATAATGAGGCTGAATAAACGTGGAAACATGGGGGTCGGAACGGTGAGTTCCGGT
>DATNCC010000326.1:0-3234 GCA_035571735.1 Dongiaceae bacterium | reverse complement strand
CCGACAAAATCGCCGGTCAGGCGGATGGCGTTGAACACGCCGTTGATATCCGCCAGAGGGCTGTCGAGCGGAATCATGGTCGGATGCACGCGGGCTTCGATCTCGCCATCGACACATTTTCCGATTGCCAGCAGTTTGATCCGATAACCGAACTGGGCGGCATACTTGACATCCAGCCCGCTGATACCGGAGATCCCTTCGGTGTGAATATCCTTGAAGTCGATCCGGGTGCCGAAACAGAGTGAGACCAGAACGGCCAGCTTGTGGGCGGTATCGACTCCTTCAACATCAAAGGTCGGATCGGGTTCGGCATAGCCCAGCTCCTGCGCGGCCTTCAGAACGTCGCCAAAATCGGCCCCCTCCTGGGTCATCCGGGTCAGGATGTAATTGCAGGTGCCGTTCATGATGCCGAAGACACTGTTGAAACGGTTGGCTGCCAGGTTGCTCTTGATCGCGGTCAACACCGGAATTCCGCCGCCGACTGACGCCTCGAACTGCACTTCGACACCCTTCCTGACGGCCGCGGCATAGATATCCGAGCCGTGCAGCGCCAGAAGCGCCTTGTTGGCGGTAACGATATGCTTGCCCTTTTCTATCGCCTTCAGCACAAAACTCTTGGCCGGTTCATAACCGCCGATCAGCTCGATGACCACGGAGATCTCCGGGTCGTTGAATATGTCATCGACGCTGGTAGTCAGCACGCCGGACTCGACCGCAACACCCCGATCGCTGGTTATGTCCAGATCGGCGATGCGCTTCAGGACGATGCCCGTTCCGACCTTGCTGCGAATAACATCCGCATTCTCGCGCAGCAGCTTGACGACTCCCGCGCCGATATTGCCGAATCCTATCAGACCAACCTGTATATCTTTCATTGTTCCTCGCTTGTCGGTTCGGTTTTTGGGCAAGCCTCGATCTCGTCGAGGATGCCGTTCACAAATGCCGGTGATTCCTTGTCGCCGTAGCGGCGGACGATTTCAATCGCCTCGTTGATGCTGACCTTCTTGGGAATATCGGCGCGAAACATCAGCTCGTACGCAGCCAGACGCATGACGTTCAGATCGACCCGCGGCATGCGTGACAGCGACCAGTTTTTGGAGCGGGCACGGATAGCTTCATCGATGGTCGCACGCTGGGCCTGTACCCCCTGCACCAGACTCTCGGCAAACTCCCGTACCTTTCCCGTTATTTCGCCCTGTTCCTCGCGGAAGGTCTGCAAGGTTTCACGCACCCCGACAGAGCTGTTCGAATCGAGTGCGTACAACATCTGCAGAGCCAGCTCACGCGCTTCACGCCGTAGTCCCATTATTTAAGCACCTTCAAAAGGTTTACGGCTTCAATGGCGGTAACCGCCGCCTCGAATCCCTTGTTGCCCGCCTTGGTGCCGGCCCGTTCCACCGCCTGCTCGATCGTATCGGTCGTCAGGACGCCAAAGGCGATCGGAATGCCGCTCTCCAGTGACACGCTCGCCACCCCCTTGGAAACTTCGGAGGCGACATAATCGAAATGCGGCGTAGAGCCGCGAATAACGGCGCCGAGACAGATCAGGGCATCGTATCTGCCGGTCTCCGCCATCTTCTTGGCGAAAAGCGGAATCTCGAATGCGCCCGGTACCCTGGCAACATGGATGTTTTTATCATCGACACCGTGGCGGATCAGCGCATCGACCGACCCCTCCAGCAGACGTTCGCAGATGAAGCTGTTGAAACGGCTGACGACGATACCGAACTTCTGCCCTTTGGCCTCAAGTTTACCTTCAAAGAATTGCGGCATGACTACCTCCCGGATATGGAAAAAAGGAATCGGAATACTAGCATATTTTTTGCGGCTGGGTAGAAAAAATATCCGCAAAAAGATCAGCACCGGTCAGAGGTTTGGTATAATCAGGGTTGACTTTGCGCTGCGTTGAACCTAAATCTGTTCTCGCATGGCATCAAGCGTATCAGCAAGGAGCCGACCGATGAATATCTCCAAAAAACATATACTGGCGCTTTTCAAGGAGCGGGAGGGGGGCATCCGTTTCGATGACCTTCTGCGCGAGTTCGGCGGACGCCACGTCAAACGGGAACTGAAAAACATGCTGGAAGACATGGCCGAGGACGGCGAACTGGTCCGGCTGAAGGGGAACAGCTACAGCCTTCCGGGAAAGATGAAGACCACTCGCGGCCGGATCTCGGTACACCGCGACGGCTATGGCTTTGTCACCCCGGAAGGGGGCGGCGAGGATATCTTCATCCCGTCAAAGTTATTGAAAGGCGCCATGCACGGCGATCTGGTGGAAGCCAGCTCCTCTCCGAGCCGCATGGGAGGAAACAAACTGGACGGCCGCGTCCTGGCGGTGATCGAACGCGCCACGAGCCGCGTCGTCGGGCGCTATGAGGAAACCCGGCGCGGCGCGATCGTCATCCCCGAGGACCAGCGGCTGAATCTGGTGGTGACGATCCCGGCCAGGGAGCGCGGACTGGCGGAAGACGGCCATCAGGTCGTCGCCGAACTGACGTCATACCCGGTTGGAGGGCGCCCGGCCGAGGGAAGGATCGTGGAGGTTCTGGGGTGGCCGGATGACCCGGAGGTGGAGGTACAGTCGGTGATCCGCCGTTTCGACCTGCCGCACATCTTCGGCCCGGACGCGCTGGCCGAGGCCGAGGGGGTTGCCGAGACGGTTTCCCGTGATGATCTTAAAGGGCGCGTCGACCTGCGCAAGATGCCGACCGTGACCATCGACGGCGAGACCGCCCGCGACTTTGACGACGCCGTCTCCCTGCGCCGCGAGGGGGATAATTTCCGGCTCTGGGTGTCGATTGCCGATGTGTCCCATTATGTAAAAAAGGAGAGTCCGCTCGATCGGGAGGCCTACCTGCGCGGCACCTCGGTCTATTTCCCGGATCGCTGTATCCCCATGCTGCCCGAGCGCCTCAGCAACGGGATCTGCTCGCTCAATCCCCACGTGGACCGTCTGTCCATGACGGCCGAGATGCTCTTCGACAAAAGCGGCACCATGCTGGAGTCGTCCTTCTACCCCAGCATCATCAAAAGCACCGCCCGGCTGACCTACACCACTGTCAGGCAGATCATCGTGGATGACGACCGGGAGGTGGCCGACAAGCACCGGCCGCTGATCCCCATGCTGATGGGCATGAAGGAACTGGCCCTGATCCTGATGGGAATGAGGAAGAAGCGCGGCAGCATCGACTTTGATCTGCCCGAGCCGGAGATCATCATCGGCCTGACCGG
>DATNCC010000325.1:0-7324 GCA_035571735.1 Dongiaceae bacterium | reverse complement strand
ATTCGCTGACAAAACCGTTCAGGGGGGGGATACCGCAGATTGCGACCGATCCGACCAGAAAGAGGAACCCCACGCGCGGCATCCCTTTGCCGAGCCCCCCCATCAGGTTCATCTCGCGCGTCCCGGCGGCATGAATAATGGCCCCGGAGCCGAGAAACAGCAGGGGCTTGAAAAAACTGTGATTGAGAATATGGAGCAGGGCACCCGCCATGCCGAGATACATCAGCACTGAATTGTGGCTTGACACCCCCAGCAGGGCAACGCCGAGGCCGGTGGTGATGATGCCGATGTTCTCGATGCTGCTGCAGGCCAGGAGACGTTTCAGATCGCGCTGGGCCACCGCGAAGATGATCCCGAGCAGGGCAGAACTGATTCCGCAGACCGTCAGGACGCCTCCCCAGAGCAGCGGCGGATCGTGAAAAAAGGTCAGCGTGCGGAAGATTCCGTACAGCCCCATCTTCAGCATGACCCCCGACATCACCGCCGAGACGTGGCTGGGGGCGTTGGCATGGGCCGAGGGGAGCCAGGTATGGAGCGGCATGATGCCGGCCTTCGCGCCAAACCCGGCAAACGCCGCCAGCGCGATGACCGGGGCGAACGGCGAGAGCGCCGAAAGCGAGCCGGCGACCGGCAGCACAAACGAGCCGGTCTGGGCCGCCAGCAGCGAAAAATAGACGAACAGCGCCGCGGTCCCTGTATGAGTCGCAATCAGGTAGACGATGCCGGCGCGCCGGACATCCTCCCGTTCATGCTCCGTCACCAGCAGAAAGTAGGCGGAAAGCGCCATGACCTCCCACACCATGACAAAAAAGACGCCGTTGCGGGCCATGAGCAGAATCGCCATCGATGAAGCCAGCAGACCATAGAAAAAGGTCAGGCCCGGTTCGGTGGTGCGATGTCCGGCGGCGGGCCAGTATCCGACCGCAAAGAGCGAACCGGCGGCGGTGACGAGAAAGACCGGAAGCAGAAAGAAGGCTGAAAGGGGATCGATAACAAGTTCGCAAGATCCGAAGGGCAGCCCCCATTCAAGAGTATAGGTGGTAGCCGTGTGGCTGAAGAGGAGCTGCAGGGCGGCAGGCACACCGGCCAGAGCGGCCAGTATGGTGGCTGTTGTTGATATGATCTGGCCGGGACCGGGTTTTCGAAGGAACAGGCCGGGGATTCCGGCACAGCCGATAACAAGCGCGGCGGAGAGCGCCACGAGCGCAGGGTCAAAGGCACCCTGCAGAAAGGAATGCATACGCTGAACTCCTTGTGAACAGTCTGGACAGGTCAAGAAAGAGACGGGCTAAAACGTTTCCAGCGGGGATAGATACTGAACCTGAAGTGTATACGTGTCAATCAAAAAGTGTAGCAATTACAGACTATTTATTAGTCTAAGGCGTACAAGCCGGAACCAAAAACTTTGTTTCACGCGGTGAAAAACGTTCGAAGCAATGAAGCTCATCTTGTTGATTACAGAATATGCTATTTTTTCGACTATAGGAACGCTGAGTGATTTGAGCTGAATTTTTCAGAAACTGTCTCCGTTCGACTCGGACAGCGCCTCGATCCGGCGCGAATTCCAGTCGAGCACCGCGGTGCGACGGATCATTTTCCCGGCCAGGTCGGTAAACTCGCGCTCGATTACGTCGGCAGCAAACTTTGAAAGGAATTCAGATTTCATTACGGCGCGGGCCCGGTCAACACCTATTTCATCGTACGGCACCGAAGCGAGCAGCAGGAAGCCGTCGTCGGGAATTCTCCCGGCCGCCATGTTGTTTTCGATAATTGCCGCCGCCTTGCGGATCGGATCGGCCAGATCGGGACTGTACGGCCCGATGATCAGGGCCAGGTTGGGGGTATGGAGAAAGTCAAAGCCGCGCCCCAGACAGATCATCCATTCACGATGTTCGACGATGAGGGACCGTCGCTCCTGGCGCAACCCCTTGATGTGGGAAAGATTGCCGGCAAGCAGCGGCAGAAGGTCGCCCCGCATTTCGAGGGGCATGTCATGGAAACGCTGTGCCAGCACAGCTGCCAGCCCGTCTTCCGATATGTCACCGGACAGATCCAGAACAAGGCCGTCGGAACTGTGCAGCAGCAAGGCATCCTCATCGGTTTCGAAGCCGCAGATCAGGGGATAGACGCTGTCATGGGCAGCCCCGAATATCGCTTCCATCTGTTTCCGGATCTGGCTGGTGTGGGCGATGGCAGCTTCCGTATCGCAGCCGAAACCGGAGCAACCCCGGTGGGCATCGCCGCGTGAAAAGTGATAGGTGATCAGGATCAGGACTCTCCGGCCGCTTCTCACCATGCGCTGGACATACTGGGCCAGCACCTCGCCCAGATGGGGCCAGCCCATATCGAACATTCCCCCCAGGTTGCGGAATGGCTGGATTATGCCGGGTGGCGTTTTGGTGGCTACCGGGATATTGATCCGGCCGTCCATGCATTTCAAAACGGCGATGGCGGTCGGATGCAGAGCCAGATAGCGCTCTCTGGCGAGGAAGGACTCCGGGGCACAGAACTCGGCCGAATATCTCTGTGCCAGGTCAAAAAGCCAGTTTATGCGGGTTGCTATCGGTTGCTCATGAATATTGCCGGACGGGCTCATGGCGCTGCCTCCTGAGAGTTTACCTGCGGCTGTTTAAGTCTAGTCAGAGGTAGCTGGCCAACAGCAATACAATCAAGGTAATCAGGGAATAGAGGACATACTGCTGCAGAATTCCGCTCTGTAACCTGCGCACCCCCGAGAACCGTTGATAAAGACGCTTCAGCACCGGAATGTACACCAGTTCCAGCACCGCTTCCGGAACATGGCTGGAAAAATGGGTGCGGCCGGGAAAAAGACCCGCCATTCTGCCGGGGCTGTGGGTCTGGGGCCGGAGAACGAACGCGAATAGAGAGGTCAGCATCCCTGCAAACGACGAGGCGCTGTACTGCATCCTCGCTGCCGGACGCTGATAACCGCACCCCCAGGTGACGGTCTCCCCCCGCGGCGCCGCTGCCAGCCGGCGGCGGTACCAGAGCGCGAGCAGGGCGAGCAGGGCAAGCAGTACCATGCCAAGGAGCGACACGGCCGGAAGAGGAACCAGGGACGTCAGGGTCATGCCTGCAGCAGTCGGCGGCAGCGGGAAGGCGGCGAGAGAGGCACGCTGCAGAGCGGCGCCGAGAAGCGCCGGCGCCAGACCGATGCCGGCACAGAGAACGGCCAGGATCGTCATCGGCAGCAGCATCTGCCACCCCGCTTCATGACGGGCGGCATGTTCTTCAGTGCGGGGTACTCCCAGAAACACGATGCCGTAGACCTTGACAAAACAGGCCACCGCCAACCCGCCGACCAGGGCCAGCGCCGGTGCCGCCAGGGAAGTTGCGGCTGCCGCAACACCCGATCCCTGGATGCCGCGGAAGAAACCGATGTAGATCAGGAGCTCGCTGACAAAACCGTTGAGCGGCGGCAGGCCGCAGATCGCTACGGCACCTGTTCCGAACAGCAGGGCCGTATAGGGTAGACGGCGGGCAACACCCCCCATCAGGTCGATTTCGCGGGTACCGGTGGCATGGATGACCGAGCCGGCCCCCAGAAAAAGCAGCGCCTTGAAAGTGGCATGGTTGAGGACATGCAGCAGCGCTCCGGCCGTACCGAGCAGTATCATGGCCGGAGAACCGGCCGAATTCCCGATCAGCGCCACCCCCACCCCCATGAAGATGATGCCGATATTTTCAATGCTGTGATACGCCAGCAGGCGCTTCAGATCGTGCTGACCGATCGCAAAGGCCACGCCGGCAACGCCCGAGACCACGCCCAGCAGCAGCACGGCCGCGCCCCACCAGAGCGGTACTGCATGAAAAAATGACAATGTCCTGATCAGCCCGTACACCCCGACCTTGAGAATCACGCCCGACATGGCGGCCGAGACATGGCTGGGGGCGTTGGCGTGGGCCGAAGGAAGCCAGATATGGAGCGGCATGATGCCGGCCTTCAGGCCGAAGGCAAAGAGGGCGGTGAGGAAGATAGCCGCAGACAGCCCTGAAGTGGCGGCCAGCGAAGCCTGTGCGGGAAAAAGCCAGAAACCGGTCAGCAGATTCAGGAGCGGAAAGAGCGCGAACAGTCCGAGCGTCCCGGTATGGGTGGTAATCATGTACAGGATGCCGGCTTTATTGACCTCGGGCTCTTCGTCTTCAGTAGATACCAGAAACCAGGCGGCCAGCGCCATGATCTCCCAGGCGAACAGGAAGCTGATGCCGTCCCGGGCCAGCACGACTCCGCTCATGCTGGCGGTCATCAGGCCGAAAAAGAAGGTCATTTTGCAAACGTTGGTCGGGTGGTGATCGGCGTGCCAGTAGGAACGGGCATACAGTGCGGCACAGCCGGAGATCAAAAAGATGGGGAGCAGAAACCAGGCCGAGAGCGGATCAATACCTATCTCGGCCCGGCCGAAGGAAAGCGTCCAGGCCAGTTGAAATATTTCAGAACGACCGGAGATCAGGGTCCGGGCAGCGCCGATCAGACCGAGAGCGGCAGCGGCCAGCAGCAATACTATCGACAGCAGCTGGCCACGGGAAGCGTTAAGAAGCCTGGGCACCAGCAGTGGTGCGCCTGAGAGGGCGGCCAGCAGTGTGGCGGTGAAAACCAGGGTACTCGGGGAGAACAGCTCCTGCGCCATGATGCAGCTACCTCCGGAAAACGGCTTCCTACTTCCTGATGATGGTTTCCTCCAGCTGACGGATCGCGGCCATGATCTCCGCCTCACTTCCTGGACGATGGAGCAGTTCCTGAAACGGCTGGTCATGCAGCAGGAAAGCGAGTTTTGCCAGCAGATGCAGGTGCGCCTTGACGTTGGGTGTCACCAGGGTAAAGAGTATCGTAACCGGTTGGCCGTCAACGGCATCGAAATCGATGGGATTCCTGAGAAAGCAGAGGCTGATGGCCGACTCCCCGGCCGGCCCGACAATCGGATTTCGGACATGAGGAATGGCAATGCCGTTCCCGAAGGCTGTAGAACCGAGTGCTTCACGCGCAAGAATGGTCTGCAGCAGAAATTCCGGAGCCAGACCGGGGGGCAATTGAAGCCTGGAAACGACCTCCCGTAGCGCCGATTCCGGAGTATCTCCCGGCAGGTCATAATAAATCCCCCCCTGGAACAGCGCCTCGGAAACCAGGGGACGTTCGGGATTTTCACCGCCGGCGGCAAAGATCTCGGGTGGAATCGTAATACCCTGACTTGTGGCCCATTCCAGCAGATCGACCCGGTTGACGCGATACCGGTCATCCTGTTTGTGTGCCGGAAGCCCCCCGCTTTTAATCCAGTTCAGCACTGTTTTTTCATCAACGCCGATGGCGGCGGCAAGATCGGTAACCTTTAAATACATTGCATGACTCTCCGAACTGCATCATCATTAGCGCATGCAGCCGGTTTTTCCGGCTGACGCGCAAAAAACAATATGTTATTACCAATAAAACGTCAATCGCATTTTCCATCAAGGATTGACGCCATAAAATCAGTGCGAGGCGGCTCATGGACGACGAACTGGCATCACAACTCAAACAGGTTCTCACATCATTGCAGATGATGCTGCCGAAACCGGTGGCCGATATCGACTGGAAGGTCTGCCATGCCGCCAACTGGCGACGGCACTCCTTC
This sequence comes from Dongiaceae bacterium, assembly GCA_035571735.1. Taxonomy (GTDB): domain Bacteria; phylum Desulfobacterota; class Desulfuromonadia; order Geobacterales; family Pseudopelobacteraceae; genus JACRCG01. The sequence continues at coordinate 1,697 of DATNCC010000325.1, read as the reverse complement.
GCCGGTTACCTGGAACCGGTCGAAAGCATCGAACAGATCGCGCTTGATGACCTGCTCGGCATCGAAGAACAGAAACGGATCGTCGAGGAGAATACCCGCCAGTTTCTGGCCGGTTTTCCAGCCAACAACACCCTGCTCTGGGGAACGCGCGGCACCGGTAAATCTTCCTTGATCCGGGCGATCCTCAACAACTATGCCGCCCAGGGGCTGCGGATTGTCCAGGTTGACAAAAACGACCTGATTCATCTGCCGGACATCGTTGACAGCATCAAGTCTATGCCGTACCGTTTCATCATTTTCTCCGATGATGTCTCCTTCGAGGTGGGCGAATCAAGCTACAAAATGCTCAAAAGCGCCCTCGACGGAGCTGTTTATGCGCCCCCCGACAACGTCCTGATCTATGTCACTTCAAATCGCCGCCACCTGCTCCCTGAATTTGAAACCGACAACCGCGGCGCCATGCTGATAAAAAACGAGATGCACCACGGCGAGGCGATCGAGGAAAAGATTTCGCTCTCCGGCCGTTTCGGACTTTGGGTCGGCTTCCACCCATTCAGCCAGGATCAGTACATCAGCGTCGCCTGGCAGTGGGTCGAGAAACTCTTTGCAAGGCAGGGATCAAGACAGGGACCGCCACTCGCCTGGAACGATGAAGCCCGGGCAGCGGCAATTCAGTGGGGGTATGACAAGGGTGACAACAGCGGCCGGATCGCCTATCAGTTCGCCTGCCGTTGGGTCGGCATGCAGATGCTGAAACATCAGCAGACAACCGCCCCGTGAAGCGCCATCTCCACGTGGCCTGTGCCATCATCGAACAGGAAGGAGCCGTGCTGGCGGCCCAGCGGAGCGCGACCATGTCTCTGCCCCTCAAATGGGAATTCCCCGGGGGAAAGATCGAAGCCGGCGAATCGCCCGAAGAGTGCCTGAGCCGTGAACTCAGGGAGGAACTTGGCATTTGCATCCGGATCGGCGCGGCACTCTCTCCGGCAACCCATCGCTACGCCGACTGCACCGTCACCCTGTACCCATTCACCTGCCGGATGGCGGGAGGCACCCTCACTATGCATGAACATTGCGATTTGAAATGGATAATGCCGGAGCGGATGCGGGAGCTGGATTGGGCCGACGCCGATCTGCCGGTTATCGACGAATACATGGCCGGCACGGCGGAGAACATCCCCCCATGACACCCCCGGCAACTCCGGCCATGAACCGGGTCTATTTTTTTCTGGTCCTGACCACCTTCTTCTGGGGAGGAAGTTTTCTGTTCACCAAGATCGGTATCGCCACAATCCCGCCGCAGCTGTTTGTGTTGTCGCGGTTCATCCTGGCGACCCTGATCATGCTGCTGGTCTGTTCGAGACGTCTGAAGAAGCTCGATTCCGCCACGCTCGTCCGCGGCATGATGGTCGGAACAGCTCTCGGGCTGACCAATCTGAGTTTCGTCTTCGGTGTCCAGGGAACCAGCATCTCGCGGGCCGGTATCCTCAACAACCTCTTCGTGCTCTTCATCCCGGTGATCACCAGGATGGTCTGGCGCGACCGGATCGGCCGGGTCAACATGGCCGGGATCGCCCTGGCGGTGGCCGGGATCGTACTGCTGGCGACCGGCGGAGGCGGCGGCTTCAACCGCGGCGATATAATCTCGACATTCTGCGCCTTCATGATCGCCTGCCATATCATCTCGGTTTCGAAAG
>DATNCC010000324.1:0-33452 GCA_035571735.1 Dongiaceae bacterium | reverse complement strand
TCGAAGCAGAAACCAGCATCAAAGAACTTCAACTGGCAGGTTTCGACATGAAGAAGCTCTCCATTGTTGGCAAGGACTATCACACGGAGGAACATGTCGTCGGTTACTATAACGCCGGTGACCGCATGAAGGTCTGGGGCAAGCGGGGAGCATTCTGGGGCGGATTTTGGGGGTTGCTGTTCGGGTCGGCCCTTTTCGTTATTCCAGGAGTTGGTCCACTTTTTGTGTTCGGTCCACTGGCAGTCTGGATTGTCGGAGCACTGGAAGGTGCCGCGATAGTCGGCGGTTTGAGCGCATTGGCCGCCGCGCTGTACAGTATCGGCATTCCACAGGACAGCAGTATTCAGTACGAAACGGCAATCAAATCCGACAAGTTCCTCGTGATCGCTCATGGAACTTCAGGCCAGGTGGCTCAGGCCAAAAGCATTCTCGAGACTGCGGGCGCGGCTCAAGTCGATGTCCACTCCGGGATACGCGGCGAATTTACCAGTTAGACTTGATTTCCGAATTGAAAGGAGACAGCGCAGTCCAGGCAGATTCGGCTTGGACTGCGTCATCTGCTACCATGAGCTACCGCACAATATTTTCAGTCGTAAACGAACACACCGTATCCACCGTGACAGCCCGCTATGCCATCTCGATGGCGGCATCATGCAAGGCCCAGCTCGTGTTGTATGCCGCCCATGCCGAGGGGAGTAACGAGACCTTGCTTCGCCATATGAATCGCCATCTGGATCAACTCGTTACTGACGCCTCCGCACTGGACATCCCCGTTACCCGGGTTATCGAGATCGGGAATATCAGCAAACTGCTTCCCAAGCGGGTGGAGGCGGAAAGAGCCGACCTCGTGTTTTTCCCCCTCATGCCGTTTAAACGGTACGGGGCCGACCTGGCCCGACGTACTGTCCATCGCCTACTGCGGACTATCAAGTCAGACCTGGCAATCATGCGGGTCATCACCATGGCCAAGCCGCATCCCGGACATATCCTGATGCCGCTCGGGAAGGTTGCCGATGACAAGGGGCGTCGCCTGCAGTTTATCACCGAACTGGCCAGGAGCTTCCATTCACAGGTCACACTATATCATCTGACAGAGGGGCGTGAGGCACAGGGCATTTCCGATGATATCATCCAGTTTGGGAAACAGCTTCAACAGGAACAGGTTACGGTGCTGGAGCGAACCAGCAGGGGAGATATCGGTAAATCCATTGTCGTGGAAGCGATCACTCGCCACAATGACCTGATCGTACTGGGCGCGAGTGGGCGCGGAGTGCTGAGTAAACTTTTCTACGGCAATCCTGCCGGTGATATCATGCAACAGCCACCCTGCAACGCCATCCTGTTTCGGCCCGCGCTATGAAAGTTCAAGCTCTTTCCCATGACGAAGTATTCTCAACCCTGCTGAGCAGTCCCGAGGGACTCACGACCGAAGAGGCAGCGAACCGACGCAGCGAGTATGGACCAAACGAGATCAAGGAGACCCATGGCCGCCCGATGATTGTGCGCCTTGCGGCCCAGCTAACTCACTTCCTGGCCCTGCTGCTCTGGTTTGCCGCCGCCCTCTGCTTCCTGTCCGAATATCTCCACCCAGGCGAAGGACTCCTCCGCCTCGGTTTTGCCATTCTGGCGGTTATCTTCATCAACGCGATTTTCACGTTCATTCAGGAGTACCGCACCGAAAAGGCGATAGAAGAGCTCCGCAAGATGCTCCCCTTCAAGGTCGCCGTGGTCAGGGGGGGAGCCGAGCTTGAAATTGATGCCCTGGAGATTGTGCCTGGAGACCTGATACTGCTGCGGGAAGGGGATAAGGTGCCGGCTGATGCGCGGGTAGTGGATACTAGCCGGCTGACCGTCAACAACTCTCTCTTGACTGGCGAATCCGATTCCAGAGTGCTCACCGATGCCCCATGCGATACGGAACTGCTTGAGAGCGGGAACCTGGTGTTCGCGGGTACGCTCGTGGTAAGTGGCAGCGGCAAGGTCGTTGTCTATGCGACCGGCATGGCGACGGAGTTCGGCAAGATCGCTCTGATTACCGGCACGGTAGTGGAAGAGAAAAGTCCGCTCCATATCGAGATCACCAGGGTCAGCCGCATCGTTGCCATCATTGCGGTGGCCTGCGGCGCCTGCTTTTTCCTGATCGGGACTCTGGTGGGGCGGGGATTCTGGGACAATTTCCTGTTCGCCATCGGCATCATCATTGCCACCGTGCCGGAAGGACTGCTGCCGACCGTGACCCTCGCACTGGCCATGGGGAGCAAACGCATGGCCCGCCGTAGCGCACTGGTGAAAAACCTGAATGCCGTGGCGGTGCTCGGCACTGTTGACCTGATCTGCACCGACAAGACCGGCACGCTTACGCAAAACCTGATGACCGTTACCAAGTTTTGGACTCCGGACGACCATACCATGGCCTGCACGGTTGCCCGTCTCTGCAGCAATGTCACCGAGGCTCCGGAAGGGATCAGGGGAGAGCCGACCGAGACGGCACTTTACAAGTATGCGCTTGAAAACGGCGCCGCAACCGGTGAACGGCTGGGTGAGGCTCCGTTCGATGCCGACAGGAAACGGATGGCCACCCTCCACCGGATCGACGGGAAGCTTTTCTCGCTGGTCAAGGGGGCGGGCGAAAGCATGCTCCCACTATGCACATCGCTCTGCCAGGCCGGCTCAACCTCTATTCCACTGACCGACGCTACCAGCGCCGAACTTCTGGATCGACAGCATGACATGGCTTCAGAGGGGCTTCGGGTGATCGCGCTGGCATTTAAGGAACTGGATGACGTCCCCACGGGAGATATCCCGGAAGAGGGGCTGACCTTTGCCGGATTCATGGGGCTGCTCGACCCGGCACGTCCGGAAGTGCCGGAGGCTCTTAAAAGCTGCCACAGCGCAGGTATCAGGGTCATCATGATTACCGGCGATGCAGGGCCCACGGCTGTGGCCATCGCCAGGGAGATCGGGCTGCTGACAGGAGACCCGGTCATTATAGAGGGGCATGAGTGCGTCAGCATGCCGGATGATAAATTGCGCGAGGAGCTGAAAAAGGAGAATCTGATCTTCGCCCGTATGTCCCCTCAGAACAAGATGCATGTCGTCAGTCTGTTGATCGAGGATGGACACCGGGTCGCTGTTACCGGAGATGGCGTCAACGATGCGCCGGCCCTGAAAAAAGCCCATGTCGGCATCGCCATGGGGCTGTCCGGAACCTGCGTTGCCCGCGAGGCGGCTGATATCGTGCTGCTGGACGATAACTTTGCCTCCATTGTCCATGCCATTGAGGAGGGGAGGGCGGTCTTCGAGAATATCCGCAACTTCATCACCTACATCTTCGCTTCCAACGTAGCGGAGCTGATCCCCTATATCGGCTTCATTCTGTTCGGGATACCCCTGCCGCTCGCCATCATGCAGATACTGGCGGTGGATCTCGGCACCGACATGTTCCCGGCGTTGGCCCTCGGTTCCGAAAAACCGGCGCCGGACATCATGCAGCGTCCCCCCCGGCCCAAAGACGAGCATCTGCTCACCAGGGGCGTCATGTTACGCTCCTTCCTCTACCTGGGGATGTGGGAGGCGGTTGCAGGGTTGACGGCATATTTCTACGTCATGTACACGGGTGGCTGGAGCTGGGTCCAACCGCTGGCGAATACTTCAACGCTTTACCTGCAGGCGACCACGGCCTGTCTCGCCGGTATCATAGCAACACAGATCGCCAACGTACTTGCCTGCCGCTCACCCAATATTTCCCTGTTTACCCTGGGACTCTTTTCAAATCGGCTGGTACTGGCAGGGATTGCCACAGAACTCCTTCTGGCGGCATTCGTCATCTACACACCGCTCGGCAACTCCCTGTTCGCCTGCTCACCCATCGGCATTAACGTATGGCTGCTGCTGATCCCGTTTGCGGTACTGTTGCTGGCATTTGACGAAACCCGGAAATATTTTGTCAGACGAACGACTCCACAGGCGCTTTGCACCAGCTTGAAACTAATACCTGATTACCAAATACGGCAAACCAGGGGGTAATATGTCATGGGAATCTACAAAGGCAATGGCCGGTTAACAGAAAACTCCGAACTGCGGCGTAATGCAGAAGAACAACTGAAAGCGCAAGTGCCTGAAAAGTGCTTTTCCGGTAAGGAAGATGATTATCAGCGACTCGTTCAGGAGCTTGAGGTCCACAAGATCGAACTGGAGCTGCAGAATGCAGAACTCCGCCGCGCCAGGTATGAGCTGGAGACCGCTCTGGAAAAGTATACCGATCTCTTCGAGTTTGCTCCGGTCGGCTATTTAACTCTCGACCGCAACGGAGTCATCAATGCCGTTAACCTTGCCGGCGCCGGCATCATTGGAGGAGTGCGCACCCAGTTGATTGGCCGCTACTTCCGGCAGTTCATTACAACTACTCATCGCCACCTCTTTGACGACTTTCTCGGCAAAGTCCTTACCTGCCGGATCAAGGAGTCGTGTGAAGTGGCGCTCCTGAACAGTGGAAACCATCCGGTCATTGTACAGATCGAAGGCATGGCCACCGCTTCGGGGCATGAGTTCCGCCTCGTCCTGATCGACATCACCGAGCAGAGGCGTGTCGAAGGTGAGCTCGCAGCAAAAAAACAGGAGCTTGAAGAACTCAGCAGCTCCCGGGATATATGAGACTGTTAAGAGAATGAACCTGTAAATACATCTGCTTCACCCTATCTGCCGGACAAATATATGACACGATGGTTCAAGGGGTTCGGAAAAGTCTTTATTAAGTTTTGCCTCCTGTCGATGGCGGGGTGGGCAACTTTTGCCATTCTGTTTTCAAATCTGCCGAATTTTGTTCGGCCCTGGATCGCTGTCATCTTCGCTATCGGCGCTCTGGTCGCCCTTGTCGGCAGGTATAGCAACCGGCGGACACGGCTGGGATTTCTGGGTGTATTTGCAGCGGTGCTCCTCTGGTGGCTGTTCATGCCGCCATCCAATAACAGGAACTGGCAGCCGGATATGGCTCTGCTTCCCTGGGCGGCCATCCAGGGGAACAGGGTGACCATCCACAATATCCGCAACTGCGACTACCGGAGCGAAAACGACTACGCCGTTCACTACTACGACAAGATCTTTGATCTGGCCACATTGAAGAGTGTTGATCTCTCCCTGGTTCACTGGGGGTCGCCATTTGTCGCCCACACCATGCTAAGCTTCGGCTTCGAGGGGGACGGTTTTGTCTGCTTCTCCGTCGAAATCCGCAAGGAGATCGGCGAAGCATACTCGAACATCAAAGGGTTCTTCAGACAGTACGAACTGGCCTATGTGGTAGGCGACGAACGAGATCTGATCGGTCTGCGTACCAATTACCGTGGTGAACAGGTCTATCTGTATCGCCTGAACGAGTCAGCCGATCTTGCCCGGAAGATTTTTCTGGATTACCTGCGGGAGGTAAACGCCCTGAAGGATCGCCCCGAGTGGTACAACGCCCTTACCGGCAACTGCATGACCAGTTTCCGCATCAATTCAGCGCCGTATAATCCGGATGCCCGCCTCGACTGGCGTCTTATCGCCAATGGCTTCATCGATGAAATGCTTTATAGCAGGAAGGCGGTTGATACAAGCCTGCCGTTCCCGGAACTGAAAAAACGGAGTCTCATCAATGAACGGGCAAAAGGGATGGATAAATCTCCTGATTTTTCACAACTGATCCGCGTTGGACTGCCCGGTATGGAGCTTAACCGTTGATGCCGACAAGTATAAAAGGTTCTCTCGGAGTAGAATGAGGGGGGCTATCTGATTTTGACGGTTGGACCGGCTTTGAGCTTGCTCATTGCAATGATTGCTCTCGATCCGGTGCACCTCATGGGCATGGGTGCATATTAAAGTTTTGGGAACCGTATGCGACTGACCATTAGTGAGCCGGAAACCGCGAAAAGCAGCACTAACGGATGAAGAGTGAAGCTGGCAAACGCGACCTGTCCGAACCAGAGGGATTCGCGCAATGCGCCCTGCCTGGCAGCCCAGAACATCAACGCTACCAGCAGCAGCGACGTTGGGATAGGTGTTCCTTCGAAGTATTTTACTTTACCTTCATCTCCTGACAGTGCTTCGGCCGTAACATTGTAGCGCGCCAGGCGAGACACTCCGCATGCAACAAAATAGGCCAGGACAACCCGGTCGTATAAACCCTGCATACCGCATCCGTACCCAATCACGGCCGGGGCTACACCGAAGGAGATGACATCAGCCAGGGAGTCGAGCTCCCCCGTCCAGAACATCAAAAACCAACGCGGCAAAGACCATCCCGCACGCAAAGTAGACATGCTTGGTGTCTGATGTTTGCAGGTACGTCAGCATGGAAAATATTGCCCCTGTGCCACAGACCGCGTTCGCCAGTGTGAACCAGTCTGCTAGATGGAACTCTCGAATCATTGAGAATGGTTTTTGCAATTGTTGAATCGTCATCACGGATAATAACCTTCCTTTGGATCAAGTAGTCGAGTCGGGGTTTGGACCCTCTTCGTTTTCAGATGATGGCAACGTACTGCCATGCTCTAGTCGCCGTCACTCCTGGCAATCAGGACCGCAATCGAGCGCGCGGGCAGCCGGGGACCGTGTCCCGGAATGGTAATACTCCTGAAAAGCGCCGCCGAGACGGCTACGGTTTCGGACGCTCGAATGCCGTCTTTGAGTCTCCGGGCTACTTCCTTCAGCTGGCAGTCCCCGGAACTATGCCACTTCCGTAACAGAATTGTCGTGTGTGCGCTCCAGTTCAGCAATGACCTGGGCGCCAAGCAGCACGATGACTGCAACAACCTCTATACTGATGAGGGCCACAACCGTAATGGTGATGGAACCGTAAATGATATTTACCATCTTTACGACCGAGTAATACCAGATCAGCACACGGCGGGTAATCTCCCAAAACATCGTTGCGGTTATCCCGCCGATGAGCGCATAACGAAACCTGACAGATGTCTCCGGCATAACCAGATAGATGGAGGTGAACATCAGCACTTCACCAATTATTCCCAGGAGATACAGCGCGATCCAAGTTGCAACTCCCGGGTTCAAACTCCAACCCAGAATTGTCACATGGCTGCTGTCCAGTGTTTCGATTGCACCTACAATAAACGATACCAGCACTATTCCAAGTCCCATGGCAAATATATACAGATAGGGAATTATTGCGGAGATCAGAAATGTACGCCGTTTAATTCTGGCCTTATGATAGAAGATCATCGACATGGCGTCACCCAGCATGGAAAATGCTGTAGAACTGAAAAACAGCATGCTGAGAAAACCGATGATACCGACCACTCTGCGATGTTCAAGAAACGCCTGCACCTGTTCGGTCAACGTTGCCGCATAGCCGGGGATCACCATTTCCAGGTACGTTGACAAGGTGAGGATCAATTGTTTCTCTTCTATGAAATTGGTCAGTACAATGAGGGCTATGATTGACAGAGGCACTATCGATAGCAGGGTGTAATAGGCGACAGCTCCGGATAGCAGCAATCCCTGATTGCGTATGAATCCACGTAGTACGCGCATTGCAAAATTTAAGAGACGACTAATTATCCGATATATATGTGGTTGCTTGTTCATGATGGTATATTGGATTCCATAAGTCAGATCTCAAGTCCCGTCATCCAGAGGTGGCAACAAAAAGTGTGAGCGGGGCAGGGCCCCACTCATTCAGAAATCAACTGACTGATAATTCATGAATCGGTCTGAATATTATATTATCTTCAAAATTACGATCACTAAAACCACCACAACCAAAACTGCAATTAAGAATCCCATTTTTTCCTCCTTCCACATCCGGCTGTTTCATCACCAGTCCAGCCCGAAGTTATTATGTCTATTTACAGCGAACACTCTACTTCCCGATAACCTTCTTGACCTGGCCGATCTTTCCCCGAACTTTGCCGGCAATTTTTTCAACGGTACCTTTAACTTCCAGCTTTGGATTGTCGCTTAATTTACCGGCGATCTCCCTGACGGTGCCCTTCACTTCGTGAAACGTTCCTTCCATCTGATCCCTGGTGCTTGATTTCATGGTATCCTCCTTTAGGATAACTGTTTGTAACAGGTACTAGTACCTGAATCCGAGAACGGCGGTTGCAATAAACCCGTCCAGCTTTATGTGCTGGCCGCCGAACGAAGGGTCGGCCCAGAGGTATTTCCCTTCAATACCTATGAAAGTTCTTTCCTGAATATTTATGTTCAAACCGGCCCCTGCGTGTAATCCATAGGTAACTTCCGTGGAACTTTTCATTGTACTGATATTGCTGCTTATTTCCATATCGGTGATGTAGGCTCCGATTCCGAACAAACCGTACGGTTCAAACGGCCCGATCGGGAGCAGTACCTTTCCTGTTGCTACGAGCGGAACGACTTTCAGCTTCAGCTCACCCGGTTGCGCTGCAGGTGAACCTTTGCTCTCAAAGTAGCCGCCACCCAGTTCCAGTGCCAAGATAGGAAGAAAATAATGGCCGACTGCTATCTCACCGGCAAATCCTGTCTTACTGTCCAGATGGGTCGTGCTGCCGGCGTTGAAAGAATCGATGTCGTGGGACATACTGGGCGAATAAACACCTGCCTTGAGAGCCACGTAATCTGCAGGGGTTTCTCCGGCGGATGCGCTAGAGGCGATACCTAACAATGCTGCTGCAATAACTGTTACCAGGACGGACAGAGTACGATTTGTTTTCATTAGTTCTCCTTTGTATGTTGACAGATTATTTCGCTTTCAAAACTCGGGATATTTAGCGGATAGCGATATCGCTCGCCGCCATGACCACGGTTCGATAAAGGGACCCAAGTTCATTACGTGTATTTGTAATAATTTTTCCCGGCATACCGGGTAGATAGGTGCCGGTATAGAGTAAGTCAGCCTTTTTAAATTTTTTGATAGCTGCTGCCTGGTTGTTAAGAGACAGTTCCCTTAAACCTTCTAAAACCGTGCTGTAAAATTCCATGGCATCCACGTGGATACCCTTCCGGTCTATTCTTATTCCATCAGTTCCTGTAACGAGGGGAGTGAAGCCAAACTCCTTGATTAAGTAATTGTTGAGAGGCCGGATAATTTCCCCATCTATCCGGTGCCTGTCTGTTCGTGTTTCCGGTACATCCCACAAGGAGCGGCAGATCCGGTCCCAGGTCAAGTAAAGGTCCAACGGAGAAAGCAGGGAACAGAAAAACAATTTTAGTGTTTCGTCAGGCCAACCTGTCGCAACAGTTTCTCCATTAACAGAAATTCTGAAACGACCCAATGTCTGGATTTCCAATGTGGCGTCAGGGATATTCATGTGGCTCCCAGTTAGATAGTTTCCATCCGGAAACTCCGGGTATGAAACTGATGGTTTCGGATCAAATAGCGCACAATGCAAGGCAATGCCGATGTTCTGCCGAGAGTGTAGACGCAACAAAAGTGCCAGAGAATATTTGCGGCCAGGAAGAGGTGTAACAGACTTGTTTTGTTTGTGAATATTGAAAGATGTCATGCGGGGAGGCAGGGATACTGCCAACGGAATCCGTCAGGTATAACATAACTGTCATATATGAAGGATGAGGGATGAGGGATGAGGGATGAAGGTTGAAGGTTGAGGGAGGAGTCATTTCTCATCCCTCAACTCTCAACAAGTTTTTACCAGCTATTGCCTGCTGATGCCTAATTTCCGCATCCGGGCGCGAAGAGTGCTGGCGTTGAGGCCAAGGAGAATCGCCGCCCCGTTTTTACCCTCGATGCGCCATCCGGTTTTCTGGAGTACCTGGAGGACGTGGTCGTGCTCCAGTTCGGCAAGGGCTTTGACATCCTGTCCAACCGGTTCCTCGGTCTTCCGGAACGTATCGAAGCGGTCCAGTACCTGTAGTGCGGTTCCCTGGCTTATGATTACCGCCCGCTCTATGACACTCTCCAACTCCCGCACGTTGCCGGGCCAGTGGTATTCCTGAAGGGCGTTCATGGTGTCTTTTGATACGGTCTCAATCTTCTTGCCGATTTTCTTGTTGAATTTGGCAACAAAATGATTGACGAGCAACGGGATGTCTTCCTTGCGCAGCCGGAGAGGCGGCATCGTGATGGGGAAAACATTGATCCGGTAAAACAGGTCTTCCCGGAACTTGCCGTTCTTGACCTCTTCTCCCAGATTACGGTTGGTGGCCGCGATGATCCTGACATCGGTCTTGATGGTGCGGGGACTCCCCAGCCGCTCGAATTCACCATCCTGGATGACCCGGAGCAGCTTGCATTGCAGCTCAAGCGGCATCTCGCCGATTTCGTCGAGGAATATGGTGCCGCCATCGGCCAGTTCGAATCGCCCGATCTGGCGAGCATCAGACCCGGTGAACGCGCCCCGCTCCCGTCCGAAGAGTTCGCTTTCCACCAGAGCCGCCGGAAGTGTCGTGCAGTCAACCGTTATCAGTGGCCGACCTTTACGAGAGCTGCTGCTGTGAATGGCGCGTGCTACCACTCCCTTGCCGGTGCCGGTCTCGCCCAGGAGAAGAACTGTCGCATTCATCGGCGCCACTTGCTCGACCTTTAAAAACACTTGTGAGAGGAGATCGCTCTGACCAATGATTTCTCCGAAGTTGTAGCTCCGGTCAACCTCCTGCTGCAGATAGATGTTCTCCGCCTGGAGCCGGTCTTTCAAGGTTTTTATTTCCGCGTATGTACTCTGGAGTGACCCTTCCGCCTTTTTGCGCTCCGCTATTTCCTGCGTGAGCTGTATATTGGCCCCGGTCAGATCGGTCGTCCGCTCCTGAACCGTCTGCTCCAGCACCTTGCTGTAATTATCGAGTTTTTTGTACAGCAGCCGCACCTCCAGCATGTTGTGGATACGCATTTTGACTTCGATCAGATCAAACGGCTTGGCTACGAAATCTTTTGCTCCGGCTTGCAGCGCGCGCAGTTTGTGGCCAGGTTGGGCGGTGATCACGAGGACCGGAAGATAGTCGTCGGGCTCATTTGCCTTAAGAGCGTCCATAATCTGAAAGCCATCCATGCCGGGCATCTGCAGGTCGAGCAGGATGAGGTCATAGTGGTTCTTTTGATGCAGCGCACAGACCTCTTCAGGATTCATTGTGGAGGCAACGGAGGTGTAGCCGGCATCACCCAGCATTTCCTCCAGCAGAGTGATATTGGAGTCCTGATCGTCAACTATCAGGATGGTGGCGTCAAAAATCTCGGACTGGGTAATCATCATGATTGTTCCTTTTTTGCAAATTTCAGAGCCACGTCCAATGTTTCCATGAACTCAGGTACTTTGATCGGTTTGGTGAGATATCTGAAGAATCCGGCCTCCAGTCCCTTTTCGATATCGCGGGGTATCGCATTGGCACTGAGCGCAATCACAGGGATGTGCGAAGTTGCTTCGTCGGCAATCAGGATTTTCATTGCGTCTATACCGCTTATGCCCGGCAGATGGATGTCCATCAGGATAACATCCGGCAGGGCGGTTCGCGCAAGCTCGATGCCGCTTTTACCGTCCATGGCACTCAGCAGGTTGATATCAGGCCGGCGCGCAATGATATCCTCGACCAGCATCAGGTTGGCCGGGTTGTCCTCGACGTAGAGCAGAGTATACAGCGGTTCTTCGTCTTGAATGCACATTCCCGGGGTCGTAGTCGGCACGTCAATGTGGGGCGCGGCTTGCTGTTCAGTCGTCAGGTTCAGCTCGATCCAGAACACGCTGCCTTCCCCGACCGTACTTTCCACGCCGATGACGCCCCCCATCCATTCTACAAGCCGTTTGCATACAACCAGGCCGATGCCTGTGCCTTGCTCGGTATGTGCCTCCTGCCCCAGGCGATTGAACGGCTGAAAAAGATTCGTCAGTTGTTCCGGAGTCAGCCCGTTTCCGGTGTCCCTGACGCTGATACGTATCAAATCCTGGCCGTTCAGGACACTCTCCACGACCACCGTTCCGCCAACCCTGTTATATTTGATTGCATTGGAAAGAAGGTTGATGAGAACCTGCTTCACCCGTGTGCGGTCGGCTTTGACAAAACAGGCTGTTTCCAAATGGACAAACGTTACTCCGATGACGCGTTTTTTCGCCTGCGGCTCTATCATGGTTTCGCATTCGTACAGGATTTCCGACAGTGATACCGGCTCGAGCGACATCGAGAGCCTGCCGGATTCAATCATGGCGAGGTCGAGGATTTCGTTAATCAGCTCCAGCAGATACCAACCCGCCTTGAGAATCTGATCGATGCTGCGCTTCTGGGTGGGCACCGGCACCGGTGTTCCTGATTCCAGAAGCTGGGCAAAACCCAGGATCGCGCTGAGAGGTGTGCGCAGCTCATGGCTCATACTGGAAAGAAAATCCGATTTTGCGAGATTGGCTTTTTCCGCTGCGGACTTGGCGCTCTCCAGTTCGGTATTCTTGTCCTGCAGTACCTGCTCGAGCCTTACGCGCTCGGCTTCAACCTGCTTGCGGGCGGTGTTGTCGGTGCCGATCAGCAGGTAGCCGATGATGGCACCCTGCTCGTCGCGCAAAGCAGTGACCGACACGACCGCCGGAAAGCGACTGCCGTCCTTGCGGATATAGGTCAGCTCGTAGATGTCTTCGATGCCGCGCGAAGCCTTGAACACCAGCGCCTCGAAGCCGGGAGTAATTGGGGTTCCGAGTTCTTCGCTCAATACTTCGGCCCGCACGATAACTTCCTGCGGATCAGAAATGTCGGCCGGGGTGATCTTGTTCATCACCTCGGCGGCAGTGTAACCCAGCATCCTCTCGGCGCCGACGTTAAAGATCTGGATGACCCCCTTGGCGTCGGTGGCGATACTGGAGAAGTTGGCGCTGTTGAAAATCGCGTTCTGCAGCGCCCCGGCCTTGAGCAGGGCCTCTTCCGCCTGCTTGCGCGCGGTAATGTCCTCCATGGCCAGCAGGATAATGTGTGAGCCGATATTTTTCCGGAAAATCTGTCTGGCGTTGAGCAGAATAATCTTGCGGCCGATATCGATAAAATCATGATCGACTTCATAGCCATTGAACACGCTATCATTGGGGAGGATATCCTCGAAGAGTACCCGCAGCTTGGGAATGTCCCATTGCCGGTTACCAAGGTCGTAGATAAAATTCCCGATTGTTTCACCGGGTGTCACTTTGAAGGTTTCGTAGAAGCTGTGATTGGCAGTGAGAATCTTCAGGTCGGAATTCAAAACCACAAGTGGCTTATGCACGGTTTCAACAATGTTCTCGGCATATTCCCGGGCATCCTGGATTTCCGTTTCCAACTGCTTGGCAACCGTGCCATCAACAATTGAGGTAAGGATATATCCGTCCTTGTTTTCGACAGTGTCAACTATTACGCTCTGAAGCTGTCCATTGATCATCGTGCCGTTTTTTCCCACGAGTCCAATTTCACATTTATGCATGTCCCGTCTTTGCAATACGGTTTCAAGGTGATTATTGAAAACCTCTCTCCCGTCTCTATCGGCAATAAAACGGATAAAGGGCGTATTGGCCAGCAGACTCCTCTCAATTCCCAACAGTTCCGCTCCGGTAAGATTAACCTCCCGTATCACTCCGTGCGTATCAAAGGTGAAATAGCCGATGGGTGCAAAATCATAAAGCTCCGCGTACTTGTTCCGCGATAATTCCAGCTCCTCCTGTGCCCGGAGCAACTCGTCGTTTTGCAGCTCCAACTCGATCTGCTGGGCCTCAAGCATCTCCTGGATCCGGCGCAGCTCTGAATTTTGCACATCCATCTCAATCCGGTAGAGCTCAAGTTCATGGCCGAGCTTCTCTGGCGCCACCCTGGTCCGGGGTGGATGCTGAGTAGCCTTGTCCGGACGCAATCGCTCTGCCTTATTGCGGAGCTGCTCGGTGGCTGCGTCCGGCAAGCTCCTGCTTTTATCTATTCCCATTGACGACTCCTCAAACCTCGATCCTGAACTCCGCTCCACTCCCGGTATTGCGCACCGTCAGCCGCCCTCCCATGTTTTTCTCGATGATGGTCTTCGACATGAAAAGTCCGATCCCCGTCCCCTTATCCGCTTCCTTGGTGGTAAAGTAAGGATCAAAGAGCCTGTCGATGATCTCATCGGCGATGCCGGCAGCGTTGTCGGTGATGGTTACTATTGTTGAAGCTCCTTCCTTAAACGCGTGGATCGAAATCAGGGCATCGTCAGCATTGTGCCCGACCAGCGCGTCCCGGGCGTTCATCAGGATATTCAGGAGTACCTGGGAGTACTCATTGGGATACCCGTTCATCATCAGCTCTCCTTTCGTCAGGAGAGCAATTCTGATATTCTGCTCCTGAAAGCTCTTTTCGATGAGGGAGAGCGTGCTCTCGATCACCTGGATAACATTGAAGGTAACCGCTTCCTTGTCAGAGCTGAAAAAGTTCTTGAAGTCATCGATTGTTCGTGACATGAACTTGACCAACTTCATGGCCGTTGCGGCATTTTCGTTGACAAACTCCCTGCTGCATTTGTCCGAGTCATAATAGATCGGCACCTGCTGGACAACCAGTCCCAGCGTGTTCAGCGGCTGGCG
Source organism: Dongiaceae bacterium (assembly GCA_035571735.1). GTDB lineage: Bacteria > Desulfobacterota > Desulfuromonadia > Geobacterales > Pseudopelobacteraceae > JACRCG01. The sequence continues at coordinate 18,972 of DATNCC010000324.1, read as the reverse complement.
CCATTGATGAGCAATATTGTCGATCATCTCGCCCATAACAGCCCGACGATCTTGCACAATCAGCATCTGGTCCTTCTTGCGCAGATCCCTGGTCCGTTCTTGAACTGTCTGTTCCAGCACCTTGTTGTAATCCTCGAGCTTTTTGTACAGCAGCCGCACTTCCAGCATGTTGTGGATACGTGCCTTGATTTCGACCAGATCGAACGGCTTGGCTATGAAATCTTTTGCTCCGGCTTGCAGGGCGCGCAGCTTGTGACTTGGTTGGACAGTGAGCACGAGGACCGGAAGGTAGCTGTCCGTATTGTCTGCCTTCAGGCATTCCATCACCTGGAATCCGTCCATGACGGGCATCTCAAGGTCAAGCAGGATCAGGTCGTAGCTGTTTTTCCGATGCAGCGCGCAGACCTCCTCCGGATTCATCGTTGAGTCAACACTTGTGTAGCCGGCACCACTCAGCAATTTTACTAGCAGAGTGACATCGGGTTCGTTATCATCAACGATCAAAATGTTGGCTTTCAGAATCTCGGACTCGGAAATCATCCTGTTTGCTCCTTTATCAAGCCTGGATTTCACAGCTTGCCGCTATAATACCACAAGTCATTCCGATAGCCCCCATATATTTAAAATTATCCCTCAATATATTGATGTTCCGTCAAATGCTGAGGCTTTGTGAGCTGTTTCATACGACCTTGGAATCTCTCCTGTAAAGCTAATGCCCTGTTAATAAACGATTATCCCCCCACCATATTAACCTTTCGGGTATTGGCAGACTATTTGCCTTACTCACGTCCATGATCCTGGTCATCCCACCCAAAAACCGGCCGTATCATTTTCGGGAGGGGGATTAAACACTGTGAAGTGCTTTGAATGTTTAAAATAATGAGGGGAACAAGAGGGATGCAGAGGCGTGGGTTGGTAATGAACAAACGATGTTAACAGCTTCGAAAGGAGGTTTTATGAAAAGTTTTAAGACACAAAAAGCTTATCTGGTATTCATGCTTATTTTGACAGTTTTTAGCATTCTACCTGGATGCAGCGGAGGCGGAAGTCCAGGTACCACGGTAAGTTCCACAGATCCTGCCCATGGTTCCATAGCCATGAAGATCGACAACAAACTTACCGCAACATTCAGCAGAGAGATGGACCCCGCAACGATCACAACGACAACATTTACTGTTAATCAGGAAGGGGCGGCGGCTGTTCCGGGTGTGGTGACTTACTCGGGAGTAACTGCTGTCTTTACGCCTGCAGTCAATCTGGCACAAAATACCAAATTTACGTGCACGATTACAACCGGAGCAAAGGACTTGTCAGGTGGATCACTGGCAAGCAACCATGTCTGGACCTTTACAACAGGTGCGACCCTCAATACCATTGCACCGACTGTTACCGGGACCGCCAATGCCAACGGCGCGACAAGCGTTGCCGCCAACACCGCACTTGGCGCAACGTTCAGCGAGGGAATGGACCCCGCAACGATCAATAACACAACGTTCACGTTGAAGGAAACAGCCTCCGGCACGGCAGTAGCAGGCACAGTGAGCTACTCCGGCGTGAGTGCGGTATTCACACCGTCGAGCAATCTCGCCTTCAGTACCGGCTACACCGTCACGGTCAAAAGCGGGGCGGGCGGAGTCAAGGATTTGTCCGGCAATCCTATGGCAAATGACTTCGTAATCAGCTGGATAACAGGCACGGCCCTCGATACTACCGCACCGGCGGTAACCGGGACCATGCATTCCAACGGCGCGACAAACGTAGCCGTCAACACCGCAGTTGGTGCAACGTTCAGCGAGGGAATGAACCCCCTGTCGATTTCCAACGCGAATTTTACGTTGAAAAAAACATCCTTCGGCACAGCGGTAGCAGGCACAGTTAGCTACTCCGGCGTGAGCGCGGCATTCATCCCGTCAAGTAATCTCGACTACAATACCGGCTACACCGTCACGGTCAAAGGCGGGGCGGGCGGAGTCAGGGACCTGGCCGGCAATCCCATGGCCAGTGATTTCGTAATCAGCTGGACCACAGGCGCGGCCCCGGATACCACAGCTCCTACAGTTTCCAGGACCGACAATGCCAACGGCGCGACAAACGTTGCCGTCAACACTGCAGTTGGTGCAACGTTCAGCGAAGGAATGAACCCCCTGTCGATTACCAACGTGAATTTCACGTTGAAGAATACAGCAACCGGCGCTGCGGTAGCGGGCATAGTGAGCTACTCCGGCGTGAGCGCGGCATTCATCCCGTCAAGCAATCTTGCCGGCAATACCGGCTACACCGTCACGGTCAAAGGCGGGGCGGACGGAGTCAGGGACCTGGCAGGCAATCCAATGGCAAGTGATTTTGTAACCAGCTGGACCACGGGCACGGCCCCCGATACCAGCGCCCCGACGGTAACCGGGACCATCCATGCCAATGGCGCGACAAACGTAGCCGTCAACACCACAGTTGGTGCAACGTTCAGCGAGGGAATGAACCCCCTGACGATTACCAACGTGAATTTCACTTTGAAGAATGCAGCAACCGGCGCTGCGGTAGCCGGCACAGTGAGCTACTCCGGTATGAACGCACTATTCACGCCCACTAATGTTTTAGATCTTAACACTCGCTACACCGCTACAATCAAAGGCGGGGTCAGTGGAGCCAAGGACCTGGCAGGCAATCAGCTGGCAAGTGATTATGTCTGGAGCTGGACTACAAGTGGGGCCACGGATTTTAACGCCCCCTCGGTATATTCGACCTTCCCTCGGGCAGATGCCGTAGTTATGCCGACCGACACTGTCACCGTCACATTCAGTGAGGCGATGGACCCGCTGACTATTTCCACCGCAACATTTACGGTGACATGCAATGGTGGTGCGGCTTTTTCAGGCACCGTGAGCTACCAATTGTTCTCTAATATGGCGGTATTTAGAACCGCGAACACTCTCCCTCTCAACTCCACCTGTGTTGCTACAATTACCTCGGGCGCAAGGGACCTGGCCGGAAATGCATTGGCAAGCGGCCTTATACCTAATCCATGGAGCTTTACTACAGCAATTCCAGATCCTCCAATAGTCCCACTCATACCAGTAAACCCGACTGCACCAGTCCTTGGCGAGGCAGGCCGATTCGTGATTCTGGCCAGCCAGGCAGTCACAACGACCGGCACTACCGCTGTCAGCAATGGGGATATTGGGATTATTGATTTGGCTCGTTCATTTTTCGGGGGCTTCACGACAGGAGCAGCCCCGGGTCAATTTACTGAACTCACAACGGGGTTGTCATATGCACATGACGATATGCCTCCATTCTTAATTCCTGCACCGTATGCCTCTACCATTGCGTTTATTAATCAGGTCAGAACCGACTTGGGAATTGCAAATACCTTCCTGGCAGCTGACCCGAATCCGGGCGCACCGACTCAGGTTTGCCCAATAGAGTTGGGCGGACGGACCCTCACGCGGGGCGTCTACAAGACCGCTTCCAATGTTGGAATAACAACAGGTCCACTCCATCTCGATGCACAGGGCGATCCGAATTCAGTCTTCATTTTCTCCACAGACGGCACTCTTACCACCGGAGCCAGCGGTAGCATCATTCTCGATAATGGAGCACAGGCTAAGAACGTCTATTTCAGGACGGCCGGCGTCACAACTATTGCAGCGGGCACCACATTCTACGGAAACGTATTTGCTGCGACACAAGTAAATGTGCTCGCAGGTGCTAACGTAACAGGCAGATTGTTTGCTTTAACAGATCGAGTCACCTTGATTGCCGATACTGTTACAAAAGCGCCGTAAGGTATGAGGGCAGCGGAATAAAACCTTGAAGCCCGCAGCCAATAACTGGTTGCGGACTTCAAGCATTATTCTGATTTTAGCCCGCCACATTTGATGGTTTTGTTAAATGTGGAGGGCTCATTTTGAAAACTTTCCCCTCGGCGCAGCAACTTGTTTTAAATTTTTCAACATAATCAGCTGGTTATTTCTTTAGAATCTGCCGTTGCCCCTTGGCACGTTCGATGTAGTACCACCTTTGGTTAATTGGTCATCAAAGTTTGCAGCAAAATTTGTTTCACAGATTTAACAGTCCCTAAAGGAGGGGACAAATATGAATAAATGCAAAGTGTTTTCAAAAATGTGGTTTCTGCCTTTACTGCTCGTCGCATTTGTGGCCGGCTGCGCTAACAACGATCAGGAAATTACGAAAATCCCGGTACTCCCGGACATTACAGCACCTGTAGTCAGTTTTACGTCGCCGGCTCCTGGTGACGTGGCTGTGCCCTATGACCGTAAAGTCTCTGTAGCCTTCAGTGAGGCGATGAATCCCTCAACGATCACTACATCAACCTTCACGCTGACTGGCCCCGGCTCGACTCCCGTTGCCGGAGCTGTTTCCCCTGTCGGTCCATCGGCAACCTTCACGCCTTCGAGCAACCTCGCGGTAAGTACCACCTACACCGCCACGATTACAACCGGGGTCAAGGATCTGGCGGGCAATGCACTGGCAAGCCCTTATGTCTGGAGCTTTACCACAGGTGCGGCCCCAGATACCATTGCACCGACAGTCAGTGTCACATCTCCTACCAATACCGCCGTGGCTGTCCCGCTCAACAGGGTAGTTCACGTTGGTTTCAGTGAGGCAATGGATCCGTCAACGGTCAACACGGTTTCTTTTACCGTGACGATCACAGGCGGCGCTAAAGTTCAGGGGACAGTCATTCCGGTCGGCACTTCGGCGGCCTTTGCCCCATCTTCATCAACCCCTCTTGTTGCCAACACCAGCTATACCGCGACAATCAAAAGCGGGATCAACGGGGTCAAGGACCTGGCAGGCAATGCCATGGCAAGTGATTTTGTTTTTACCTTTACAACAGGTGCGGCCGCGGACTTAACCGCACCGACCGTGAGTCTCACATCCCCCACAGATACCGCCATAGCTGTCCCTACCAACAGGATTGTACATATAGGTTTCAGTGAGGTGATGGACACTTTATCGCTCAACTCGGCAACTATTACCATGAGGGAGACCGTCAGCACAACCAACGTACCGGGAACAGTTACCTCAGTCGGCACATCGGCGACATTTTCCTCAAATGCCCCTCTCTTCGCCAATACCAAATATTCCGTCACGATCTTAAGCGGTAACGACGGAGTCAAGGACCTGGCAGGCAATGCCATGGCAAGTAACTTTGTCTTTACCTTTACAACCGGTGCAGTCACAGACACCACCAAACCGACAGTGATCAGGACCATCAATGCAAACGGCGCCACCGGTGTGTCGATCAACACCAAGGTTGGTGCAACGTTCAGCGAGGTAATGGACGCCTCAACGATCACCTCAGGATCATTTACATTCAAGCTTAATCAAGGAGCAATCCCTGTCCCAGGCTTGGTGACCTACTCCGGCGTGGACGCGGTATTCACACCAGCAACTCCTCTAACAGCCAACACCACCTATACCGCCACGATTACAACCGCTGCAAAGGACCTGGCCGGCAACCCGCTTGCAGGCAATCAAGCCCTCCCGCCCGCGGCGAGTAATTATGTATGGAGCTTTACCACAGGTGCAGCCGCTGACACCGCCAAGCCCACGGTGGTCTCCACAAACCCGGCTAATTTGGCCACCGGTGTGGCGGTCAACAGTTCAGTCAACGCAACGTTCAGCAAGGCGATGGACCCGCTAACGATCAGCACTGCAACCTTTACGGTGGCTGGCGTAACAGGAACAGTCACCTATGATGCGGCCAGCAAGATTGCGACTTTTGCTCATGCAGCCAATTTAGCGGCCAATACCACCTATACCGCGACGATCACAACCGGAGCTGCGGATCTGGCCAACAATGCGCTGGCGACTGACTATGTCTGGAGTTTTACTACAGCAAATGTAATCGTTCCACCTCCAGCTGCGTTGATAAACCTTGGTTCAGCCGGTACTTTCGGTATCATGGCTACCTCCGCGATCACCAACACCGGTGCCGCTACCAGGATCAACGGTGATGTTTCACTGGATCCGGGTACTTCCAACGGCTTGCTTCCGGTACAGGTGAACGGCACAATCCACATCAATGATACCGTGTCTGCACAGGCCAGAATCGACCTGCTGGCTGCGTATAACTCCGCAAAAGCCCTGGCACCGGGCGTAACCGTACCTGGTGGTATGGACCTGGGCGCGTTTCCCAACGGAGGTCTTCCAGGAGTTCTTCCCCCAGGAACCTATACATCCGGCAGCACGATGTTGATTTCAACCCCCCTGACACTCGATGGAAAGGGCGATGCGAATGCCAGCTGGGTATTCCAGATCGGTTCTTCGCTGACTTCGACAAATAGCGTTACATTGATTAACGGCGCCCAGGCCAAGAATGTGTATTGGGTTCCGACTGCGAGTGCAACTGTCGGAGTAGGTACTATCTTCAATGGCAACATTATTGCCGGCGTAAGTGCCACTGGTCAGACCGGAGCCGTGATAAACGGCAGAATCCTGGCCGGAGCGACCAATCCCGGCACAATCGCTCTGGACACAAATACTGTTAACGTGCCTGCCCCGTAAGGCGTGCAGAATATGTCGGATGTTCCCGCAGTGTAAGCTGCGGGGGCATCCTCTGATTCGGAAAAAAATAAAGGAGATTCCAAAATGAAAAAATTATTGAAGAAAATTTTGCCGGGTATATTGCTTGTGACCCTCGCTACCCCCGGATTTGCCGAGAATCGTAAAGGGGCAACCACTGTGTCCCCGTTTATCGGCGGCTATATGCTGGACAAGGAACAGCGCGAAGAGAACCGCCCGATCTTTGGCCTGCGCGCCGGCTACAATTTTACTGAAAATTTCGGGGCCGAGGCCATGTTCGGCTACAGCCTTACCGAAACAATGGAAAAATACGGATCGAGGGAAACCGATATGTATCGTTACGGGGTTGACCTCCTGTACCATTTCATGCCGCAAAGTAACCTCGTCCCGTTTGTTGTTCTCGGCGGTGGCGGCACCAACTTCAGTGCACCCAACTCCCCCAGTACAAAGAGCCACTACGCCGGGCTTGTCAACTATGGCGCCGGTGTAAAATACTTCGTCGCCCCCGATGTTGCCCTGCGCGGTGACTTGCGCCACGTACTGCTTGTCCACGACTCCGGCAGCAACAATCTTGAATATTCGGTCGGCCTGACCTTCCAGTTCGGCGGGGTGAGGAAAACGGTCAAGACTATGGCTGCTGCAACAGAACCGGCAGATACGGTCGCACCGACAGTGCTGTTCACAGCCCCAGTCAAGGGATACACCGATGTGCGTTTAAATCAGAAAGCCAGTGTCGCCTTCAGTGAGGATATGGATCCTGCAACGCTCACAGCTGAGACATTCACCCTGAAGCAGGGAAATACGCCCGTGCCAGGCAAAGTGACCTCCACGGACGCAACCGCGACCTTTGCCCCGGCGCGTGAGTTTGAAAAAGGCAAGGCCTATACCGCCACAGTCACAACCGGTGCCAGGGACCTGGCAGGAAATGCACTGGCAAATAATTACGAGTGGGGATTCACCACAGGTCTGGTCGCAGATACCACACCACCGACAGTGTCTTTCACGTCTCCTGTTAATGGCGACACCGCCACGCCTGTCAAACAGAAAGTCAACGCCGCCTTCAGTGAGAATATGGATCCGGCAACGATCACCGCAACAACATTTACCTTGTATCAGGGGACAACGCCTGTTTATGGCAAAGTGACATCTTCTGCATCCAATGCGACTTTCACCCCGGCAAAAGATTTCGAAAAAGGCAAGGTCTATACCGCCACGGTTACAACCGGGGCCATGGATCTGGCCGGCAATGCGCTGGCACATGCCTACGTGTGGAACTTTACCGCATATTCAACGCCAAAGGTTGTGGGCGTTCTGGCCACACTCGATAATTCACACTTCGACTTCGACAGTGTTGAAATCGAAGAAAACGGCAAGACAATACTGAACGGTAATATAAAGGCCCTGAAAGACAACCCTGCCATGAAAATCCGTATTGCCGGGTATACCTCCGCTGCCGGTTCGGAAGAATACAATCAGAACCTGAGCGAAAGAAGAGCCGAGGCGGTCAAGGAATACCTCGTAAAAACCGGCGGAATTGACGGCAGCAGACTTACCACGATCGGATACGGTAAGAAGAGTCCTGCCAAGTATGAAGCAAATCCTGCGGACAAGCTCTCAGCGGCTGCTCTTGCCAATATGAGAGTTGTTATTGAGGTCATCGAAGAGCAGTAATATACGGGCCAAGGTCCGGGAATAAAAATCAATGAGGCCCACAGCCGGTTATTGGCTGCGGGCTTTGTTATCTAGTCGGAATAAATCAAACAAAACAGGAGAATTAATCAATGAAAAAGCTCATCGTATTAGCATGCCTGGCAACAACAGTTTCTCTGACCGCTGGTACGGCCATGGCCGACAGCATCAAGGGGAAAGTCGGCGTTACCGGCAGGGTCGGTTTCATAAGCCCGGCGGACAACGACGCTGAATTCATTAACAACAGGACCGATACCGGCTTTGTCGCCGGTGGCGGTTTGATCTACGGCATCGATGATCACATCGCTGTTGAGTTGGATGTAACCCGGACATCTTTCGGTTCCGATACCGGCGATTTCGGCGTTACCAACGTTTCATTCGGCGGTCAGTACCGTTTCGCGCTTCAGCAGCGCCAGTTGGTTCCATATCTTGGTGTCGGACTGGACATACTTGCCACAGACTATGATGAAAATGGCGGAGCAAGAAGCGACGTCGACACGACGGTAGGGGTTCATATAAGCGGCGGCGTCGATTACTTCCTTCAAAAAAACCTGGCACTGACTGCAGAGGCAAAGCTGGTAGCCGCTCCCGATGCCAAAATTACCGATCGACAGAACGGTAACCACGCAGGCGATTTTGATCCGTCGAGCTTTTCCACAACCGTCGGCCTCCGGTATTTCTTCAACTAATCGTCCAAGCAGGACACAGGTTCTCATCCTGTTGCCGAAACACGACAGAACGGGGGTTGCCGAATACGGTTAACCCCCGTTCCGTTTAATCCGCCACATGTGACGGCTTTGTTGAATACGACGGCCCACATTAGCGGCTTGCTCTCTAAATCTTTATCGCATGTTTAAATTATTCCTGTAAATCAGCAAGTTATAATCATGAGGCTCGCCGTTCTCTCTTGGCACGGTTGATGTATTACTTCAGTATCAGGCCGCCTGCCTGCAACGAACATATGCCAGTTTAACAAGGAGCCGTAATGCTAACAAAATCCATTCTTTCAATGATTGCCCTGACTGCAGTCGCCATGACTTTCGGCATCAATGAAGCCGAGGCCGCGTTTTCCGCCCAGGTAGGAACTCCCAATGCGAGTTTCAGCATCAGTGACTACCAGCCGGCGCCGCCGAATGTATACGTCCAGAGCGACAGGGGGCGTCCATACTATGTGGAAAGAGATCGCCGGGTGTATATGGAAAAGAGAAAACATGGCAAGCATTATAAATACGATAAGAAACATCACGAGGATAATGGTCGCAAGCACGGCCATGGCAGGCACGACGACTAGGATTCTTGAAATCTAAACTTGTAACCGTTGGAGGATAACATGAAGAATAAACGCTGCGGATTGATTGTTCTGTGGATGCTGATCTGCTCGGTGGCTTCTGCCGGAGCCCAGGTGAGCATCGGTATCGGGTTGCCTAACGTGAGCATCGGGATCAACCTGCCGTTGTACCCGGAACTCACCCCCGTGCCGGGCTACCCGGTCTACTATGCTCCAGAGGTGAATGGCAATTATTTCTTTTACGACGGCATGTACTGGATCTACCAGGACGACAACTGGTACGCGAGTTCCTGGTACAACGGCCCCTGGGGGTTTGTGGAGCCGGAGGTTGTACCGCTGTTTGTCCTTCGTATCCCGGTACGCTACTACCGGCAGCCTCCCGTGTACTTTCGCGGGTGGCAGTCGAATGCCCCGCCCCGCTGGGGCCAACACTGGGGTAATGGCTGGGAACAGCGTCACAGCGGATGGAGCCGGTGGAATCGCAACGCTGCTCCGTCGCGCGCCCCTCTGCCTGTCTACCAGAGGCAGTATTCGGGAGACCGGTATCCCCGTCAGGTAGAGCAGCAGCATACGCTGCGCAGCCAGAGTTACCGTTATCAGCCTCGTGACAAGGTAGTCCGCCAGCATTTCAAGCAACAGGCAGGACAAAAGGCGCCTGGATCCGTTCAGCGTGGAAGGCAGGAAGAACCTCAGACGAGAAGTCCAAGGCAGCAGTCTCCGCAGCGGCGTGGCGAATCCGCTCAAAAAACGGCTCCAAACGACACAACTCCTGAGCATCGCGGCCCCGCACTCCAGGAGCAGAGGCAGCAGTCAGGAGAGGCACAGCGAGAGCAGCATGCACCAAAGGCTCAAGGGCATGATCAAAAATCGCATGACAGAGGGGAACCACAAGAGCGGCAAGGGCGTGGTCAGGACAAGGATGAAGAACGAGGTCGGGGACGCAATAATTAACCTCAGGGTTGTGGCATGCCACTTGTGTTTACCGACAACCGACATTTAACAAGGGAGAAAGTCATGTTGTGGACAATCTGTATGGTGCTGATAGTGTTGTGGCTGTTGGGCATAGTTACTTCATATACGATGGGTGGTCTGATCCATGTTCTGCTCGTAATTGCTATTATCGTGATGCTGTTGCGTATCATTCAAGGGCGAAGAATTATATAGTTTCTCATCCGGAGTTTCCGGATGGAAACTATATAGGCTTTGAAACAGCCGGCATTTAGCGCCAGGATAATTGTTATGGAAGAGCACGGAGTATCTGATGCAGACACTGATTGATCTTTTTGCCACCTTCGCAGCTCTGGGTGACAGAACCGCCTTTGTGAACCGCACCGGGGTACGACGGCTCAAAGTTTCCTACCGGGAATTCCATGATCTTGCCCTGAAGATGGCGAATCTTCTGGCACAACACGGCGTTGCAGCGGGGGACAGGGTGCTGGTCTGGGGGCCCAATTCCTCCTGGTGGGCAGTAGCCTATTGGGGGATCATCATCCGTGGCGCGGTCGCCGTACCGGTGGACTTCATGTCCGATCCGGCGCGTGCGGAATCCATCCGCGATATCACAGGCGCCACCGTTGTCCTGCAGAGCCGGTTCAAATCCGAGCCGCTGACCGCAGCGGTTTCGTTGTTTCTGGAGGATCTTCAGTACCTGCTCGAAGATATTACGCCGATCGGTGAGCTCGCCTCCGCCCTGCCCGAAGATATGGCGCAACTGATCTATACTTCCGGTACTACCGGCAATCCGAAAGGGGTCATCCTTACTCACAAAAACCTGATCGCCAACATGACCCAGATAAACCGGCAGATACCGATCATCACCGACCGGTTCAACTTCCTCTCCCTGCTCCCGTTATCCCACATGTTCGAGCAGATGGGCGGATTTTTTACCCCGCTCTACCGTGGCGCGGCGGTCGTGTATCTGCGTACCCTCAAGCCATCCGCGATCATGGAAGCGCTGAGCGAGGAGGACGTCTACGTAATCATTTCCGTTCCCCGCCTCATGCAGTTGCTGAAAACAACCATCGAGAGGGAAGTTGAGGAAAAACACCTCTCCGGACTGTTCCGAAAACTGATGCAGTTCGCAGTAAGGCTTCCTGATGGTCTGCGCCGGTGCATCTTTTTTCCGGTACGGAGTAAGTTCGGCCGTAATTTCGCCGTCTTCGTCTCTGGTGGTGCCCCCCTGGATCCTGAGATTTTCAATTTCTGGCGCGGCATGGGATTCACGGTTCTGGAAGGGTATGGCCTGACCGAAACCTCGCCCGTACTCTGCGTCAACACTATGGAGCGTCAGGTCGCGGGTTCGGTCGGACCGCCTCTGCCCGGGGTTGAGGTCAAGATCGAGGGGAAGGAAGTTTTTGTGCGCGGGGACAACGTATTCCAAGGCTACTACGAGAACGAGCAGGCCACCCGTGACGCCTTCACGGGTGACGGCTGGTTCCGGACCGGCGATCTCGGAGAGATCGGCCCGGATGGCGGGCTGGTCATCAAGGGGAGAGAGAAGGAACTGATCGTCACCGGTTCGGGGGTCAACGTTTATCCCGACGAACTGGAAGCGGTCCTGAACAGGATCGCGGGGGTGAAGGAGTCGTGCGTCATCGGCGTCGAGAGGGGAGGGGGGGAGGAGGTGCACGCCGTGCTGCTCCTGGACGGCAGCGTCACCGCTCCCGAAGAGATCGTCGCTCAGGCAAACGAGGATCTGGATGCGCTGCAGCGGATTACCGGATTCACCGTCTGGAACGAACCGGAATTCCCCAAAACCACGACACTCAAGATCAAAAAGTTCTCGGTTAAGGAAGAGATTATAAAAGGAGCGGAGGGGGGCGCCGCAACCGTCTCTCAAGACAGTCTGCTCAACCTGCTCGCCCGGGTGACCGGAACAGCTGCCGGTCAAATCCGCGAGGAATCTTTGCTCGTATCTGACCTGGGTCTTACCTCCATCGACCGGGTCGAACTGGTCAGTTTCCTGGAGCAGGAATACCGGCTCGATATCGAGGACTCGCAGATCGGGCCGCAGACCAGGATTTCGGACCTGCGCCGGATTATCGCAAAACGGGAGAAACCGAGCCATCACGATCATTTCCGCTTCTGGACCAATGACCGCTTCTTCAGGTGGGTGCGAATGGTCTGGGACGCCCTGTGCCACGGTCCCCTGTTCCGCAGCTTCGTTACGCTCGAAGTGCGGGGTATTGAAAACCTGGAAAACATGACGGGACCGGTGTTTTTCGTAGCCAATCATTTAAGCTATCTTGACCAGCCTGCCATCATGTTCGCGCTTCCTCACGAGCTTCGTTCCAGAACCGCCACCGCCGCCTGGGAAGAGTTCTTCTTCGGCGAGTACCACGGGGTCAACCAGATTGCGAGGCGCTTATGCTACGAGTACGCCACCGTGCTGTTCAACCTCTTTCCTCTGCCGCAGTCGCAGGGATTCAGCGGCTCACTCAAATATATGGGAAGCCTCGCCGATGCCGGCATTAATATTCTCATATTTCCAGAAGGGGAACATTCAAAAGACGGTCAAATGCATGGCTTCCATTTAGGACTTGGCATCATGGTCAAAGAGGTGGGAATTCCGGTCATGCCGATAAAAATCAGTGGAACCGGGCAGGTTCTTCCGCATGGGGCATTTGTTCCGAAACGGGGTACGGTGACGGTAACCTTCGGAGAACCGCTGCGGTTCCGCTCGGAAGAACCGGCAGATATCGTGGAAAAGGTTCGCCAGGCGGTGGAGAAACTCTGAAAATATCCCCGTTCTCACTTTTTGCCGGCGAAGGGGCTCGACTTACCTGATTCTAACCTCAACATGGTCCGCCATATATGACAGTTATGTTAATCTTGGCGGATTCTGCTAGCGATTTTTCCTATACCCCCCACTCATTACTCCCAATATCCCAATATATCCAGCATCTTGCAATCTCGGAATCTATGGGCTTTTTCTGGCACATTAGTTGCCTTAACTTGAGGACAAGTTGTTGAAAGAAACGAGGTTGATCCAATGAGACAACCTACTACCCAAGCATAAAAGGAGAATTCAATGAAGCACGTATCCAAGATCGGAATCATGCTGTTCGTAGTGGCCGTTGCGGCCACCGGGATCGTTGCGGGATGCGCAAATGTTCCGCTGCGCACGGAGGCGTCAACTTCGGGTATCCGCGCCGCAGAGGAGTCGGGGGCGGCCAAGGTACCGCAAGCCTCGCTTCATTTGCAACTGGCCAAGGAGGAACTGGAAGCTGCCAAGACGCTGGCCGCTAAAGGCGAGAAGGAGAAGGCCGATTCGATGCTGATGCGGTCCGAAGCCGATGCCGAGCTGGCTGTCGCGCTCTCTCATAAGGATGCTGAGAAGACAGAAGCCATGGCAGCCGTAGAGCGTGCACGCCAACTCCGGAAAAACAACCAATAACCAAAAAGGGGAATTTCATGAAAACTTTGCAATTATTTATTCTGATCACGTTCGCTGCTGCCTTCGCAGGCTGCGCAACCGTGGCACCAAACGAACTCGTCAATGCCAGATTGGCCTACCAGCTTGCGAACGATGGGCCGGCGCAGCAGCTCGTGCCTGCGGAATTACATAAGGCACAAGAGGCGCTCAACCAGGCCGAGCAGTCCTTCAAGAAGTATCCAGACTCGTACAAAACGAAAGATCTCGCCTACGTAGCCCAGCGCAAGGCCGAACAGGCGGGAGCGCTCGGCTCCATGGCCGCTGCCAAGAAAACCAAAGACAGTGCTAACGACGATTTCCAGTCGCAACAAGCCAAGATTGTGGAGCAGGGGAAGAAGGATTTAAGCGATTCCGAGAAACGGACAGCCGACGCACAGGCCGAACTCGTCAAGCAAGCCGAGATCAAGAAAGCCAAGGACAAAGCGGACGCCGATTTTCAGATGCAGCAAGCCGTGATCGCGAAAGGGAAGAAGGACTTGAGCGATGCCGAGAAACGGACAGCCGAAACACGTGCCGAACTTGACAAGCAAGCTGCGCTCAAGACAGCTAATGACAAGGCGAATGCCGAATTACAGAAACAACAAGCCGATATTCTTAAGGCGAAGCAGGATTTAAGTGACTCCGAGAAGCGGACGGCCGCTGCACTCGCCTCACTCGCCTCGCTCGCCTCGCTCAAGGAAGAGGAACGGGGACTGGTACTCACGCTCTCCGGGAGCATCCTGTTTCGATCCGCCGAGGCGACCTTGTTGCCCCCCGCACGGATAAAACTTGACCAGGTGACCAAAGCTTTGCTGGCGATCCGCGCCCGCAACCTCGTCGTCGAGGGGCACACCGATTCCCAGGGCTCCGAGTCATATAACCAGGGTCTCTCGCAACGCCGGGCCGACGCGGTCCGCGATTACCTCGTCCAGGGAGGCTACCCGGCCGACCACATCCAGTCACGCGGAAAGGGAGAAAGCAGCCCGATCGCCAAAAACGCTTCAGCTGAAGGGCGCGCCAACAACCGCCGCGTTGAGATCGTCATCGAACGTGAAGTGAAGGCAGCCAGACAACAGGCTGGAATGTAGGATCACATGAACCAGGACCGTGAGGGGGGGAGGCGCTTCCTCCTCGCGGTACATGGTATGAATAGCCGCCTCAACGTGGTCCGTACTAAATGGCAGTTTTGTTATCTATGACGGGTCTGATGGTCACAGTTTGTTCACCCGCTCCTTTATTATTATTTTCCTCGCACAATCAGATAGTTGTAATCCAAAGTTCCGCACGTATTCTCTGGCGAGGATCGATCACAGGAAAGTAATTGTTGTGTCTGGAGAATACACCGCATGAACACCGATCCGATCTCGATGCACTACCGCCGCTACGCCCTGGGACTCCTGTTGGCGGTGAACCTGCTCAACTACATCGACCGGCAGGTGCTCTTTGCGGTATTCCCTCTGATAAAGATCGATCTGCATCTTACCGATACGGCGCTGGGGGTTCTCGGCAGTGCCTTCATGCTCAGCTATCTGCTTTTTGCCCCGCTGTTCGGGTGGCTCGGCGACCACTGGAGTCGGACCAGGCTGGCTTCCGGCGGCCTGGTCGTCTGGAGTCTGGCCACGGCTCTGGCCGGTTTTGCCTCCGGATACAGGACGCTGCTGGCCGCACGTGCCACCGTCGGTGTCGGCGAGGCCAGTTTCGGTACGGTCTCGCCCGGACTCATTGCCGACTTTTTCCCAAAGGAGTGCCGTGGCCGGATTCTCGCCTGGTTCTATGTCGCGATCCCTGTTGGCAGTGCGCTGGGGTATCTGCTTGGCGGTCTGCTGGGACAACGGTACGGCTGGCATGCCGCTTTTCTGCTGGTCGGTCTGCCGGGGCTGCTCCTGGCCGTTCCCATATGGCTGTTGCGGGCACCTCCCCGTGGCGGCGACGCTCTTCACACGGCTCCACAAGGAAATGTTACATCAGGATATGCGGCACTGTTCAGAAATCGCTCATTCGTCTGCAATACCCTGGCCATGGCGGCCATGACCTTTGCCATCGGCGGGCTTGCCCAGTGGATTCCATCATTCCTGAACCGCTTCCATTCTCTCGATGTGGCACGGGGAAACACGCTGTTCGGAGTGACCACGGTGCTTGCGGGGATACTCGGTACCCTGGCCGGCGGCTGGCTCGGCGACCGCTGGCAAAAAAGGAGCGGCAAGGGGTATCTGCTGGTTTCCGGCTGGGGGTTCCTGATCGGTACACCCTTTGCCGCCTGGGCTATTCTTGCACCAAGTCTTGCCGGCTGCATGTCCGCAATTTTTATTGCCGAGTTTTTTCTCTTTCTCAACACCGGGCCGCTCAATACAGTCATCATCAACGTGACCAATCCGACTGTCCGCGCCATGGCCTTTGCGGTCAACATTTTCTTTATCCACGCCCTGGGTGACGCTGTTTCTCCTTCCATCCTCGGCTGGCTGTCTGACCAGTGGGGGTTGCAGAGCGCCCTTCTGATTACCCCGTGTGCCATGGTACTGGCAGGTCTGTTCTGTTTCATCTGCGGCAGGTTCGTAGTGCAGGATATGGCCCAGGTTGAGGGATTATGAACGTTTCGTGGGAGGCTTCAATATGATTCGTTTGATACTGTTTTTCGTCGCCTGTATTGCCCTGATCCCTTCGTCGGGCCATGCGGCTGACGACGGCTACGGCTACCCGATCCAGGGATCGTATGAGGCCACCATCCTCGGGACTCCGGCTCAACTCATGCCGGAACTACCCGCAAAAATACGCTCCCGGCAACTCGTGCTCGATGTCTTCCCGGGTCGTCAGAAACCACCGATATTCTTTTACGACGAGGGGCTGCTCTGCACGTTTGCCTACCAGGACAAGAAAGCGCCGCTGGTCTTTCTGATTGCAGGCTCCGGTGCAAGCGCCCAGTCTGCCAAGCTTATGACCATGATGAAGGCTCTCTACCAGGCAGGTTTCCACGTCATCACCCTGCCGTCGCCGACCACAGCCAACTTCATTATCTCTGCCTCCCAAAGCAGTATCCCGGGCGATATGGCAGAGGACGCAGCTGACCTGTACCGGGTGATGGAAGCCGCCTGGAAACAGGTAAAAGGCGACATTGAGGTGACTTCCTTTCACCTGGGCGGTTACAGCCAGGGTGCCAGTCAGGCTGCCTTCGTGGCGAAACTGGACGAGGAACTCCGTACCTTCAACTTCCGTAAGGTGCTCATGATTAACCCTCCGGTAAGCGTTTATAATTCGGCCACAAAAATCGAAGACCTGATGCAGAAGATTCCCGGAGGATCCAGAAAACAGGGCATATTCTTCAATAAGATGTTGTCCAAATTCAGCGAGTTCTACCGCTATGGCAATTACGTTGCGATCAACGATGAATTTCTCTACTCAATCTACACGGAGCAACTTTTCTCCCAGGAGGAAACCGCCGGCTTGATTGGGCTTACCTATCGAATCAACCTGGCCGGGCTGATCTTTTCTTCCGACGTGATGACCAACAGCGGCTACGTCGTGCCGAAAAACAGGGTGCTGACCCCAACTGATTCCCTTTCCGACTTTTTCCTGGTTTCCACTCATTTAAGCTTTTTCGACTACTTCAACGAGTACTTCTATCCCTACTTCCAGAAGCGGCGACCGGGACTAACCAAGCAGGGACTTATCGACTCCCAGAGTCTCAGGAGTATTGAGGGGTATCTGAAATCGTCTCCCAAGTTCGCGGTGATGGCCAATGAGAACGACTTTATTCTGAGCAGGGCGGAGCTTGATTACCTGCGGCAGCTGTTCGGCGCGCGGGCCAAGATATACCCGCGCGGCGGCCATCTGGGCAACCTTGAGTATAAGGATAACCTGGCATTCATGGTTGATTTTTTCAAAAAATGAGGTTGGTGCTGCGATGACAATACCCCGATACAAAGCCGGCTTAACCCCGATAAAACGGGATAAGTGCGTTCACGAAAATATTTCCTGCAAAATGCCGCAGAAAATATTTTCTAACTTACTAAGCATATTCGCCCTGGTATTTTCGCTTATTCTTACAGGGTGCGCCGCAACCAGGTTTAACACAGAGTCCGAAGTGCCGGCGCGGCACTCGATAAACGAGTTCAGAGATCAGCGTTTTGCCGAGGTAGCTGATCCTTGGGAAGGGTTCAACCGCAGCATGTACCGGTTCAATTATTACTTCGACAAACACGTCTTCCTTCCCGTGGTGAGCGGCTATGAGTTTATTACTCCCACGTTCGTTCAGGAGCGGGTCTCAGGTATCTATAATAACCTCGGGGAGGTCCGGAATTTTACCAACAGCCTGTTACAGCTGAAGGGTGCGGAGACCGTGACGACGCTTGGCCGTTTCCTGACCAACAGTACCCTGGGCCTTGGAGGAATGTTCGACCCGGCCACCAGCTTCGGCCTGAAGCGGCACGACGAGGATTTTGGCAAGACTCTCGGCTACTGGGGCGCCGATTCCGGTCCCTACCTGGTGCTGCCGATCTACGGGCCATCAAGTCTGCGGGACACGAGTGGGCTCGCCGTGGACAGCGGTGTCAATTTCGGCATCTACACTGCAGTCGCTCCTTTTGGGAACTCCGACAAAAGTCTTGTCATAGCTGCAGGGATAAAGACAATGGAGGCCATCGACACGCGGCATCAGCAAAGCTTCCGCTACTATGAGAGCGGCTATCCATTCGAGTACTACATGGTCCGTTTCTTCTACCATGAGAAGCGTGAAATCGAGTCCAGGCCGCCTCGCAAAGAAGATAAATAAGAACAGGAAAGTTCGCAGCAATAATTTAATCATGAATTCTTTTGTGGCGTTGCTCTATGACTGCAAAAATTGGCAATAACAGATAAAATATTCTTGACATCAGTATAGGCATTGTTTATCTACATCTTTAATAGATATGATATCAAAAAAGACTAAATACGCCCTCAAGGCGCTCGGGTATCTCGCCGAACATTCCACGGGCGAACCGATTCTCATTTCCGAACTGGCGAAAGAAGAAGCTATTCCGAAGAAGTTTCTTGAAGCGAT
>DATNCC010000323.1:0-13875 GCA_035571735.1 Dongiaceae bacterium | reverse complement strand
ATGGGCTGTCTCCATCCTGTGCAAGAGCTTCAAGCAGATCGATGGCCTTGATGACAGCCTGCACCGAATATGCACCCTTTTCTCTTGTCATATGAGTAAATCCCTTCAAGTGGAATTCATCTATGTAATAAATCAAATACGGTATTACTGGATTTTTGAAATATTTAGTACAATGTTATATATTTGTCAATAATTTTTATTAAAATAATAAATATATTATTTTGTTGAATTATAACAGTTGCTTATAAACAAACATCTGATTGTATTTTTTGTATGGACTCAGTGATTTAAGGTTTGTTTTTTACGTATTACAAAAGATAGTTGCAGGATATTCTTGACCTGTTTCTGAAATAATAAACGTCCTTTGAGAGCATATTTTAAACATGTTTTTTGCAACGGGCGACTGCAGAAAAAACCGGTTATACTTTTAAAAATTGGTGTAATCGGAGAGTGAATTCAAGGATTCTGCATGGGGAAGGTGTTTTGAAGAAGAGCTACGCTCTCACATTGTCAAATCTGAACATTTCAGCAGTATACGGCGCACTGACAAGCGCATCAGCGTTTCACGCGAGGATCGAGCGCGTCGCGGATCCCCTCGCCCAGCAGATTGTAGGCCAGTACAGTCACCAGAATAGCCAGGCCGGGGAAGAGCGACAGCCACCAGGCAAATTCGATGTAATCCTTGCCGGAGGTGAGGATGTTGCCCCAGCTGGGTGTCGGGGGCTGCACGCCGATCCCGAGAAACGACAGAGCCGACTCGGTCAGGATGGCGCCGGCAATGCCGAGTGTCGCCGAGACAAGCACCGGCGAAACGGCATTGGGTAAAATATGGCGAAATATGATGCGCGTGTTGGAGCAGCCGATACACCGGGCAGCAAGAATATAATCCATTTCTCGGATCGAGAGAGTTTCAGCTCTGACCAGCCGCGCTACTCCCATCCAGCCGGTAAGACCGATCACCATCATGATGTACCAGATTGATGGTTCCAGAAAGGTAATGATCGCCAGAATCAGAAAGAATGCGGGAAAACAGAGCATTATGTCCACCAGTCTCATCAGCGTGGCATCGACCAGGCCGCTGTAGTATCCTGACACCAATCCGACTACGGTTCCTATCGATACCGCAATCCCGACTGCCACAAAGCCGACTTTGAGTGAAACCCGCGACCCGTAGAGAACCCGGCTGAACACATCCCTCCCAAGTTCGTCGGTGCCGAACCAATGCTGCCAGGAAGGCGGCGAAAGCACTTTCCAGGCGTTGATGACACTGGGATCATACGGGGAAATAAGCGGCGCCAGAAGAGAGACGATAAAAAGCGCCAGCACGACGCTGCCACCCAGCAGGGCCAGGCGATTGCGCCGGAGTCTGGGCCAGAAGATCGAATTCAGATAGGAATGTGTGAAGTCCATCGCCCTACCCTTCTCCATGCCGGATACGCGGGTCAGCCAGAGCATAGCTGAGATCGGCAATCAGATTGCCGATCAGCGTCAGAAAAGCGCCGATCACCAGGATCCCCATGACCACCGGGTAGTCACGCGACATAACCCCCTGATAAAAGAGCTGCCCCATTCCGGGAATGGCAAAAATGGTTTCAAAAATGACGCTGCCGCCGATCAGGCCGGGAATCGAAAAGCCTAGCAGCGTTATCAACGGCAGAAGAGCGTTGCGCAGGGCATGCTTGTAAATCACCACCCGCTCGGGCAATCCCTTGGCACGGGCGGTCGTGATGTAATCCTGACTTATCACGTTCAGCATGGCGGAACGCATATAACGGGAAAGCCCGGCCAGACTCCCGAAAGAAGCCACCATGATCGGCATGACCAGGTGTTTGGCCAAATCCAGCAGATATCGCATTATTCCCCAGGAATCGCTCCCGAGTGTATGTAGCCCCGAAATCGGCAGCAAGTTAAGCCTGACCCCGAAAAAGTACATCAGCAGCAGCGCCAGCCAGAATGTCGGCACAGCAAAACCGACAAAGACGAATACGGTGATTCCCTTGTCAAGCCAGGTATCACGGCGGGTGGCTGCCAGTATTCCGATCGGGATCGCCAGACCGAATTCAAGCAGCAGGGCAACCACATTCAATGAGATGGTGACCGGGAGCCGTTCCTTGATCTTGTCTACAACCGGGCGATTGTCCGATGAAAACGACCTGCCCAGATCGAGCCGGACAATTTTGCCGACCCAGCTGAAGTACTGCTCGTGCAGCGGCTTATCGAGGCCGTAGAACTTCGTCAACCGCTCACGAGCTTCCTTGCCGACCTTGGGATTCATCGCCATCTGCATCTCAACCGGTTCACCCGGCGCCAGATGAATAACGGAGAAGGTGATCAGGGTAATGCCGATCATCAGCGGAATCAGCAGCAGGATGCGTTTTATGAGATAACGGGCCATCTTAATACACCTGCTCGTTTTTCGGTACATACCAGCGGATCTGGTTATGACCGATGCCGGCAGGAGCCGGCTCGACACCGCGAATACGTGAACTTACCACCGGGAGCGCATCGGGCACGTAGAGGAAGGTATACGGCTGTTCGTCGGCAAGAATATCCTGAATGCGGAAGTATGCCTGCTTGCGCTTTTCAATATCGAAAGTACCACGCCCCTCAATCAGCAGGCGGTCGACTTCAGGGTTGTTATAGCCGATAAAATTCAGTTCTCCCGGCTTGTTCTTGCTGGAATGCCAGATATCGTACATGTCGGGATCCTGTGATATGCTCCAGGCCAGGAGGACGACTTCAAAGTTCCCTTTATTGACAAACTCCTTCAGAAAAGCTGCCCACTCTACAATCCGGATTTTAACGTCGATCCCGACCTGGCGCAGACGCTGCTGAATAATCTGGGCTGTCATCAGACGCTGCTGGTTCCCCTGGTTGGTCAGGATGGTAAATTTGAAAGGTTTGCCATCCCTTACCAGGATACCGTCATTGTTCTTTTCTTTCCAGCCGGCCTGCGCCAAAAGTTCGGCGGCATGTTTCGGATCATAACCGATATCCCTGACATCGGGATTATAGGCCCATCGTCCCGGTACAATCGGCCCATGAGCTTTTTGCCCCATGCCGAACAGTACCCCCTGGATAAGTTCATCCTTGTTGATGGCCGCGGTCATCGCCTGTCTGATGCGTTTGTCGCCGAAGAGAGGGTGGCGCAGGTTGTACCCCATGTACAGATAGCTGGATGACGGATACCGGTATTTGTTGAAACGGTTTGTAAAGTTTTTCGACGAGGTCTGGCGCGCATACTGAACCGGACTCAGGGTCATAAGGTCTATCGCGCCCGCTTTAAGCTCCATATACATGGTGGAGCTGTCGGGAATAAGGCGATAGATATAGCGATCAATATAGGGGCGACCTTCAAAGTAATCATTGTTGGCTTCCAATACGATCTTTTGACCCGATACCCACTCCTTGAAGCGGTAAGGACCGGTACCAACCGGATTTCTGGCCAGAGGGCTCCTGGTAACATCCTTTCCCTCCAGGAGATGGGCCGGAAGTATATTCACACCCCATGACGCCAGGGCCGGTGCAAATGGCGATTCATACTTTACGCGGATCGTATATGGATCAGGTGCCGTGATGCTTTTGACCTGCTTGAAATCCTCGGCGTAAGCGGTGGGGGTTTGGGGATCTATCGTAACCTGATATGTGTACAGAACATCTTTTGAAGTGAACGGAGCGCCGTCATGCCACCTCACCCCCTTGTGAAGATGAAACGTAATTGTCAAGCCATCCCCGGATATATCGAATGATTCCGCAAGGTCGCCGACTATGTTCAGGTTTTTGTCGTACTTGACGAGGCCGTTGTAGATCTGGCCGGCAACAGCATGGGAGGAAGCATCGGTTGCGAGAAGGGGAATAAGGGTGGATGCTTCACCAATGGTTCCTTCTACAAGTGAATCGCCCGTGGCAGGAACGGAAGATGAAGCGGTAACAACAGGTGCGGGTGGAGTTTCCGGGCGGTCGCACGCCGCAAAAATTACACCGGATAGCAGCGCCATCAGCAGGCATCTCACGCCCGGTGATGATATCATTTTTCGACCTGTTCCCCTTTAAGCTTGTGCATTTTTTCTACAATTTCCCTGCGTTCAGGAGCCAGTTCAAGAGCTCTCTGATACTTCTTCAAAGCTTTTCTGATAGCTTTGCGTGCCGCATACGCATCACCCAGATGTTCCATGATGGTAGAATCATCTTCGATCAGAGAGACCGCTTCTTCCAGTGCCTTGATCGCATCATCATAGCGTTTGAGCTTGAAATAGGTCCAGCCGAGGCTGTCGAGTATAAATGCATCATTCGGACGAATCTCAATAGCCCGTTTGATGTATTTCAAGGCTTCCTCAAGGTTAATTCCCATTTCCGCATATGAATAACCCAGATAGTTGAGGGCTTGGGCATCATTCGGATCAAGTTGCAATACCCGCTTCATCCGGTCAATCGATTCGGTGCGTTTGCCCAGTTTGTCATACAGCACACCTATCCGGAAATGCAGGCGGGGCTCATTCTGAAAAGGGTGTTCGTTTTCAAGCAGAAATTCGAGGCCGGCTTGAGGTCTGTCCATTGCTTCGTACAGAGCGGACAAATTAAGGTACAATTCAAGATTTCCCCGGTCAGCGTCAATCGCTTCCTTGAAAACAGCAATCGCAGCGTCTGTTTTGCCCTGTTCTTTCAGTATCTGTGCGATGTGGCTGACCGCCTCGAAAAAATGGGCGGAATTCCGTGGAATTTTATTCAGCTCTGAATAAGCATTATCCAGATCGCCTTTTTCTTCATAGGCAATGCCAAGATAGAGGCGGATATTTTCTGCGGAAGGATCCTTTTTAAGCATGTCGCCAAATACTGCGATCGCTTCGTCAAACTGTTCAAGTTCAAGGTGTACCAGCCCGATTTTCCGCTCTATTTCCTGACCGCCCAGTCCGGAATTGGCAGCCATCTTCAGATATTCCAGTGCTTCCGGAAAGCGGCGCTGCTGGAGCAGCAGCTGAATAAGACGCTGAAGCACGGAAGCGCGATGAACATCCTGGTCCAGCAGGGAACGGTAGGTATCTATCGCGTGCGGATAGTCGCCCATTGCCTCGTACGTTGCCGCCATGTCGATAATCGCCTGATCAAATTCCGGTCTTAGCTCCAGCACCTTGGTAAAATACCCGAGAGCTTCGCGATAGAGCTTCATCTGGCTGTAAGTCCGCCCAAGATAATAATATCCGAGAATGGAATCAGGATTGAGCTTGACCAGCGCCTTCAGGGTAGAGACGGCTTCTTCATATTCAAACAGGCGCGTCAGTGTCATGGCCAGATGCAGGTAGGCATCTTCCTTGGATGGATCAAGTTTGACCGCTTTTCGCAAGTAATCTGCCGCTTCCGCATCCTTTCCCACTGATGACATCAAGATGCCGCCAAGCACATACGGAGGGCGATAGTTCGGATCGAGCGCAATCGACTTATTGATATATTCAAGGGCTTCAGGAATCTGGCCGATTTTGAGCTTGATCTCCGCCGCTTCTCCAAGCAATCGGGCAGAATCCGGTTCAAGTGAAATCGCCTCGCGCAGCAGACTCAGTGCGGCCGGGTAGTCGCCATCCTGAACTGCAATCCTCGCACGGGAAAACAGATACAATGAGCGGGCATGATTATCGTGGGTCTTGTAGGTGACAGGCGGGGCTTTATCCGGAGCTGGAGCGGTACCGGCACACGCGGCTAAAAGGAGGAAGGAAAACAGTATGATCAGCCGCATGTACATTGAAAATATTCCATTTCAAAGAAAAAATATTGTGTAAAAAGCTACCACGAATCAGTATATTGGTCAAATGATAATAGTATTTGGAGAATGTAGCTGTTGACATCGTTCTCTTCCGAATGGAATATGCAGCAATGAATCACACGTCACTATACCTTTTTCTTGTCGTGCTGCTGGTAGCTGCAAACGGTTTTTTCGTAGCTGCTGAATTTTCGCTTGTTTCAGTCCGCAGATCCCGGGTTGTCTCGCTTGTGGATAGCGGCGATGCGCGTGCCGCAACGCTGTTGGGGTTGCTTGACAACCTTAATTCCTACATATCCGCCACTCAGCTCGGCATTACCATGGCGTCGCTGGCACTGGGCTGGATTGGGGAACCGGCTCTTTCCCGACTGCTGGAAGCGCCCCTTCACGGCCTGGTTTCCGTCGCTGTCCGCCACACTATCGCGTTTGCCGGCGCTTTCACAATCATAACATTTCTTCATATCGTGTTGGGTGAGCTTGCCCCAAAGACGCTGGCGCTGGATCGGGCAGAACGGGTTGCCCTGGCGGTGGCATGGCCGCTGCGGCTTTTCCATACTCTGTTCGGCTGGCCGATAAACCTGCTTGATTTTGCCGGCAGAAGCACCGTAAGATTACTGGGATTACGCGTTTCGCCTGACCATGCCAGCGTATATACCGTTGACGAATTGCGGCAGATAATTAATGTTTCTCACACGAACGGTGCACTGGAGGCGGATGAGCAGCAACTTCTTCACCGCATTTTCGAATTTTCCGACTCGGAAGTTCAGGATGTAATGATTCCTCGAAATGCCGTGACCGTTCTTCCTGTCAATGCTTCACTTGAGGAAACACTGTCGGTCTTTAAATCACTCGGCTATTCACGAATACCGGTCTATCAGGACCAGGTTGATAATATCATCGGCATAGTCGTCAGAAGAGACCTCGAACCATTCCTGTCACACCCGGATACGCCTGATTTTGATCTGGGCACACTCATTCATCCCCCTCGTTTTATTCCTGCAAATGCACAATTAAGTACGGCATTGAAACAGATGCAGTCATCCCGTTCTCATATGATTTTTGTTGTGGATGAATATGGCGGATTTGAAGGCATAATTACTCTGGAGGATCTGCTTGAGGAGATTGTGGGAGAAATCGACGACGAATTTGATGATGTTTCTCCAGCCCAGTGTGTTGAGGATAATGATGATTATCTGCTTGACGGCATGATGACAGTGCGCGAAGTAAATCTCCGGCTCAATCTGCATCTGCCGGAAGACGCCCCCTATTCAACTATTGCCGGCTTCCTGCTCGAACAGGCCGGGCGCCTTCTGCAGCCCGGTGAAAGTATCCTTTTTGAGGATATCCGCTTTACGGTGGAAAACGTCGATCGAAAAAGGATCCGGCACGTCAGGGTTACCTTGGAGAGGCCGACGAAGTGAAAATTTCATTCCGGTTCATCAAAATATCCGGTGTCCTGCTGATAACTGTCGCAACGCTGGTGACCGCTACGGCATTTTTCCTTCCTTACCTGCTGGATGTCAACGCCTATCGCACTGAAATAATAACGACGCTCCAGCAGAGTCTCAACCGCCCGGCCAGTTTCGGTTCCGGATCGTTTGTATGGCATTACGGCCCATCCTTTCAGTTCAAGTCATTTACCGTCAAGGAACGTGACGGTGGCGCAGACTTTATAAAAGCCCGGCAAATAACCGTACAGTTGGCCCTGATGCCGTTGCTGATGAAAAAGGTCGAATTAAAGCATCTGATCCTTGATGAGACCACCATCTCACTGTTTCGCAACTCGGACGGCACATATAATATCGACGATTTGCTGAAACCGGGCAAAGAGGGTGCACACGTAGATTTTAAAAAGATCGACATAAACAAGGGAGCGATACTCTGGAGTGATATGGCCGGTCGAAAAGAGCCGTTTTCTGCCGCCCTGCGTAATATTTCTCTCACTGCGGACCACCTTGGGCGCGGTAAAAAAGGCACCATCAAGCTGATCGCAGACATTCCCGCAGCAAGCGGCCCTCCCACCCACCTCACCCTTTCCGGTGGCGTGCTGCTTCCCTCAGAGGAAAAATCGTTATTGGAAACTGTCGCTGACTGCAACCTGTCGGTCAAGCAGGCCGAAATCGGCAGGTTCTGGCCATATTTCGGCAGATTTGTTCCGTTCGTCAACACCGGGGGCAGGCTGGATTTCACCACAAGCTTCAAGGGGAGGCCGCAGGATTTTGCCGCGAAAGGGAAAATCCTGATCAGCGGTGCATCCGTGAATTGGCCGACGGTATTTCATGCGCCTCTATCGCCAAAAACTCTTCAGGTTGAGTATACAGTTGCACTGACTAAGCAGCTGATCGATATTTTCGCTGTCGACATCAGCATGGAGGGGTTCAGGATCAAGGGAAGCTTTCAGATCAGGGATTACCTGACCAAAGATCCTCGTATCATCGCCACAGCCAGCACTCCGTCAACATTCCGCTACGAGGATGTCAGAAATTATGTGCCGTACGGGATCATCGAAAGCGGCACCGCCGATTATATCGAAAACAAGATAAAATCGGGGATATTCAAGCTTGACACCGGAATTCTTGACGGCCGGGTAAGCCAGATTGCCCACATGGAAGTCGGGCAGAACTATAATACCCTCCTGATTCGTGGGCCGGTAGATAAAGCTGTCTTGAGTTATGGCCCTAAAGCACCTATATTCAATAACTTGAAAGGGGTTATTGAACTAAAAGGTAAGAATTTCAACCTGAAGGGTATGACCGGAAACTTCGGAACTTCTCCCTTTTCATTGAACGGTTCCATCACCGAATATAATACCGACAAACCCGGCGAATATCCCATTTCCATGAATATCGCACCTCACGCACCTGAAATG
Organism: Dongiaceae bacterium; assembly: GCA_035571735.1. Classification (GTDB taxonomy): domain Bacteria; phylum Desulfobacterota; class Desulfuromonadia; order Geobacterales; family Pseudopelobacteraceae; genus JACRCG01. The sequence goes on along the minus strand of DATNCC010000323.1, from coordinate 5,254 downwards.
GCCTGGTTGGCCAAAGTTGCCGGCATTCCAAAGCTTGAATACAGCAACAGCTCTTCTCTGCAATTAACCGGCAGCGGTCATTATTCCGCCTACAGACTGAACGGTGACTGGGATCTCAAGCAGGCGGCCTACTCACTGCCTGGGTACGTCAATAAACCTCTCTCGATGCCACATACTCTCAAGTTCAGTACCGTTATCGGCAAAGAGTCAACCAAAGTCACTTCCGTGAACTATAACCTTCAACCGCTGATTATCACCGGAAGCGGTCTGATCGGCTACGGAGAAAAGCCTTATCTCGGGTTTGATCTCCAGACCAACAGGTTCGTAATGGGAGAAACCCTGCCGATTCTCTCCATGTGGCAGAAGTACAAGCCGCGCGGAACAGTGCAGGCTCATATCAAAGGAGGCGGCGATCCGGATGATCTGAGTGCCATGGATTATTATGGTACCGTGAATCTCACAAAAATAAGCTTCCAGCCGGATGAAAGCCTGAAGCAGGTCAGCGGTGTCAGTGGTTTGATTACCTTGAAAGGAAACAGCCTGGAAACTTCCAGCATAGCCACCCGGTATGGCAACTCCGTGATTACCATGAAAGTCGCCATAAATAGCTTGAAAAACCCCGAGGGGGGCATAACGCTATCCTCGCAGCAGCTCTTTCTGCGTGACCTGAATCTTGCAGAAGGTCGTCCCGATGCCGCTATCAGGAGATTCAATGCCAACGTAACGCTGCGTAAAGATTCCATCTCCTTGAACAGCGTAACCGGACTGATCAATTCATCCAATTTCAACCTGAGCGGCACATACCTGACAGGTCTCACACCAAAGGCGACCATTTCCGTGACGTCATCAAAACTCGATCTGGATGAACTGCGCATGTTTTCGTCACCCGCACAAAAGGCGGATAATACGCAAAGTTCCGGTCTGGATGTTAAACTCACCCTGAATGTTGAATCCGGGAATTTTGGAAAGCTGGTATTCAGTAAGTTGTATGCCGATGCCCAGCAGGAGAAGGGAACAATATATCTGCAAAATATGACCGCCGGAATGCTGGGGGGGAAACTTACGGCCAAGGGGAGAATTGCACCCGGTGGCGACAAGGGCGACCGCTATGATCTTACTCTCGATATTTCCAGGGCAGATGCGGAAAAACTTTTCGCGGCGCTTGATATTTCCAGCGAGGTTACGGGCTCATTGACACTTCATGGTGACCTGACAGCCCGTGGGAACACTCTTCTCGAAATAAAAAAGAGCGCATTGGGGAATATACGTCTCAATATGAACAACGGAAAGTTTCGAAAGTTCAACACACTGGCCAAGGTTTTTTCTATTTTAAATGTTTCCCAGCTTCTCAGATTCAAGCTGCCCGATATGGCTTCCGATGGAATGCCATACAGCAACATTAAAGGAAGTATCTCGGTCAAGGACGGCATCCTGTCCACCCAGGATCTCTTCATAAGCAGTAATGCCATTAATGTATCGATTGTAGGAAATGCCGATCTCGTCAAGGAAGAACTGAATCTGACCCTCGGAGCCCAGCCGCTTCAGACGGTGGACAAGATCGTCAACCGGATTCCAATTGTTGGCTGGCTGTTGACCGGCAAGGACAAGAATTTTGTGACAGCCTATTTTGAGGCCAGAGGAAAATGGTCCGACCCCAAGGTCAGCGCCATTCCGGTGAAATCGATGGGTAAGGGGGTGTTGAACATATTTGTCCGGGCATTTCAATTGCCGGTGAAGCTGTTCACTGATACCGGCGAAGTGATTCTGGGTCAATAGATGCTGTAGTTGAGCGGATCCGAGAAAAGTTCCTTGAGCAGCAGGTTGTTGAGGTAATGTCCCGTCTTGTTGGCTTCGACTTTGCCGAGAATGCGATAACCGCTGGTGTAAAAATCGCCGATCAGGTCAAGTATCTTGTGATTGACCAGCTCCTTTTTATAGCGGAGACCGCGCGGATTCATTATTTCTTCACTTCCGATCACAACGGCATTGTCGAGAGATCCCCCCCTGGCCAGACCGATCTTCTGAATGGCTTCGATCTCTTCCTGGAGCACAAAAGTACGGGAATTAATGATGGCAAAGGCGTTTTCAACGTCGGTCACCCGCTTTTTCTGTTTTCCCACCGGTGGCCTGAATTCTATCGACATAGTAATTTCAAGCGTATTGAGCGGTTTAACCTTGACCCAGGAATCGTTGTGATGCACTTCCACAGGGCGCAGCACCTTCAGGTATACTCCGGACTCGGGAAACTCATACACCCCCGCCTTCCACATCCCCTGATAAAATTCCCAGGCTGAACCGTCCAGGATCGGCACATCGGGGCCGTCAATGTAAACAAGACAGTTCGTGATCCCGGAAAAATAGAGCGCCGCCATCAGGTGCTCGATTGTCGAAACGGTGACTCCGTCACAGCCTATCTGGGTTGAGAGGCGTGTGTCGCCGACCATGTCGTAGCGGGCAGGAATAAGATGCCCCTGATACACAAAAGCGATGCCGAATTCACGGCGGGGGAGAAATTCCAGGGTCACTTCCCGGCCGCTGTGCAGGCCGATTCCGGAAACTTTGAAGATGCGGTTTATGGTTGTCTGTCTCTTTATCATTCAGCCGGTGATCCTGCTTTTAAGCTCTGCATGTTCCGCGGCAAGAGCATCGTATTTTCGCTCCAGTTCACGAATCTGGTCGAACAGGCAGGCAATCGCCTTGGCTTCGGGGTCCGGCAGCTGTCCATGCTGCAGGTCTGCACGCCCCTCGTCCTTTTTTTCCTCTGCCATCACCATCCGTCCCGGAATACCGACAACCGTGGCATTATCCGGGACCGCTTTCACGACGACGGAGTTGGAACCGATTTTTGCCCCCTTCCCTACTGTAAACGGACCAAGAACCTTGGCGCCGGAGCCGATCACCACGTTGTCCAGCAACGTCGGATGACGTTTGACCTTGTCCCAGGTAACACCGCCCAGGGTAACTCCGTGGTAGAGGGTCACATTATCGCCTATCTCGGCCGTCTCGCCTATGACAACCCCCATGCCGTGATCAATAAAAAACTTTCGACCGATCTTGGCGCCCGGATGGATTTCGACACCGGTCAGGAAACGGCCGATATGCGAGGTAAAGCGGCCGAGGAAGAAGAACTCGTGGACCCAGAACCAGTGGGCGATACGATAGAACCAAAGCGCATGCAGGCCGGGATAGCAAAATATGATCTCCAGCACATTTCGGGCGGCCGGATCGCGTTCAAAAACCGAGTTGATGTCTTCACGAATATTTTTAAACATGGCATTCAACTCCTTTTTTCTCAACAATAGCGTTTTCAGAGGTAGCACATTGCCCGTAAACCTGTCAAATTCATTTCATAACCTAAGAACAACTTCCTTCTCGACAAAAACGGAGATTATTCATATAACAGGCACGATAGCATGTTCAAGAAAGACATGTTTGGTTCCGCTTGTCCGGCGGAATGATAATTACTCATTTACTGGAGTTTACGTGGATACATTGACCCTGCACGCCCCGGCAAAAATCAACTTCCTGCTTGATGTTATCGGAAAGCGGCCGGATGGATACCATGAACTGCGGATGATCATGCAGAGAGTGAATCTGTGCGACGAAATCACTCTCACTCTGACAGATACGCCCGGAATCACCGTTACCTGTAATGCGAAGGGAACGCCGGACGGCCCCGGCAATATTGCCTGGAAAGCTGCACGGGCGCTGCTTGATCCTGCTGAATCCGATAAAGGTGTTTCCATAGAGATAATCAAAAAAATTCCTGTTGCCGCCGGGCTGGGTGGAGGGAGCAGCGACGCGGCATCCGTGCTGATGGGAATAAACGAGCTGTTCCAACTTGGCCTGACAGACCAGAAGCTCATGGAAACCGGCTGTAAACTTGGCGCTGACGTCCCTTTCTTTATTTTCAAAAAAACAGCGCTTGCAGAAGGGATCGGCGAAATGCTTACCCCCCTGCCGGAAATGCCGAAGTGCTGGATTCTGCTTGTCAATCCGGGAATTCATGTTTCAACCGCCTGGGTTTATCGATCTTTGCAGTTGACAAGTAAAGGCGATCTGAATAAACTGCCACAGTTTTACGGGTCGATCGAGCAGATTGTTTCAATTTTATCCAACGATCTCGAATCGGTAACTATCCCGGCTTTTCCGGTAATTGCCGACATCAAGAGCCGCCTGAAGAATCTTGGAGCAGTTGGAAGCTTGATGTCAGGCAGTGGACCGACGGTTTTCGGTATTTTCGAAAGTTTTGATGCCGCAGAATCAGCGCGCCGTGAACTTGTGAAAGGCACGAACTGGTTTGGTGCTGCTGTGGAAACACTTTAGAACTACTCACTTCATCATTGGGGCGTCGCCAAGCGGTAAGGCACCGGATTTTGATTCCGGCATTCCCAGGTTCGATCCCTGGCGCCCCAGCCAATTAAATCAAAGGGTTAGCTTAAAAAGCTAGCCTTTTTTTGTGTTAAAAATGTACTCATGGCACACTTTGTTTTTTTTGTGAGGTTACACGACTAAATAAAAAGGGTTAGTCAAAACCACCTAACCCTTTATATTTGTTAAAATCCAGTTACCGCATGCCCGGTGCGAAAAGTAGTTCAATCAGAGAGCTCCGTTTCTCCGCCTCAATATGAATCGACTCCAGGTCAATCACACGTTGCTGATATATTTCAGCAGGTTATACACTTTAAACTGCCGCTATGGACTATGGTACCCTACCCGCTTTATCAATGCAGAAATGCGGTTCCTAGATGCTTCTGCTTTCCCGACCCCGACGGCGATAACAGATGCCGAGCTTGCCCAAGCGCGAACGTAGCGTGCTTGGGTTGATCCCTAACATCTCAGCTGCACCTCCGGGACCATCAATCTTCCCCTTAGCCAATTTAAGAACTTCAGTGATATGCATTGCATTTGCCTCGTCCAGGTTGAGCGGATAAAGTAAGCAGCTGTTGCTGGCGACGAGTGGCATGTTCTTTTGTTCCGGGCCCGGCAGAATCGTGCTGAAGGTCAGTGATCCGCCACGATGCAGGATGAGCTCACGTTCGACCACGTTCTCCAGTTCCCGGACGTTGCCGGGCCAGCCGTATTCCATGAGGCGCTGCAGTGCCCCCGGCGCGATTGACGGGGGCACCCCAATTCCGAGGTCCCTGCTCCTGACCGTCACGAAGTTGCGTGTAAGGGCCGGCACGTCCTCCTTCCGCTGACGCACCGGCGGCACCAAGATGGGAAAGCCGCTCAAACGGTACCAGAGGTCCTC
>DATNCC010000322.1:0-2403 GCA_035571735.1 Dongiaceae bacterium | reverse complement strand
GAACATCTGGGGACGAAGATACCGCTCGACATAACCTTCCGGGACGAGTCCGGTGCTTCCGTCCTTTTGTCCGACCTGGTCAAGGGCCCTACGATCATCCTGCCGGTCTATTACCGCTGCAGCAATGTCTGCAGTGTCCTGCAGACACGGATGGCAAGTGTGCTGCAAACTCTGGAACGCAAGCCTGTCGAAGAGTACCGGGTGATCTCGGTCAGTTTCGATGAGGAGGAAACCCCGGAGATGGCCGCCCGCAGCAAGCGCGCCTATCTATCCGCCATGAAGAAGCCCTTCCCGGAGGAGGGCTGGCGTTTCCTGACCGGCGACATCACCTCTATCCGCCGCCTGACCGATGCCCTCGGCTTCGGCTTTCAGCGTCAGCGGCACGAGTTCGCCCATCCGGTGGCCATTATCGTAGTGTCCGGGGACGGCATGGTCGTGCGCTACCTGTACGGTGTTTCGATCCTGTCCAAGGATCTGGCGTTGGCGCTGGTCGAGGCCAAGAGCGGCATCACGGGAGGCTCGATCCGCAAGCTGATGGATTACTGCTTCAGCTACGACCCGGCCGGCAGGACCTATGTCTTCAACCTTTTACGGGTGAGCGCAACGGTCGTCATCCTGTGTACGGGCGGCTTCCTGGCCTTCCTGCTCTTGACCGGCAGGAAACGCAAACAACGTATCCCGGAAAAATAAACAATAAAACTGCATTTCTCACGCAACGCCGCAACGCCGCAACGCTAAAATCATGAATCAAAGATTTTGTTTCAAAGTTTTTCGTTGCGTCGTTGCGTCGTCGCGTGAAATATATTGGTTTTAGCTTGTCTGATTTAGGGATTAATAATAATGACTGAAAACACACAACCTTCCGGCCACAGCAGTTTCTGGAACGACACCGGAAAATCCGGTATCTCCTCCTGGATATTTTCCACCGATCACAAGCGCATCGGCCTGCTCTACTTCTATTCCGCCTTCGGCTTCTTCCTGGTGGGGGTGCTGCTCGGCCTGCTTCTGCGCATCGAGCTGATGGCGCCGGGGCGGACCATCATGGGCCCCCAGACCTACAACGCGCTCTTTACCGTGCACGGGGTGGTGATGATCTTCCTCTTCATCATTCCCGGTTTTCAGGGTTCCTTCGGCAACCTGGTCATGCCGATCCAGATCGGCGCCCGGGATGTATCCTTCCCGCGCCTGAACCTGTTCTCCTGGTGGCTCTACATGTTCGGCGCCGCGATTATCCTGATCTCGCTCTTCACCGGCGGCGGTCCGCCCGACACCGGCTGGACCTTCTACGTCCCCTTCAGCGCCCGTACCGGCACCAACGTCTCCCTGGCGGTGCTGGGTGTCTTCGTCATCGGCTTTTCGTCGATCCTGACCGGCCTCAATTTCGTCACCACCATCCACCGCCTCAGGGCCGAGGGAATGACCTGGGGCCGACTGCCGCTGTTTGTCTGGTCCCTGTATGCCACGGCCTGGATCCAGATCCTGGCCACGCCGATCCTGGCCATCACCCTGGTGCTGGTGGTCTCCGAGCGTCTGCTGGGCACCGGTCTGTTCGATCCCGTCCGGGGCGGCGACCCGCTCATGTACCAGCACCTGTTCTGGATCTATTCCCACCCGGCGGTCTACATCATGATCCTGCCCGGCATGGGGGTCATTTCGGACGTCATCCCGGTCTTCTCGCGCAAGCCGATCTTCGGCTACAAGATGATCGCCTTCTCCAGCCTGGCCATCGCCTCCGCCGGATCGCTGGTCTGGGGGCACCACATGTTCGTGAGCGGCATGAGCGACACCGCCGTGCTGGTCTTCTCGTTCCTGACTTTCATCGTGGCCATTCCCTCGGCCATCAAGGTCTTCAACTGGGTCTCGACCCTCTACAAGGGCTCCATCTCGCTGGAGGCCCCCATGTTGTTCGCCCTGACCTTCATCCTGCTCTTCTCCATCGGCGGCCTGAGCGGCCTGATCCTGGGGGCGGCCGCCACGGACGTGCATGTGCACGATACCCATTTCGTGGTCGGGCACTTTCACTACGTCATGTTCGGCGGCACCGGTTTCGCCTTCTTCGCCGCCATGCATTACTGGCTGCCCAAATTCTACGGCCGACGCTATGCCGAGAAACCGGCGCTCGTGGCCTGGGTGCTGATGTTCACCGGTTTCAACATCATGTATTTTACCATGCAGGTCCTCGGCATGAAGGGCATGCCGCGGCGCTACTACGATTACCTGCCGGAGTTCGCCACCCTCAACCTGGTGGCCACGGTCGGCAGCTGGATCCTGGTCTGCGGGCTGGTGATCATGCTGGTCAACCTGTTCCGTGGCCTGTGGTGGGGTGCACCGTTCAGCGGCAACCCCTGGGGCGGAGCCACCCTGGAGTGGGGCATTCCCACGCCGCCGCCGACGGAGAACTTT
>DATNCC010000321.1:0-31098 GCA_035571735.1 Dongiaceae bacterium | reverse complement strand
TTTTTCAGCGTGGACGCTGGCATAGTGCTCGGAGCTCTGTTTTTTGTGGCACCGCTCGCACTGTACCTTCTGGACTTTGATCTCCTTTCTCATATGCTTGGCGAGATCGATAATGTCCACGTGGCAACTGGTGCAGGCATTCTTGCCATGAACAGATGCTGCAAAATCATGAATAGACATCTTGTTGCTGTGGCAACCCAGGCAGGTAGCCGGATCAATGGCCATCCCCTGCTCGGCATGTGCAGGAAGAACACAAACGACCGCCAGGAACATCAGAACAATGAATCTGAAAAAATTTGAAGACATTGACTAAACCTCCGCATGAGAGTAATGGAGCAACAAAAACATGAGCAACAAAACATAGTCAGTATCAGTGGCTGAGTGGTGGAGCTGGCTCCGGGAAAGTCGCAAAAACCTTTTTGTGTATACACTAAGTCCATTTGCAATAGCAATGAAAATTGAATCCTGAATATTATGTATACACAGACAATTTTTATGAAACCACACTTGTCAAACAACCATGGAGAGGCTGATGCGGATCCTGGGAAATCCTGATCTTAAGAATAAAACTATTTTGGGGGATATTTGGAGGAATTGGAGGTGATTTAATGAAGATTTTGCAACTAATAAACTTGATGGTCTCTGCTTCTGGCTGTTGCGCACAACTATCGGATCTTTCTCTGCGGAGACAGACTGTTCCGTCTCCGCAGAGGAGGATGCTTATTTGGTGTGGCAACCTTTACAGTTTGTCGGGCCCTTATTCTTTTCTGCGTGGCAGCCCTTGCAGGTCTTGTGGGCAAAATCTTTTCCAAAACCTTCAATTTTTCCGCCCGTTGCCTTTTCATGGCATTTCGTGCAGTCCTTCAGAGCCTCGGCATGAGCCTTGTGCTTGAAGGTTACCCCTTTTTTCAGCTCCATCACGTCAGCGGCAAATGCTGATCCGGCAAAAACGGTTACTGCAAGCATTGCGATAATAATCTTCTTCATGTTCGCGTCTCCTCCTTTGGTTGGGTTTTCTGCGCAGTGCGCAGTAATTTGCAAGCAAGATACTATGATCTGCGCTTTTCCGGCAGAGGGATCATTCCGGCCTACATCTTGTGGCACTTACCGCACTCATCCTGCACGGAGAAGGCATCCTTGCCCTTGTTATGGCAGGCACCGCAGGATTTGCCGGCCTCCATGTCGCCCATGGTCGCCTTCAGCGCGCCGGCCTTGAACGGGAAAACCTTGGTATGGCAATCGGCACATTTGTATGCCTGGGTGTGGAACTCGTGACTGAAGGTGGCCTCGCCGGCTGATGTTTTGAAAGTGATTTTGCCCGGCTTCATTCCTTTGTGGCATTTGTCACAATCGCCGGAAGACGCAAAGGCATCCTTGCCGTTGTGACAGACACCGCAGGACTTTCCTTTGACCATATCATCCATGGTAGCTTTGCCGACAACAGTTTTGTATGGGAAGGTTTTGGTATGGCAATCTTTGCAGCTGTACGCCTGGGTATGGAATGAGTGGCTGAAAGTGGCTGGCGTTACCCCTTTCAGGTTGAATGTGATCTCTTTCGGCTTGAGTCCTTTGTGGCAGCGATCACAGTTTGCCGTGACGGCAAAGGCGCGTTTTCCGTTGTGGCATGAGCCGCAGGTACGCCCTTTTTCCATTTCCGCCATTGTGACCGCTTTTTCCTTGCCGGTTATGACTTTGCCGTTATGGCACCCTTTGCAGGCGCCGCCCGTTTTGGCAATGTGTGTCGCATGACTGAAGACGGCGGTGCCAAGACCTTTCACCGTGTATGGAACATCTCGCGGTTTGCCGCTGTGACAGCGGGAACAGTCCTTCTCGCTGGCGACGCTGAATGCCTTCATGCCGCTATGGCAGGCCCCGCACGACTTGGTTTTCTCCATTTCGGCCATGGTATAGCGCTTTTTGTTTCTCAGGTTGAAAATCGCGTCATGGCAAATTTTACATTTATTATTGTATTGTTTCAGGTGAAATTCATGGCTGAATACGACGGGCTCGGAGTTTTTGAAATTGAATTTGATGTCCTTGGTTTCCGCCGCACCGGCGCAGACGACTGACAGCATGTATACCGCAACGGCTAACAACAAAATTTGCTTCAGCATAGAGACCGCTCCTCTGTACAGGTAAAATGTCATTTAAGCGCGCTACTATACAGACTGAGGCCATCATCGTCAATTGCAAATTGCACCGTTTTGCAGCTGTCGCCCGGAACTTCCCCCCCCCTCCAAGTGCTGAATCTTGACTTTATCCCATCCATTTGCTAGCTTCATCAATCTGCTGACGTACCACTTTTTTTCTATACCGGAGTTACGTGCCATGCACAAGAAACTGTTTATTCCAGGACCGGTTGAAGTTCATCCCGATGTTTTGAACGCGATGGCCTCGCCCATGATCGGGCATCGAATGAAAGAGTACGCTGAACTGCATGGCCGGGTCACCACCGGATTGAAAAAACTGCTGTTCACGAATGACAAGGTTTTTCTGGCAACGTCAAGCGCTTTCGGCGTCATGGAGGGGGCGGTGCGCAATCTGGTCGGAAAGCGGTGCGCCAATTTCTGCAACGGCGCCTTTTCCGACAAATGGCACGACGTCACGCTGCGCTGCGGCAAGGAGGCTGACGCCATCCGCTTCGACTGGGGTTCTCCGGTTACTCCCGAGACGGTTGAAAAGGCGCTGGCGACCGGAAAATACGACAGCATGACCATGATTCACAACGAAACCTCCACGGGAGTCATGTCCCCCCTGCCGGAGATCGCCGAAGTCATGCGGAAATTCCCTGATGTCATGTTTATTGTCGATACTGTCTCGTCGATGAGCGCCCTCAAGATCCCGGTCGATGAACTTGGCATCGACAGCTGCATCTTCGGGGTACAGAAGGCGTTTGCCCTGCCGCCCGGGCTGACTGTCTTTACGGCCAGCGAAAAGGCGCTCCAGCGGGCGGCCGGCATGGAAGGGCGCGGCTATTATTTCGATTTTATCGAGTTTGCCGCCAACGACGCCAAGAACAACACCCCTTCGACTCCCTGCATCTCCCTGATCTATGCGCTTGATTGCCAACTGCAGCGGATGTTTGCGGAGGGACTGGAGAATCGCTGGGCACGCCACAACGACCTTGCCGGTTATGTGCGCGGTTGGCTGACGGAACGCGGCTTCAAATCATTTCCGGAAGCGGCGTACCGTTCACAGACATTGACCTGCAGCCGCAATAGTCGCGGGATTGATCTGGCTGATCTGAAAAAGAGGTTGGGTGAGGCCGGATTTGCGTTTGACGACGGCTACGGCAAGATCAAGGGCGAAACCTTCCGTATTGCCCACATGGGTGACATGACCCGTGCGGATCTGGACGAGCTTTTTAACGCGATCACAACTATTCTGCCAGAGCTGGTATAATAAATCTGAAGAGAAGGAAACGGGAGGTAGCACCATGAAGTGCCCTAACTGCGGCAGTCGGACAGAAGTCGATCTCGACTTGCATTCAAACGGTTTTTCGGCCGAACAATCGCCGGTCAAAGAGTGCGGGGCATGTGGTCTGGTCTGGCGGGTAAAAATAGAAGCCGGCGAAGCGATGATCGATATTATCAAGGAAGCCGAAAAGCGGTAAGACATCAATAACGTTGGGGCGGGCATGAAAGCCCGCCCCGGTTTCTTTCATTCTTTTTCGAATACGTCTTTGCCGGCGCCGCAGAGCGGGCAGGTCCAGTCGTCAGGCAGAGCCTCGAATGATGTCCCTGGTGCAATCCCGCGGTCCGGATCGCCAAGGGCGGGGTCGTAGACATACTGGCAGATGGTACATATCCAACGTTCCATGATGTGTCGCTCCTTTTATTTGGTAAGATTGATTTTATGCTCTGCTCAGGCAGAACATAAAATCGGTAGTGCAATTATCCAGTTTTTCATGGTCAGGTATTATGCCCAGTGGATACACTGGACGGGACAGCCGTCAATTGCTCTCTGAATCTCGGCTTCCGGGGCTCCGGCAGGATCAAAGCATTCAGATTTGCCTTTACTGTCAAATCTGAAAACGGTCGGGCAGGTTGATATACACAGGCCGCAACTGATACAGTCTTCTGTTTCAACGACAACTATTTTCATTTGTTCTTCCCCGTGGTTGATCGCGCAGTTACATACTGGAAGTCAGTGTAGCATGACCACACCGGATGTCAACAAACTGTAGACCGCTTCAGATTTACCCGGTTACCATAAAATTCCGAAATTGAATACAACGAGAGAGAGTCATGATATTCGAATCAATTGCTGTCGGCCCTCTATCAGTCAACTGCTATATAGTCGGGTGCGAACAGAGCCGTGAAGGCATAGTTATCGATCCTGGAGGCGATGTTGAACTGATTACCACCCTGGTGCAGAAACATGGACTGAAAATCCATACGATAATCAATACCCATGGGCATTTTGACCACGTGGGCGGAAACCGTCAGCTTTTAGCGGCCTACGGCTCCCGGCTTCTGATACATCAGGCTGATGCGCCCATGTTGAGCAGGTCGGCTGAAGTCGCCCGCAAATACGGCCTGCAGGGGGATAATTCTCCGGATGCTGATGCCCACCTGGTTGACGGCATGGATATTTTCTTTGGCACGTGCTGCCTGAAAGTGCTGCATACTCCCGGCCACACAGAGGGAGGTTGTTGTCTCTATTTTGAAAAAGAGCGGAAAGTTATCACCGGTGACACGCTCTTTGCCGATTCAATCGGCCGTACGGACCTGCCGGGCGGATCACATGACCAGCTGCTGGAATCAATCCGCACCAAGCTCTTTACGCTGCCGGACGATGTGATCGCCTATCCCGGGCATGGCCCGCAGACGACCATCGGGCACGAAAAAAACCATAATCCCTATTTCTGAGACGAGAGCATCGACATGCTTGAGAATAAAACCATCATTCTGGGTGCATGCGGAGGTATTGCCGTATACAAGGCGGTTGAACTGCTGCGTCTTTTGACCAAGGCGGGTGCAGACGTACACGTCATCATGACAAGGGCCGCCCAGGAGTTCGTTACGCCGCTTACCTTTCAAACCCTGTCGTCAAACCAGGTCCATACGGAGTTATTCAACCTGATTGCCGAACGGGAGATCGGCCACATCTCCCTGGCTGACCGTGCGGACCTGTTCATTGTCGCCCCGGCCACGGCCAACGTTATCGGTAAAATTGCTTCCGGCATCGCCGATGACATGCTCACCACTACGGTCATGGCGACCAAAGCCCCGGTCCTGATCGCCCCGGCCATGAACGTCAACATGTTCACCAACCCGATCTATCAGGAAAACGAACAGAAGCTGCGCCGCCTGGGATACCTGTTTGAAGCGCCGGTCAGCGGCAGCCTGGCATGCGGTTGGGAAGGGGAAGGAAAGCTTGCCGCTCCGGAAGCTATCTTCGAGAGTGCCGTCGCAGCATTGACCGAGAAAGATCTGGCCGGCCGAACGATACTGATCACCGCCGGCCCGACCCGCGAGGAGATTGATCCGGTCCGTTATATAAGCAACCATTCCTCGGGCAAGATGGGGTATGCCCTGGCGCGTGCGGCTCGTCGGCGGGGCGCTCAGGTGCTTTTGATCAGCGGACCGACCGCACTTGCGAAACCGGATGGCGTACAAGTCGTCACGATTACAAGCGCCGCCCAGATGCTGAGTGCGGTCATGGCGCACGTGGCTGAATGTGATGTGGTCATCAAGGCGGCGGCGGTGGCCGACTATCGCCCACTCGCAAGGAACAGCACAAAGATCAAGAAGAATGGCAATTCCACTACGATCGAACTGGTTAAGAATCCGGATATACTGGCCGGACTGGGGGGTATGGATAGTGGAACAAAACGACGTCCGTTTCTGGTCGGATTTGCCGCCGAGACCGACGCGCTGGCTGAAAATGCGGCGAAGAAGCTGATTGAAAAAAATCTGGATATGATCGTTGCCAATGATGTGAGTCAGGCCGATGCCGGCTTCAACGTTGATACCAACCGGGCACTGCTTTTTTTCAAGGATGGCAGCAGCTGTGCCTGCGGGCTTATGTCCAAGGACCAGCTGGCAGGAACAATTCTTGACCACGTTGTCGCACGGCTGGCGGGCCGCTGAAGAACGGACCCGGTTGGCCGAATCTGTTTTGTCTTGACTTGACTGTTTGAAAGTACTACGTTTTTCAGGTTTCTAACTAAGCGGAGGTATCATCCGTGGCCATAATCCTCGGTGCCGGTATAATTGTCAAACTCGTCCTGCTACTGCTGCTCTCATTCTCGGTTGTTTCCTGGGGCATCATCCTGTTCAAATTTTTTCAGGTTAATCGTGCAAATAGTGACTCTGACAGATTCATGGACTTTTTCTGGAAGTCAAAGCGCTTTGATGCCATCGCCTCGCAGGTTGACCGTTTTGCCAACTCTCCGCTGACGGTTTTATTCAACGAAGGGTACGGCGAGCTGAAGAAAGTTGTCGACTCCGACAGCAGGAGCGACGGCAGCGCTCTCAGTACCGACCTGGGTGGAGTTGAAAACGTCTCCCGAGCCCTGCGCCGGGCAACTAATTCCGAGATCACCCGACTTGAAAAATATCTGACATTCCTCGCCACAACCGGCTCCACTTCTCCCTTCATCGGCCTGTTCGGCACCGTATGGGGCATCATGACCTCCTTCGAGGGAATCGGAAAGACCGGCTCCGCCTCGCTGGCCGTCGTCGCTCCCGGTATTGCCGAGGCGCTGATTGCCACCGCCATAGGCCTGGTGGCAGCCATTCCGGCAGTCATGGCTTACAATCATTTCCAGCACAAGATCCGCGTGCTGATAAATGAGATGGACAGCTTCTCCACAGAATTTCTCAATATCGTACAGCGCAATATCGCGGGGAAATAGGTTATGGCGATGGGAGGACATAACAGTAATCGTCCGGTGATGGCAGAGATAAATGTCACCCCGCTGGTGGATGTCATGCTGGTGCTGCTGGTTATATTCATGGTGACCGCACCGATGATGCAGCAGGGGGTGCAGGTAAATTTGCCGAAAGCCGATACCAAGGCCATGACTCCAGCCGAGGAGGCGGTAGTTGTCTCGGTTGACAAGAGCGGTAAAGTCTTTCTCGACAAAGAGGAGATTCCTGCGGGAGACCTGCGCAAGCGGCTCGCAGACATGTTTGCCACCCGCACAAAAAAAGAGGTGTTTTTGAAGGCCGATGCGGGGGTATCGTACGGTGAAGTAGTACGGACCATGGCCGATATCAAGGGGGCCGGTATCGAACGCCTCGGCATGGTAACGGAACCGGCTGCAAAATAATGAGCTTGCGCGTCTCAAGGATTGATGCCGGCTTCGGTGTCAGTTTCATCGCTTCAGCCGTCATACATCTGGCGGTTTTTTTATTGCTTGTGTGGTGGGGCCGGCTGTTTCCACCCCGGATGGCAATTCAGGAAACGTATTATGTGGACATTGTCACTCTGCCGGTGGCCAATCCCCAGTCCGGAAGCCCTGCCCAAGCCGAGGCCGCTCCTCCCGCTCCGGCTCCCCCGATGACGGCGCCGCCCTCCAAAACCATCACAAATGCTGTCAAGCGGGCAGCTCCACGGGAATCTGCAGAGACCGAATCAGCTTTCAACGAACGAATGGCAAAGCTGGAGAGAGCCGGCGAGGCTCGGCGCGAAGAGGCTGTTCTTGAAAAGCTGCGGAGCAAGCTGAAAGCCGGCGTGCCTGGAGCCGGCGGTACCGAGGCCGGCAGCCGCTACGCGGATTACGTCAAGTCGCGACTTGAAGACGCTTTGAAAATTACGAGCAGCTACACCACCAAAAATCCGGAAGTTGCCGTGCGGCTCACCATCGGGGCAGACGGCAGACTTTTAAGGATGATGATCGAGCGAAGCAGCGGTGATGCAACCTTCGAATTGGCGGTCAGGCGGGCAATCGATCTTGCCAGCGAAAAGTTTCCGGCTACTCCGAATCGTACCGTTTTCGAAAACGGTTTTATTTTCAGACCAAAGGGTATCTCTAACGGGACATCACGGTAATTCTAATGGATAAAGTATGAAAATTTTCCTGTTCATCCTGTTTCTCGTCGTTCCGCCAACAATCCTGCATGCTCAACCGGGCTACATAGAAGTCACCGCTCCCGGCAATCGCAAACTAAAGCTGGTAGTCGATCCCCCGCGCACACTCGATGCTCTCCCGAATCCGGAATATGCCAAACTTGCATCTGACGTAATTGCATTCGACATGAACATGTCCGGTTCAGTTCTGGCAGAAAATCGGCCCCAGCAACAGGACGCCAAAGATTTTTCGCTGTTCGATATTGATTTTTCGCCCTGGCTGAATGCCGGTGTGGACATGCTGGTACGGGGAGAATACAGCCTTGCAGGCGAACGTCTGACAATCGAGTTTCGTCTTTTTGATGTCGTCAACCGCAAACTGATTACCGCAAAACGTTATCTTGGAATCCCAAAGGATTTAAGGCGTTTCAGCCACTCGTTTGCTGATGAAATACTGCATGCTCTAACCGGCGAGAAGGGTGTTTTTACTACCAGGATCGCTTATGTATCGACTCAAACAGGCAACAAGGAAATCTATGTCATGGACTGGGACGGCAACAATCCGCTCCCCTTGACGAGAAACGGCTCCATTAACCTGAACCCTGATTTTTCTCCCGACGGCCGCGAGATCATTTTCACGTCATATAAACGCGGCAACCCTGATCTGTATTGGCGTTCCCTGTCCAACACGGCAGAGATATCCCTCTCGAATCGCAAAGGGCTTAATATCACCGGTAGCTGGTCACCGGATGGAAGAAAAATTGCCCTGGCACTCAGTAAAGACGGTGATGCGGAGATTTACACCATGGATAAGGATGGCGGACATCCGACCCGCTTGACCGTCAATCCGGCTCTTGATCTCTACCCGGCCTGGTCGCCTGATGGCAAACAGCTCGCTTTTGTATCGGATCGCCTGGGAAAGCCGCAGATATTTATTATGAATGCCGATGGCGGCAATGTCAGGCGGCTTACAACGTCCGGCAACTACAACGTCAATCCGCGCTGGTCTCCAAAAGGAGACAAAATTGCATATTCGAGGATGACCAATGGGGGCTTCAACATATTCACCATCGCCCCGGATGGCTCTTCGGACACTCAACTCACACTTGACGGCAATAACGAAAATCCCTCCTGGTCTGCCGACGGTCGCTTCATCTGTTTCAGCTCGAAGAGGAGCAATGGCGACGGGGTTTATGTCATGCGTGCCGACGGGACCGGACAGGTAAAAGTTTCACAGGGAAAAGGGACGTACTTCCAACCGGCCTGGTCAGCCCATTGATGACGTGAAAATGCAGAATTGCTGCGGAATTAATTCATATTACCAGTTGCATTACTAACGCTGTTATGTATAATTCTCTCGTATTTATTTTTCAAGGCATTGTGCCTCATTTTATGCGGAACAGGAGACAAATATGAAAAAGAGCACGGTAACATTGTTGGCGGGCATCAGTATGGCCGCATTGCTTGCTGGCGGTTGTGCAAACAAGGAAGCGGTAAAAAAAGAAGAAGCTGTAGTGCCTGCGACTTCGGCAACGACTGAGCAGGCAAAGCCGGTCGAGCCTGCAAAGCCGGTCGAACCTGCAAAGCCGGTTGAGGAGGCAAAGCCGGTTGTTATGGAACAGGTTACTCCTGCGCCCGTAAAACCTGCTGAAATCAAATTAGAAACCGTCTATTTCGATTTTGACAAATCGGATCTCCGTCAGGATGCACGTGATGTCCTCTCAAAAAATGCTGAAAACATTCTTAAGTCGCTGGCAGCCGCAAAGATCAAGATCGAGGGGCATTGTGACGAGCGCGGGTCAGCCGAATATAACCTGGCGCTGGGCGAACGGCGTGCAAAATCAGCCCAGAACTATTTGACAACTCTTGGCGTCAAACCCGAGAACCTCTCTATTATCAGCTATGGCAAGGAAAAACCGGCTGTCATTGGAAGCGATGAAGCAGCATGGGCTAAAAACCGGCGCGTCGAATTTGAGATCGTCAAGTAATAGAGGTAGGTCAAAAATCTGAACGTGAAAAGGCCGGCAAATTTGCCGGCCTTTTTCGTGTCGTCATATACTCCGTTCACGCTGTCAGGAGAATGGATTTCTGATCGTAATCGTCTGATCACGGCGTGGCCCGACAGATACCAGCACAATCGGGCAACCGGCCAACTCTTCCAATCTACGCACATATGCCCTGGCGGTTGCAGGCAGCTCCTCAAAACTGCGGGCAGCGGTGATATCCTGCTTCCAGCCGGGGAGTTCCTCGTAAACCGGCTGGCACTTCTCGAACAATTCCAGCTGGGCAGGCAGGGTCTCCAGAGCCTTCCCGTCACAGGTATAACCGGTACAGACTTTGATGGTGTCGAATTCGGACAGCACATCGAGCTTGGTCAGGGCTATGCCGGTCAGGCCATTTACCCGGACGGCATAGCGGATCACCATGGCATCAAACCAGCCGCAGCGTCGCGGGCGGCCGGTCGTCGCGCCGAACTCGCCGCCTATTCTCCGGAGTTCTTCACCAACTGCATCATTCAGCTCGGTCGGAAAGGGGCCGCTGCCGACGCGGGTCACATAGGCCTTCGATATGCCTATGATTTCGTGAATCTCACGCGGGCTGACGCCGGAACCGGTACATGCGCCGCCGGAACAGGTCGATGAAGAGGTGACAAAGGGATAGGTGCCGTGGTCGATATCAAGCAGCGTTCCCTGAGCTCCTTCAAAGAGCGCCTTCTTGCCCGCCTTGAGATCCTTGTTGAGGATCAGGGCGGTGTCGGCGACATAGCGGCGCAGGACATCGGCGTACCCCTGATACTCGGCGAAAATCTCGTCGAAGCTGCAAGGAGGTTCCCCCAGAAAATTCTCCAGCAGGAAGTTCTTCTCAACCAGAAATTCCTTCAGTTTGCGGGCAAACGTATCGGAATCGATCAGGTCCATCAGGCGGATTCCACGGCGGCCGATCTTGTCCTCGTAGCAGGGACCTATGCCGCGGCCGGTGGTGCCGATCTTCTTGTCGCCGCTTTTTGCTTCACGGGCGATATCGATCCGTTTGTGATACGGCATGATGATGTGCATGGATTCGGACAGCAACAGACAGGAATCATCCTTGATCCGGCCCGACTCCTTGAGCTTGGTGATCTCCCTGATGAATACCTCCGGGTCGAGGACCACGCCATTACCGATGATGCAGCGCTTTCCCTCATGCAGAATACCGGAAGGAATAAGGTGCAGGACAACCTTTTCGCTGCCGACCACCAGTGTATGCCCGGCGTTGTTGCCCCCCTGATACCTGACGACATCGTCGGCATGTTCAGTGTAGATATCGACAACCTTGCCTTTCCCCTCATCGCCCCACTGGGCGCCTACAACAACTACGTTTGCCATGTTCAGTTTTCTCCCTGGCTTTCTTCGATATAGTTAATAAGTCCCGGTCGGGCAATCATGTCCTTTGCGATCGGGATCGTACATCCATCCAGGCTGCGGACAGCCAGAACCTGCTCCCGGTCGTCGCCGATAACAAGCATGCAGCGGATATTCATGTTCTTTGCATATTCCAGTGATTGGGCATAGTCGCGACGAATGATGTCGCGGGCGGTGGTATACCCCAGAGAACGGAGTTCGCGGGCAATCTGCAACACGTTTCGTCGGTCAAGGCAGGTATTGAACAGCAGGAAATCGGTGGCGGCGCACCCCTGCAGTTCGGGGCGGCGTTCGACCGTCTGCAGCAGGTTGAGCAGGTTGAACGTGAATCCGGTGGCCGGCGCATCGAAACCGTAGCGGCCTGTCAGATTGTCGTAACGGCCGCCGCTGCAGACCGGTTCGCCAAAACCGGTGACAAACCCTTCGAAAGTGATTCCGGAGTGGTAATCAAGCCCGCGCGTTTCCCCCAGATCAATCGAAAGGAAATCGGTAACGCCATGAATTTCGAGAATCTCCAGTACCTGCCGCAGGTTTTCAAGAGCGGCAAGCGAGCGGCGGTTGGTCACAATTTCCTGCGCGGCATTAAGTACGTCCCGCCCGCCGAACAGACGGGGCAGCGCGCATAATTCCCTGGCAGAGTCGGGTGAAACCGGGTTCTCGCTGAGAAGGGAAGCCACTGCCGAGCTGTCCTTTCGTGACACCGCTTCACGCAGCTGCTGAAGCGGCACTCCGCTCAAACCTGATGCCTGGAAGACTCCCTGGCAAAATTCGACCTGACCGAGATCAATGGTGAAGTCGTCCAATCCCAGCACCTGCATGGCTTCAATCGCCATGACGATCATCTCTGCATCAGCTTCAGGTGAGTCCAGACCGATCAGTTCGACGCCGGTCTGGAATATCTCGCGGCTGCGGCCGGCCTGAATTTCGGTCTGGCGCAATACCCGGCCGCTATAGCTGATTCGATGCGGCAGCGGCAGGGCGGCCATGCGGGTGGCGGCGATACGAGCTATCTGCGGGGTTATGTCAGGGGGCAGCGCAAGCAGTCTACCAGACTGGCGATCATCAAACCGGTAGGTTTTACCCTTGAGTTCATCGCCCATGCCGGTAGCCAGTACATCTTCGTACTCAAGCCTGGGGGTAATGATGCGCCGAAAACCCCATAATTCGAAGACGCGCAGAAGACGACTCTCGATGAAGCCGATTTTTGCGGCCGCCTCCGGCAGAAAATCACTTACGCCCTTGGGGAGCGCTATGTCGCTCGGTGAAAGAATCATGAATCCTTTTAGCAAGTTAGAAGTTGTTTCTTCGTTTTGCTGGCAGAAAACAACTTCGTTAACGCACTTATCCTGTTTATCTGGGCTAGAATTTTGAAAATCTTATTAGCTGCGGCATATCTCGGGATCAGGGAGCTGCGTATGCCGCAAGGGCGGGATTGTCTCAAAATACCGTTGCCATGTCAAAGCAAAAGGCTAGCGGGTGCTTTCGGTAGCCGGAACAATTTCGTTCGGCGCAGTCGCCGGAACCTTGGCCGGGGCAGCCACGCTTTTGGGTGCCGGAACCCGGTCCAGCGTTTCAGCGACCGGAGTCGTCGGCGGAGCAGGAGCTGGTACGGCTTCGGCCGCGGGAGCCTTCACAGATGATTCGGCCGGGTTCGGAGCTTCTTTCGCAGGCGGCACTGACTTGTCATTTACCGACGATTCTTTTGCCTTTTTGTCATCGGAATATGCGACCAATGAGGTAATCTCATCAAACAATCTCCCGTAGACTTCCGGTTCAGGGGTTTCCCGGAGTAACCAGTCGCTCTTTTTCTGCTCGAGAGTTCGGCGAATTCCGTCAATGGACTTGAAGCGTACCTCGGTTTTTCTGGACAGATTTGCTTCGGACTCGCTGAAATCGGGATACTGAAGGTTGACCAGCGGGTAATACGTCAAAAGCCGGCCGCGGAAATTCGGGTATTCCCACAGAACGGTGCCATCCGGACCGATTATCTGGGCGGTCATCGTCAAAAAGTTAAAGCTGGTTTCAAGTGACAGCAGCAGATTGCTGGAGTAAAGCTTGCTGGTTTTGGTCAGTCCGCTCACGACAATCAGCATGACGGCATCCAGACGATTTTTCTTTATATAGGCCCCTATTTCTTCATTCTTCCAGAAGTACTTGTTGTATTGAATAGTTGCGTCATCCCGCTTTTCCCGGCGCGCCATCAGAGAACTGAAAAGCTGTTGCGGCTCGTCAGCCAGTGGAGTAACCGCATAGAAGCTGCCGGTACTCTGGAGTTTGCGAACGAGCAGCGGCTCGTATTTCCGGTTCAGCTCCGTGATGAGCGGGATCAGGAGTTCCTTTTGGGGGTAGATGATATCGGAATCGGCATCCACGAAAATCGGTGCGACACCCAGTACCTTTACTTTTTCGGCGAAACTCTCGGCCGGGACATTGAAATGATGTCGGGCGCAGCCAAGCGTGGTTCCAGCGACTAACAGTAAACCAACGACGAATTTTTTCATGAGAAAACTCCGTGTGTGCGAAATTTAAGTGGCATATATATCAGATAACAGGGTTGTTTTCTACTCTATTTGAGAACCGGGAGGAGATCCGCGCCATCGCTCCGTGTACTCAATTTTATTGACAAAATACGGCGTTATTTCGTATCGTCTCACAACGAACCTGCTTATCGAGAGTGGTGGAGGGAAAAGGCCCTGCGAAGCCACAGCAACCGGTCATTGGACGCCAGGTGCTAAATCCTGCCGAAAGGCGAAGATGAGAGGTGTGCTGTGCAGTCTTACCAGCCCCTTCTCATCCGATGTGAAGGGCTTTTTTTATGTCTGAAGGGTACATCACGGAACAATCAAAAACCTTTGAATCCGGCATCCGGCTCGACAGCGGCCGGATACTGGCTCCGATTACACTTGCGTTTGAGACCTACGGCACGCTTAATGAGCTGAAAACCAACGCCATTCTGGTCGAGCATGCCTGGACCGGCGATGCGCATCTGGCCGGAAAACGAAACGCATCTGAAACCAAGCCCGGCTGGTGGGATGCCATCGTCGGCCCCGGTCGCCTGCTCGATACCGACCGCTATTTTGTCATCTGCTCGAATGTCATCGGCTCCTGTTTCGGTTCCACCGGCCCTACCTCAATCAACCCCAAAACCGGCAAACGGTACAATCTTTCCTTTCCGGTAGTCACCATTCGCGACATGGTTCGCGCCCAGAAACTTCTGACCGAGTCCCTTGGTATTGAGAGGCTGCTGACGGTCATGGGTGGAAGCATGGGTGGCATGCAGGCTCTGGAGTGGGCGACCCAGTATCCTGAAAGCATTGCCTCGGCCATTGTGCTGGCCACGACCCCGCGGCCCTCCCCGCAGGCTATTTCGCTCAACGCCGTCGCCCGCTGGGCAATATTCAACGATCCAACCTGGCGCAAGGGAGAATACAAGCACAATCCCAAGGACGGCCTGGCTCTGGCCCGCGGTATCGGGCATATTACCTTTCTTTCCGACGAATCGATGAACGCAAAATTCGGGCGCCGGTTCTCCGCACGGGACGGCCAGTTCGATTTTTTTGGCCAGTTCGAGGTTGAGCGCTACCTGAATTACAACGGTTACAATTTTGTCGATCGCTTCGATGCCAACTCGTTTCTTTATCTGGCGAAGTCACTGGACCTCTACGATGTCTCCTGGGGGTATGAATCGATGGCGGAGGCTTTCAGTCAGGTTCGGGCGCCGATTCAATTCTATGCGTTCAGCTCCGACTGGCTTTATCCCCCCTATCAGACCGAAGAGATGGCCACCTGCCTCAAAGAGCTCGGAAAAACTGCCGAGTATCATCTGATTACGTCTGCATATGGCCATGACGCCTTCCTGTTGGAGCATGAAACCTTCGCCCCGCTGGTGCGGGACTTTCTTGAGCGGGTTTCGAAACAGTGACCGGTTCTGAGCAGTTATCGTCGGCAGATGACTTCAGGGATAATCGCCTGTTCAGGAAGCTGCGGCATGGTGTCGGCAAGGCTATCGGGGATTTTGGTCTGATCGAAAAGGGCGATCGTATCGCGGTGGCGGTTTCCGGCGGCAAGGACTCCTACACGATGCTCCTGCTGCTCGATGAGCTGCGCCGAAGGGCACCGGTGCCTTTTGAACTGGTAGCGGTCAATATCGATTCCGGCTACCCCGGCTACCGCACCGACATTATCGAGGATTTCTTCCGGAAAAACGAATTTTCCTATCGGATGGTGCCAAGCGAGCACTATGCCATTATCAAGGAAAAACGCCGGCCCGGCTCCTCATACTGCTCGATCTGCTCGCGCCTGAAGCGGGGAGCTCTTTACGAAGCCGCGCAAGCGGCGGGGTGCAATAAACTGGCGCTCGGCCATCATCGGGATGATTTTATCGAGACCCTGCTGCTGAACCAGTTTTTCGTCGGTTCACTCAAGTCAATGTCCGCATCCATGCTGGCCGACAACGGCATTATTACCGTAATACGCCCGCTGGTCTATCTGGCGGAAGAAGACATCATCGCGTTCGCCCGTCTGGCGGAGCTTCCGGTAGTCTGCTGCTGTTGCCCGGTCTGCGGCACAGCCGACATGCAGCGCAAAAGGATGAAACGCCTGCTCAATGAGTTGCAGGCCGATATTCCGCACATCAGGAGCAGCCTGCTGAAAGCGCTGTCAAATGTTCATCCCCGCCATCTGCTTGATCCCTCGCTCCGGAGGGACACTTAAGGAACGGGATAAGCCGCTGCTCTTCCCATCGACTCCACACCGCTTTCCTATCCTGACACCCATGTCAGCCAGCAAATCGAGGGCTGAATACCAGCCACCGACCGCGACAACCGCCACACCCGCTATCATGATTGCTTCCATAGTAAGTAACTCCCCTTATTTGGTTATGAGGGGAATATAGCAGAGTGTTATGACAGAATACGTCATAATCAAAGTAGATGTTATGCCGGAACGGCTGCTGGAATTTTGGTACAGTTATTCAGAGGGTGCTTGCAAAGGAGTTGCCGGCGCTCAGGGCTCGCCGCGCTCGGCTTCTCCCGACAGCATGACGATATCGACGCGGCGGTTCTTGGCGCGCCCCTCCGGGGTGGCGTTATCGGCAATCGGCCTGTATTCGGCGTAGCCGGTTGCGGATATCTTGTTGGGGTCGATGTCAAAATTTTTGAGCAGATATTTCAGGCCGTTGGTGGCGCGCGCCGTTGACAACTCCCAGTTTGACGGAAATTGAGCCGTGCTGATCGGGATGTTGTCGGTATGACCTTCGAGCCGCAACGGATTGTTATACTGGGTCATCACTTCAGCGATGGTGTTGATAAGTTCATATGCCTCGGGCTTGATCGCTGCCTGGCCGGAGTTGAAAAAACCGGCTTCCTTGAGGCTGACAATCAGTCCGCGACGGGTTATCTCCAGGGTCACCTTGTCTTGCGCGCCCTGCTTGACGAGATACGCCTCTACCGCCGATTTGATCTGGCGAAAATCCTTCTCATCCGCGCGGGTCTTCGCCTGTCCGCTCCGCGTCCGCCCAACCGGCGCCACTTTTATCTCCGGCTTTAGCGAAGGAATTATGGTGATTGCCTGCGAGGGAATTACATTGACTCTGGGAGCGGTTGCACCGGCTGTTGCCATGCCGAAGGATTGCTGAATAGCCTGCATGACCTCTTCGACCTTTTTCTTGTCGCTCTGCCCCATCGCATAGAGAACGACGAAGACGGCAAACAGCAACGTAATGAAGTCGGCGTAGGAAACGAGCCAGCGCTCGTGGTTGGCATGCTTTTCCGGTTCTTTTTTTAGTGCCATGGCTGGTTAGTGGCCGCCTACGAAGGACATCAGTTTCTGTTCAATGAAATGCGGGTTTTCCCCGTTCTGGATGGCAATCAGCCCCTCCAGGATCATGACCCTGCGCAATACTTCCTCTTTCATCCGTATTTTGAGCTTGGTTCCGATCGGCAGGCAGACAACATTGGCAACAATCAGACCGTAGATGGTGGCAACGAACGCAACGGCGATACCGGCCCCGAGCTTGGAAGTATCGGAAAGATTGGCCATGACGTGGATCAGACCGAGAACCGCCCCGATAATACCGATTGTCGGCGAAAATCCGCCGGCCGCCTCATAAAACTCGATAGAATGCTTGGTATGGTCTTCGTAGGCCATAATATCGGCTTCAAGTGTTTCGCGCAGTTTCTGGGGATCAATGCCGTCAACCACCAGCGATATCCCCTTCTTGATGAACGGGTCACGGACTGACTGGGCTTCCTGCTCCAGTGAGATCAAACCGTTACGCCGGGCTTTAGTGGCATAGTTGATAATATCCTTGACCACCTGCTCGTGATCGACTTTTGCCGGCAGAAATGCGATCTTGATGCTTTTAAGTGCGGTAATGATTGCCGACAGGGGGAAAGAGACGAACGTAGCGCCGAAAGTACCCCCCAGAACAATCAACGCCGCTGTAGGCTGTATCAAGGCGGTTATGTGGACACCTTCGATTGCCGCACCACCAAAAACGGCGCCGAAGGCCATCACCAAACCTATAACTGTTGCTAAATCCATGCGCTAGTAATCCCGACTGTGGAATGGAATGTGACTGCGTTTTCCTTGGGTTTCAGGAAATGTGTCGTCCGGAAGATTCTTGTCGCGACTGAACTGGCCGCCTCTGATACGCCCCAGATACTTTTTGGCCGGCCAGCTTGACGCCCGGCGCGATATTCTGGCACGAAAGGCGACAATCCGGCTGATGATGGCGCTGGCCCGGTCAATTACGATATAATGATTGCCGTTAAAAAGAGTGATCACGGTATCCGGAGTTTCCTCGATACATATAATCTGGTCCGGATTCAGGTACATCCGCTGTTTATCGAGACGGGTCACTACAATCATTGAAACTCCGATAATTGAAGAGTATTTTTCTATAAATATCAAAAGTCGTATAAGGTCAAGAACTTTTTGACCTTTTGTGGTCTTGACTAGAGAGCGGATCAGATCATGGAGTCAATCGCATCAAAATCGATATGGCGCTCTGCAATCGAATTAATCAGCTCTATCTTTTCAAGATCCTCGGGACCAATTTTTGAAACATGTTCGCGAAGCTGATAAAAAATATCGGATGACGTCGCTTCTATGCGAATATAAGGTATATTGCTGTCATCAATAATGCGCTGGGTAATTGCGGAAACCGGCACATGTCCCGCTATTACCAGACCGGCCAACTTTTTCTTGTATTCCGGAATATGATGCAGTGATGAAGCGGTAACCAGCAATTCGTCACGCGAACTGGTTACAATCAGCAGGGTGGATTCTTCCAGGTGGTCAATAACAATCTGCGAAGAGGCAGCACCGAGTTGAATGGTATGACAAAGGCGACTCCGGTCGGCGGGATCACCTTTGAGGGGGAGTCCCAGCAGGTCGGAAACATGAAGAAGAGTCGGGTCTGCCAATGTCGGCAGATAGTCGAACGCGCTTGTCACCATGATGCCGCTGCCGGCAAAAGCTTTCACAAGGTAGCCGAGAGTATTCACCCTCTTCTCTGGAACCAGCTTGTTGGCCATGATGATGCGGACATCCGCTCTCTCACGTTGATACAGCGCCAGATTGAGCTTAACAGCATCAATGACGTTGCCGATACCGCCGCCGGTCACCAGGAGAACCGGTGCGTTCAGTTCGGCTGCAATCTGGGCATTATTCATGCCGACTACCGATCCGACTCCACCATGCCCGGCTCCCTCGATAATCAGAAAATCATACTTCTTTTCCAGCTCGCTGCAGGCAGCCCGGATCGCTCTGCGCGGCTCCGCCTGGTCTATCTCTCCGTCAAGAAACCGGCGCGTTGTCCCCGGAGTCAGCGTCACCGGGGACATGAACGCAACATCCTCTTCAACGCCGAAAACGGTAGAGAACATCGCGGCATCCTTATCGACGTACATACCGTTAAACACTATCCACTTCGGACCAATCGGCTTCATGAAGCCGACCCGCCCATACTTTTTTCGGGCCAGATGCATCAGCGACAGGCTGATGGTCGTCTTGCCGCAATGCTGCCCCGTAGCTCCTATGAATATCTTTCTGCACATGGCTTTAAGCATCTCCTGCACGTACCCTGATAACGGGGTAAATGCGCTATCCCGGACACCATGCCAGAAATGTACCACAATTTCAATAGATAGCAGGTCATCCGCGAAAAAAATGTCATCGTATCCGGTCACGGCAGGCGCCAAAATTGAATTGACAGGTCAGCGGCAATCATCTACCTTGACAGAAAGCTGGGGGAGTTTCGACTGAGAGCGGTACATTCCGCGACCCTTCGTACCTGATCCGGGTAATGCCGGCGTAGGGAAGCGCGACCGAGTGATGTATTAAACAAGCCGCTGCTGCGGTTTTTTTTGTTTGTGGAGGTTGATATGCGGATTATGTTGAATGGTGAACCGGCCGAGACTGCGGGCGGCTCCACGGTCGGGATGCTGCTGAACCAGCTCGGCGTCGGCCGGGAGCGGGTGGCGGTTGAGCTTAATGCCGACATTGTCCCGAAGGCCGACTATGAAAAACGGCTCCTTTCGGATGGCGATAAAATCGAAATAGTCCATTTTGTTGGCGGAGGATAATCGATATGACACAGACTTCGGATAAATTGATCATCGGCGGCCGGGAGTTCAACTCTCGACTGATGGTGGGTACCGGCAAGTATGCCAGTTTCGAACAGACCGCCCTTGCGCTGGAAGCGTCCGGGGCCGAGATCATCACCGTGGCGGTGCGGCGGGTAAATCTCGACAGGAGCAAGGAATCGCTGCTCGACTACATCGACCTGAAAAAATACACCCTGCTTCCCAACACCGCCGGCTGTTACACCGCCGACGATGCGGTGCGCACCTGCCGTCTGGCCCGCGAAGCGGGCATGTCGGATTTCGTCAAGCTGGAGGTACTGGGAGACGAGAAGACCCTGTTTCCGGACAACGAAGAGCTGCTCAAGGCGGCAAAGATCCTGGTTGCGGAGGGGTTTACGGTCCTGCCGTATTGCAGTGACGACGTGATCGTCTGCAAAAAACTGGAAGATCTCGGCTGCGCCGCGGTCATGCCGCTGGGAGCTCCGATCGGCAGCGGACTCGGCATCCGCAACCCGTACAATATCCGGATCATTCTTGAAAATGTCAGCGTGCCGGTCATCGTGGATGCGGGGGTCGGTTCGGCTTCCGATGCCGCCATCGCCATGGAGCTGGGGTGCGCCGGGGTTCTCATGAATACCGCCATCGCCGGCGCGCAGGATCCGATCGCGATGGCCGAAGCTATGAAGCTGGCGGTCATTGCCGGCAGACTCTCCTTCAAGGCCGGACGGATTCCCCGCAAGCTCTACGCCAACGCCTCCAGTCCGCTGGACGGCCTGATCGGTTGAACACCGTGCCCGGATGCAGATGACCGACTTCAGCCTCTATCTGATCACCGATCGGCATCAGACCGGCGGCAGGCCGCTGGTGGACGTGGTCCGGCAGGCCCTTGACGGGGGCGTCAGAGCCGTTCAGCTGCGTGAAAAGGATCTTGCCGGCGGAGAGTTGTACCGGCTGGCCGTCGAACTGAGACGCCTCACGTCCGGTTATGCCGCCCGCCTGATCATCAACGACCGTCCGGACATCGCTTTGGCAACGGAGGCCGACGGCGTTCACATCGGCGTAAACAGTCTGCCGGTGGCCACGGTGCGCCGCCTGCTGGGACGGAACAAGATCATCGGCTATTCCGCCCATGCGCTTGACGAGGCGCAGCGCGCCCAGGCTGACGGCGCCGACTTCGTCACCTTTGGCCCGGTGTATTCCACCCCCTCCAAGGCCGCCTACGGCGACCCGTGCGGTGTCAATAAACTGGCGGATGCTGCTGCCGCCCTGGAAATACCTGTTATCGCCCTGGGGGGGATCTCATCGGCAAACATCGCCGAAACGCTGTCCGCCAACATCCGGGGCATCGCGGTCGTATCGGCCGTAATGGCCGCGGCCGATCCGCGCGGCGCCGCCGCAAACCTGCTGAAGAAGATCGAAGAGCATGCCCGACACTCCTGACAATCGGCTCCACCCGCAACTTCATATCAACTCCTACGGTCATTACCTGCGCCGCCGCTTCGGCCTCCGGATCAGCAAGGTCAACGTGGACGCCGGCTTCACCTGCCCCAACCGCGACGGCAGCAAGGGAACCGGCGGCTGCATCTACTGCAACAACGTCTCGTTTTCCCCCAGGGAGACTTTAGCCGTGGTGCCGCTGGAGGAGCAGATGGCTGCGGGGATGGCCTACCACCGCAGCCGCCTCGGCTCCGAGAAATTCATCATCTATTTCCAGAAATACACCAATACCTACGGTTCGGTGGAACTGTTGTCTGATCTGTATCGCCGCGCCCTCGATCATCCCGACGTGATCGGTATTTCGGTCGGGACGCGCCCTGACTCTCTTGACGATGCCGCTCTCGACCTGTTGACGGAGATCGCCCGGACAAAATACGTCTGCCTCGAACTCGGCTTGCAGTCGATGGACGACGCCATCCTGAACCGCATCAACCGCGGTCATACTCTGGATGATTTCATCGGAACGGTCAAGCGTGCGGCCGGGCGGAATCTGGAGATCTGCGCGCACCTGATTTACGGCTTTCCGGGTGAGAGTGCCGCGGAGTTCCTGAAGACCGCCGACCTGATGGCCGCCCTGCCGATCGATTCGCTCAAACTGCATCAACTGCACGCCGTAGCCGGAACAGAGCTGGCGGAGCTGTACCGCCGGGGAGAGTTCACGCCGCTGACGCTGGAAGCATACGTCGCCACGGCGGCCGACTTTCTGGAACTGCTCCCGCCGCGGATAGCCATCCAGCGTCTGTATGGCTCGGCTCCTCTGGAGATATGCGTCGCCCCGCAGTGGGGGCTGAAGAACAATCAGATGTGGTATGCGATTGTCAATGAATTGACGCGGCGCGGCAGTTGGCAGGGGCGCCGGGCGGTTGATCCGCTTCAGTTACGAATTTTAACCGCTCCGCCTTGAGACCAGTCGTTGTGACCGCCGGGGATTTCATGAAATACCGCTTTGGGTGATGACCCGGCCAGTTTCCTCGCATGACGGACGGGTATCACCTGGTCGTCAATTGCCCCGTAGATTTCCACTTTTCCGGAATATCCCCTGAGCGCCTCGACATTATCCCAACGATCAAACAGAACGAGCCCGGCAGGAATCAGCGGCAGGTGACTTCTCACTACGCTTGCCAGATTGTCGAAGGGCACGACCAACACGATCTTGTCCGGCTGCTTTTCCAATCTTGCGAGGCTTGCCGCGGGTCCGCTTCCGATCGATTCACCCATGACGCAAACAGGAATATCTGGATACGCCTTTCTCAGCCATCGATAAGCCTCCGCCGCTGCGGCATCAAATGATGCTTTGCCCGGTGAGCCTTCACGGTTGCCGTATCCCGGATATTCCAGGATGAAGACCGAATCGGAGTCGGAAAAACATTGAAGTGCATAGGTGCGATCGGCCGCCTGGCCGGCGTTGCCATGCGTGAACAGCCAGACATTCCCGGGCTTGTCTACTTTGCGGGCGTAGCCGATAAGACGGCCATCGATAGTCCATGGGGCAAGACCGTTCGTTTCCGGGCTGTGGCTCGGATAGAAGAGCATTTTGCGCTGAAAGACGATGAAGACAGCCATGAGCGCAATAACGGTTGTCAGCACAATTGTGAGCATACGTGTCGGTTGCTTCATTTCGGATAAAAATTTCCTGTTCCCGGTCCCATCTCACGGCAGCAGTGAGCAAAGGTAACCCTGAATCCGTGACGCCTGAACACCGTAGCGCGCGGAATGCCGGAGTTGACCGCCGCCGACACCGGAACATATCTGTTACGCCAAGTGCCCTCCGCCGCACAGCTCCATTTTACAGAAAAGCCCATACTATAGGCGTTCCTGGCAAGTGAAGGCGTGAAGGTGTCACGGATTCAGGGTGACTCAACTTACCTTGCATAGGCCTTACCCCAGTAGTTATAGGCCAGCGACTTCGGCCATGCTATGTAAGCAGCCTCAAAGTCTGCATTAAACCCCGCACTCGACAGCAGTTCCGGTATGTCCCGATTCAATTGGCACCCTCCGGCAACCCTGGCCCAATATGGCTGCAGCCTGGCCTGCCACTTTGCGACCTTCTGATCCGGTGCGAGCCCATGCTCGGCAAACAGCAACCTCCCCCCGGGCTTCAAAACACGCCTCATTTCGCTCAACGCCGCATGGGGATCCGGAACCGTACAGAGCGTATATGTGCAGACAACGGTGTCAATGGTCCCGCTGTCCAACGGCAGTTCTTCCGCCGACACCTTGAGTAACTCAACCGGCATGCCAAACTTCCTGCTGCGCCTCTGTGCAAGCGAGTGCATCTGATCCGCGGGATCGACTCCCAAAAGCTGCACTACCTGATCTCGGTCGTAGAACTGCAGATTCAGACCCGAACCGATTCCGACTTCAAGCACCCGCCCCGCAGCCTGCGGAACGACCCTTCTCCGCTGCATGGTGATCGGGCGGAGACCGCAGGCAAAGTCTACGAGGTACGGCATAATATTGCGGTCATACCAGTTGTCCGACATGAATACCTCTAGAATTGTTTTTTGGACACTAGTGCGGATCTAAAATAGCGTACCAGCATGGGCACGACGAACATGGCGCCAAGGACGACGAGCATTGCAGTGTTTGGGTCTCGAAAGTACGAGTTCAGGCGCAAAGTCGTGAGGGCAATGACGGCGAAATAAAGCATGTCCCCAACGATGGCAAAGGCCCAGCCGGCAAGGAATCCGTGCCCCGCAGCGAGCGCCGTGGCACGCCCTGTCATCGGATCCACGCCGAAGGCAATCATAACGAGAGAAAGGGGGCCTGCGCCGGTGCCGCTGAAATGTGCCACGCTGCGGGCCGTTGCACCCTTCAAAGCCGTGCTGAGACGGGCCAGAAACGGGCTTTTCCCTCCCAACGCAGCGAAAAGCCGGAGGACCGGTTCGAAGGCAAGGGCCAGGACCACATCTGAAACCAGGTAGAGTCCTGTGGTGATGGGCCAGGCCAGGCCTTTGGCGTGAGCGAGCAGAACACCGGCAGGGATTCCGCCCCCGACCGGAATAAGGAATAGCTTCAGCACGGAAAGCAAGGTGAATGTTGACTGGAACGGGTCGATAATTTGTCCGGACAGTGGAAAAAGGGCCATGGGGCTCCTGGTGTGACGATAACGGCTTTGAGCAGAGCGGGTTCACCGTTGCTGCGCTTGGTTGAAATATTGCTTTTTACCGCGATTTGTTAACTGTTTGTCAAATGCTCCAAGATTGCCCCCACCCGCTGTTGGTTGGCTGGCATCAAGAGGTCGGACTGTACGCCAAGCAGATAAGGGATTGATCGTTTTGTTTCAGGAATAGGATTCGTATACACATCGAACTGAGTCATCAGAATTGCCTCAGGCCGTCGCTGAAAACTCCATGGGTTTCAATGCGCCGATTATATTCTTCCATTGCCTCCGGGCTACTGTTTGATGATGTCCCCTATCACCTGCAGGGTCTTCTTGAAGTCAATCGGTTTGGAAACATAAGAATCCATGCCGGCGTCGAGACACCTCTCCTCGTCCTTTTTGAGAGCATGGGCCGTCATGGCAACGATGGGGATATGGCCGCCGCGGGTTTGCTCTTTCTCCCGGATGGCGGCGGTAGCCTCGAAGCCGTTCATGAGCGGCATCTGCACGTCCATCAGAATAAGGCCGTATTTTCCGTTCTCCCACATCTCGACCACTTCCTGTCCGTTCTCGGCAAAGTCGACTTCATATTCAGCCATCCTAAGCATCGCTCCGAGGACCTTAGTGATTGTTTGATCATCCTCGGCAACGAGGAGCCGCGGTTTTGTTGTCTCTTCGGCACGGAGAGGGTCCCCTGCCGTCGTGGTATTCCCTGAGGCGGAGATGACGTCACGCTCCGATTCAGCCACACCGAAAGGAATGACACAGGAAAAGGCGCTCCCTTTACCCTCTTTGCTCATGAAGCTGATCCTGCCCCCCATGCGTTCAACGATCTCCTTGCTGATTGCCAGTCCCAGGCCGGCGCCGCCGTAACTGCGGGAATGCGATTCGTCCACCTGGCTGAAGACCCGGAAGAGAAGGCCCTGCTTGTCAACGGGAACGCCGATACCGGTATCGGAAATAGTAAAGGTGACATCCCGTTTGTCGCCATGTACGAGACCGTCCACCGCGACGTGTATCTCCACCTTTCCTTTATCGGTGAACTTGACCGCATTGCCGACCAGGTTCGTCAAGACCTGGTTGAGCCGTGTCTGGTCGCCGACCAAAGTCTCCGGCACATCGTCAGCCACTGTGAAATTGAAATCGAGCCCCTTGCTCATCGCTACGGTAAGAAAGAGGTTGAACGTATTCTCCAGGCATTTCCGTATAGAGAACGGTTTCACTTCGATAAAGAAGTTGCCTGTCTCTATTTTTGTCAAGTCAAGGATGTCGTTGAGGATCCGCACCAGGGAACGGGCCGATGTTTGGGCCGTGTTGATAAATTCCCGCTGTTCCGCGTCGAGGTTTCCGAGAAGTACGAGATCGAGCATGCCGAGGACTCCGGTCATCGGGGTACGCAGCTCGTGGCTCATGTTTGCCAGGAACTGGCTCTTGGCCCTGGTGGCCGCTTCGGCCGCCTCCTTGGCATGGCGCAGCTCAAGCTCTGCCCGCTTTCGCTGGAAGGTCTCCACTATTACCGGCGCCATTGCCTCGAGGGATTCCAGGTCCTCGTCGCGGTAGCCGTCGTCGCGGTTGCCGACGGCTATCATGCCGATCGATTTTCCGCCGCTCTTCAAAGGGACGCCCAGAAAAGAGGTCAGAGGGGGATGCCCGGAAGGGAGACCGATGCTGTTCGGGTGGGAGGATGGATCATTGGTGAAGAAGCTCTTCCCCTCCCTGACGACCTGTCCGTAAATACCGTGGACATGGAAGTTGCCGGGCCCCTTGCGTTTCCCCGACGCATCGTGAACGGTGCAGTTTTCCCAGCCGGGATTGCTGATAGCGATATCGTGAAGGAGACCGTCCGGTCCGAGCTCGTTGATAAAGCCGAATTTGCTGCCGGTGATCTCCTCGGCTTTCTTCAGGCACACCTGGGAAAGCTCTTCATCCGTCTCGCATGTGAGCGCCGCCATGAAAACGGTATTGATGTCGGCCAATACCGCACTGCGTCTGACGACCGCCTCCTCCGCCCGCTTCCGCTCGGTGATATCTTTGGTGATTTTCGAGAATCCCCGCAGCTTCCCGGAGTTGTCGCGGATTGCGTTGACGATCACGTTGGCCATGAACTTTGATCCGTCCTTGCGGACTCGCCACCCTTCTTCCTCATACTGCCCCTCGGCCGCGGCAATTTCCAGTTCGTGCTCCGGGTGGCCTGCAGCCACTGCCTCCCTGGTGTAGAAGACCGAAAAGTGCCGGCCCAGGATTTCCTGTGCGTCCCACCCCTTGAGCCGCTTGGCTCCTTCATTCCAACTGGTCACGCGTCCGTCGACGTCGAGCATGAAGATGGCGTAATCCCTGGCCCCGTCGATCAGCAGGAGGAGCCGCTCCTCGCTCTCCCTGAACTCCTCCTCGGCCCGCTTTCGCTCGGTGATGTCGATAACCACGGCACGGCACTCTTCCCTTGATTCTGAGAGCACTGCCTCGACCTGCACAAAGAGCGGCGCATGCCTTTTTTTCAGGAACGCGACCTCGCACGATTCCTTGGTTTCACTTGCGAAAACCTTGTCGAGGAAGCCGAGGAAAACCGGGCGGGTTTCATCGGAAATGAAAAGATCCAGTCGCCGGCCGATCAGCCGAGCGCGCTCAACCCCCAAAAATCCTGAACCGGTGAGATTGACTGCGCGGATAATCCCGCTATGGTCCAGATTAAAGTAACCCACAGGAGCGAAGTCATAGAGGTCGCTGTATTTTCCCAGCAACAGCTCCGTCTTTTCCCGCTCGTCAATGGCCCGGCGGAGTTCTTCATTCTGCATCTCCAGTTCGATCTGATGAACCTGCAACTCGTGGAGGAGCCTCAACGGTTCTTCCGCTGTCCCGGGAGGGTGGGCGGTCTCTCTGTTCTCTCCAAGCCGCTCTTCCGCAAGGCGGCGCAGCTCGGAACTATCTATGGGCTCTGTTTTTTTCTCTGTCATGGTATGACCTCTGTCTTGCCAAGCCTGAGTCTGCTTTCTTTCGCTATTATGAGGACACCATCAGCGTTACCGTTCAGTGCGCAACCAGTTTATCCTTCTGGTTCTTCACCGTCACCGCTATACTCGCCATCGGTTAGACGCCTTAAGGGGACGAAAATGTTTAGTACGTCCCATCAGATATCTCATGAGCTACATGGTGCATCACTTTACTGAGATAGTCCTAATTTGGAAAGAAAAAACCTCGCCACGGCAAGTCCAAGCGGGGGTTTACATTTGATGTAAAGCTTAACCACGGATATGCCTTGGCGAAAAACAAAAGTTAGAGGGACGTGAAGGCAAGCACACAAAAAGAAAGGGGCTCGGTTTCCCGCGACCCTTTCCGTGTCATTTCTCTGTTATCTGCCTTATCAGGCACCGCCGATTGCGCCAACTTCCGGGAGTTGTATCGGAGCGCAGACGTTAACGGCATCATGAGCCCTGGCGCCGCACTTGCTGCAAGCAAATCGTGCACCGGCCTCAAGTGAAATGGTCACCGTCGTGTCGTCGATCAGGCAGACTTTTTCGTTTTCAAATGCCATGATTCACACCTCCTTCGGAGGAAAGAATTATCTTGCTATGTCAACATTACACCACAATACAGGTAATTACTCAAAGGGTAAGTCGGGAATTTCACACGGTGAGTGGTTGAGGGATCACGTCTGCAAATTTGTAGACGTGATCCTTTGATTATTTCCAAGACGTCCAGGTTTTGCGGATTAAGGTTTAAGATGCCTGGACGCCGGCGCAGCGCCAGTTGCCGGCTATCCCGGTACCGATCCGGTCGACTTCGACTACGGGCACCCCGCAGTCGATCCGGAAGACGGTGTTGCAACACTCGCCTTTTTCGTTATCCCAGATGGTGATAACAGGTCCGCATTCGCCAAGAGGACGATCAGTCTTGTCCTCTCTGGCAAGCGCGACAGGGTTAGCCGGAATCAGGGACGCATGGCGTATTCCTTTTTCAGGGCTTCATAGCTGATAAAATTGCCTGTGAGGTCAAAAAATTGGATATTGCCTTCTCCCAGGCCATTTAACGCAGGCATGGTCGACAGTACCCCGTCATCAACAAACATCTCACGTCCGGTTGCTGCTAAAATTTGCTGGATATCGACGATCATCTGGTAATCCTCCTTCCGTTATTTTACCCCTGCCGCCGATGGCTGGCCGACGACGGCACCATCATCAAAAACCTGTGATCAGGAAATCGAGAGCAGCCATGATTTCGTTTCGATGTTCCTTGAGAGAATAAACTTTATCGCCAAGGCTGTTTACCGAAACACCTGCCAACTCAGCCGTTGACATTATGACCGTGGTTCGTTTTATGGAATATTGGGGGTTCAGAAGTTTTGCCGCCTTACCCATGGCAGACTCTGAATAGAGGGGAATAACTACGCGTGTCGCCAGGTTGCTCAGGAGGTCGTCCTGTACATCAAGCAGATAAGGGATTGATCGTTTTGTTTCAGGATTGGGATTCGTATAAACATCGAACTGAGCCATCAGAATTGCCTCAGGCCGTCGCTGAAAACTCCATGGGTTTCGATGCGCCGGTTGTAGTCTTCCATTGCCTCCCGGTTCTCCTCCAACCAATTCAGGCGCTTCTCTTCCCGTAATATTTCAGCAAGACGCAATTCCAATGCCTGCGAGAGGTTGATGTGGCGCTCCTTGGCTTGCTGAAGAAGGTCGCTGTTGATGCTCAGGTTGGCGGGCTTTTTTGGCGCACTTGCATCATACAAGTGTTGTGGCATTACATCTCCTCATGCGCATAAAGTATGCGTATTAGCCAGGCAAATATTGCAATCAGCCTGTTCCCTTATGTCCTATTTTCTGGTTGAGGCCTGGGACAGCCCTCTGATGGCAAAAAAAATGCTTTTAAGGAGCCTGGACGCCGGCGCAGCGCCAGCTGCCGGTTATCCCGGTACCGATCCGGTCGACTTCGACTACGGGCACCCCGCAGTCGATCCGGAAGGCGGCGTTGCAACACTCGCCTTTTTCGTTATCCCAGATGGTGATAACAGATCCGCCTTCGCCAAGAAGATTATCGGCCTTGTCCTCTCTGGCAAGTGCGACCGGGTTAGCCGGAATCAGGGAACGCATGGCGATTCCTTTTTCATGGCTTCATAGCTGATAAAATCGCCTGTGAGGTCAAAAAACTGGATATTGCCTTCTCCCTGGCCTTTTAACGCAGGCATGGTCGGCAGTACCCCGTCATCCACAAACATCTCACGTCCGGTTGCTGTTAAAATTTGCAGGATATCGACGGTCATCTGGCAATCCTCCTTCCTGTTTTTTGTTGGTGCACAGATTGGCTGGCTTTTTTGGCGCACTTGTATCATATAGTTTAGTACGCATAAAGTATGCGCATAAAATATGCCTGCAGGACAAATATTGCAAGAAGTTTCTGATTTTTTTTTGCATGTATTCAATAATCAGACTGTCCCATTATTGTGTTTGCGTATGGAGTGGGGGTTGAATGAGGATTTAAGCGGCTTGCAGCTTTTTTGCGCGTCCGGTTGAGCGAGTTGTATGCTGGCTCCCCTAGATCTCAACCTCACCAGTAAGAAATGTTACAGCGTTCCCAATCAAATGAACTCGATCACCGACAAGCTCGCACGAGAGCTTGCCACCCCTCTTTGACAGTTGCGCTGCTGAAAGCATTGTCTTCCCAAGCTTTTTCGCCCAGATGGGAACAAGTGTGGTGTGAGCAGATCCAGTAACTGGGTCTTCATCGATCCCGACCTGCGGCGCAAAGAATCTGGATGCAAAGTCTGTATTTTCGCCTGGCGCGGTGACTATGATTCCACGTGCAGAAACTTTTTTGACTTCACCAAAGTTCACTTTAATATTCCGGATCTGTTTTTCTGACTCGAAAACGAGTAAGTAGTCGGTCTTGCCGCGGTATGCCTCAATTGGTCTTTGGTCAAATCCTGCAAGAAGTTCTGGCGTCATGTCGACTTGGCTAACGATGTCAATTGGAAAATCAAGACGATATTTTCCCTCGACCATCCTCACAAGAAGTTCACCGCTACGAGATTGAAATGCTACTTCCTCAATGGTTGATTCTTGATGATGAAACAGAACGTGCGCAGTGGCCAAAGTAGCATGACCGCAAAGATCCACTTCCGTTTCTGGCGTAAACCATCGAATAGCGTACTTTCCGTCGTTCAAAATAAAGAATGCGGTCTCAGCGAGATTGTTCTCAGCCGCTATACTTTGCATGATAGAGTCGGGCAACCATTCGGAACCTATTGAACAGACCGCAGCCGGGTTGCCGGAGAAGACAGAATCTGTGAAGGCATCTACTTGATAAATATTGAACTTCATATTTTCCCTTTCTTCCGTAGTAACGTGAGAGAACTAACCGGCGCGGAGTTTTTTCCCGCGACCGGTTGAGCGCGTAGTTAGGCATGTTTCCCATGTTTCGTGGATAGCTTCGCGCACCACGTCTGACAGCCTCAACCCTTGGGCAAACTGCTTCAAGGCATCATTCATCAGTGTTTGGT
>DATNCC010000320.1:0-3742 GCA_035571735.1 Dongiaceae bacterium | reverse complement strand
TTCAATTCCAATGAAACCGTCCAAAGAAGCCGACGGCAGTCCAGTACCCATCCAACCCCATAGCCTCAGTTGCCAATAAAATGTATTAGCTAGCAAGCGATGCACGCATTTACTTCTCAATCAGTAATTGCTGAATCTTCTTCTTTGGAGTCTTCCCCAATTGCCGCATGAGTCCGAATGGAACAACTTTACGGCGATAATTCGCTTTGATGTCCTCAATCATGCTTATCCAAAGGTGGGCCGTCATTTCCGCATCTGCCAACGCCCTGTGATGTATACCATCTGTCTCCAGGCTTTTGTAGCGTACCAGCGTTTCAAGTTTATGGTTTGGCGCGTCAGGATAGACCCTTCGCGCAATCAGCATGGAACAGGCAAATTCGTTGTCACTCCTGTGGTTGATTCTGGTGAACTCAGCATCAAGGAATTTCGAGTCGAAAGAGGCATTATGGGCAACCAGATGATGCTTGGCGATGAAGGACTTCAGCTTTTTCATCACCTCATTGATGTCCGGAGCAGTAGAGAGCATCCTGTTCGTAATGCCGGTGTATTCCTCGATAAAGTTGGATACTTTCATCCTGGGATTCATAAGACTCTGGAACCTGTCCACAATCTGATTGTTGGAGACAAGGACGGCCCCGACTTCTATAGTCCGGTCGCCGTAATATGGCGACAAACCTGTGGTTTCAAAGTCTATGACGACGACGGTGTAGTTTCCCATGATTCCTCTGGTTTAATTCTTTCAAATGAACATGCCGCCAGACGCTTCAATCTATTGCACCCTTCACAGACGCATAGCGCAACTATCCAGAATGCAGCTTGTAAAGCTCCAAAGTCCAAGGTTGGTAAGGGGTTGAAGGATGCTGTTGCGTAGTATTGCAAGGCGTGAATTTAAGTATTGGATTGTACTCGTCTAAAAAAATAAAAAACAGACTGTTTTTTTTGTATTCCAGAAGATTATCTTAGAATCAAGATAGACGGAGGCAAATTCATTTACTAGGAGGTTTACCATAATTATGCTAGATGACACGCCGCCTTGCTGGTTTGCCAAATAGGATTGACGATTACTCCGATTGAAAGCAAATCGGGTATACCTGAAAAAGGAAACAGTTTTAAAAAAGAGAAGCCCACTTAATCACATAGTGGGCTTTTTAGTTGAAATGTCGGTACAATAAAAAAAGCCGCTTCTTTCGAGGCGGCTTTTTCTATTTAAACTACTGCGAGAATTACTTTGCAGCAGGAGCGGCATCAGCAGCAAATACTACTGCGGTAAATGACATGGCAACGAGAGTGGCTACGATACGTACAGTACATTTCTTTTGCGTTTTTTTGATGCATGACCTCCCTTGTTCTTGCCGCGCATCGGCTGGAGCCATCCGGTTCACGTCCTCTTTGAGGAAGGTGTCATACTCAGACGGGGTGGAAAAGAACCACCAGAATGGGAGAAATGGGCAAGGAATGATATCTATAGAATCGTCCCCGATGCCGACATTTAGGACCGGCGCCGTAAACGGTCCATCGTTTAATTTATTGAGTAAGTGAGCGTGACAATGGGGGATTCGAGGGGCCTTAATGCGGCCCCTCTTTTTTTGTGTATAATTTTGCAGTGGCAGTTGTTTACTTGTAAGCGCAACAAAAAAACGTGCCCTGCACTGTTCGTAGCCGTACCATCGAATAATGAAGGAGGAAAAATACCATGGCTGCACGCAGACCCGAAGAAGTCGATCAGTTGTTTGTTCAGGCCTTTTCCGCCGGTGATCTGGAGGCACTGGTGGCGCTATACGAGCCCGACGCCGCGCTGGTGCCGCAGTCGGGCCAGGCCGTCATGGGGATAGAGGCCATCCGTAACGCGCTGCAAGGTTTTCTCAGCCTGTGCGGCGAGTTTCGCGTTGATGTGAAGAGCGTCGTCGAAACCGGCGACCTTGCCCTTGTTCGCTCAGACTGGAGCCTGATCGGTACGGCGCCGGGAGGCTGCCTGGTAAACCTCTCCGGCCGGGCATCCGAGGTTGTCCGCCGTCAGCCGGACGGCAGCTGGCTTTACATTATCGATAACCCCTTCGCCGGCAACTGAGCCGGCAATGAAAGGAACAACCATGGACCTGTTCTCATCCTACCGCATGGACGGCCTCGAACTGGCGAACCGCATGGTGATGGCGCCGATGACCCGCAGCCGCGCCCTTGACGGCAACGTCCCGAATCCGCTGGCCGTAACCTACTACGTGCAAAGGGCCTCGGCGGGCTTGATCATCACCGAGGGAACGCAGGTGAGCCCGCAGGGGGTCGGCTACATCCGCACCCCTGGAATCCACTCGCCCGAGCAGGTTGCCGGCTGGAAGCGGGTGACCGGCGCCGTCCACGGGGCGGGCGGCAAGATATACGCCCAGCTCTGGCACGTGGGACGGGTGTCCCATCCCGATTTTCACGGAGGAGAGCTGCCTGTCGGGCCTTCCGCGCTGCCGGTGGAGGGCGAGGTCTTTACCACGCAGGGGAAACAGAAAATGGTGACGCCGCGGGCTCTCGAAACGGGGGAGATGCCGGGCATCGTCGAACAGTTCCGCCAGGGGGCCGAGAACGCCAGGCTTGCGGGTTTCGACGGTGTCGAGCTCCATGGCGCCAACGGCTATCTGCTCGATCAGTTTCTGCGGGACGGCGCCAACCGGCGGACCGATGCCTTTGGCGGCAGTGTCCGCAACCGCGCCAGGCTGCCGCTCGAGGTTACCGAAGCGGTGATCGGCGTTTGGGGCCCGGAGCGCGTGGGCTACCGGATCGCACCCTATTTTTCGGCCTTTTCCATGTCTGATTCGGATCCGGTCGCAACCTACTCGTTTCTGGCAAGGGAGTTGAGCGGACTCAAGCTCGGATACCTCCACATCTTCGAGTCGCATTCAGG
Source organism: Dongiaceae bacterium (assembly GCA_035571735.1). Lineage (GTDB taxonomy): Bacteria > Desulfobacterota > Desulfuromonadia > Geobacterales > Pseudopelobacteraceae > JACRCG01. The sequence goes on along the minus strand of DATNCC010000320.1, from coordinate 855 downwards.
GTCAACCGCCCCACCCGCCGGCAGCCCGCGGCTGACCCCGGTTCTGCGCGAGCTGTTTGCGGGGGCGTACATCGTGAACGGCGGCTACGATGCAGCCTCCGGCAATGCGGCCATCGGAAGCGGAGAGGCGGACCTCGTCGCCTTCGGCGTCCCCTTTCTGGCCAACCCGGATCTGCCCGAGCGTTTCATACGAAATGCTCCGCTCAATACCCCGAATTACGCGACCTTTTACGAGGGCGAAGAAAAGGGTTACACAGACTACCCGCAAATGGCGTAGTGGTGGAACCGCTTGCCGTCGGAAGGTTGCGCACGACCATTGATACGATTTGTCAGTTGTAATGGCGTTGCGTCCGGGTTACGACCCTGGCACTATTTGAATGATGGCATCACCGCTTCTGCTCCGCTGGAAGGATCATAATCGTAAGGAAAATCCATGCGAATGCCCCTGCCGTTTCATACCCAATGCCTGATTCTGTTTTTTGCAGCGATCGTGCTGCTGCCCGCACAGGCGCTGTGCACAGACGGCGCAACGGCCGGCTCGTCCGTGAAAGAGGTGATCCACCTTACCATGGATAATTTGCGCGGCCACAAGATGCTCTACGACGAAGGGTGGTACGTGGTCACCTCAAGCCGCCACGCGCTGGAGTTTGCCCGGGAAAAATCCGTGGATTCCTCGGGTGAGGCGTTGCGCCGGGTGCGCCTGGATGCGGCGCGCCGCTCCGGCACCTATGCCGGAGAACTGACAGGCGGGGCAAAGGAGGCGGTGGCTGACAGCAAGGCACTGCTGAAGGAGGGCACGGCGCTGAGCGGGGATATTCTGGCCGGAACCGGCAAGCTGGCGAAAAAAGAACTGGC
>DATNCC010000319.1:0-10946 GCA_035571735.1 Dongiaceae bacterium | reverse complement strand
CTCGATGTTGATCGGCGCCATTGTCAACTACGTCTTCCTGGCGCCCGTCATGATCAGCAAGGGCATAATCGCAGCCCCGACCTTCAAGGCCATCACCATGTGGTCGCTGTGGGGCGGGGTTGCCATGATGACAACATCTTCCCTGTTTTCCTTCTTTGCAAAGCCCAAAATCCTGCTGAACTCTTTCCAGGGGATATTCAACCGTAAAGACGAAAAAGTCGACCTCCTGAAGGATATCGAACTCCCGATGTGGGTTTTTCTGGTCGGAATTCCGCTTGTCGGCGCTGCAACTGTCATTATGGGCCATGTCTATTTCGGCATCCATTACGCCCTGGGGCTGTTTGCGATTCCGCTGGTCTTTGTCTTTACCTTGATCGCAGTGAACTCGACCGGCCTGACTTCCATCACTCCCGGCGGAGCATTGGCCAAGCTGACCCAGCTTACCTTTGCTATCGCGGCCCCCGGGAATATTACGACAAATATCATGGCGGCCGGCATCACGAGCGAAGTTTCTTTGAACGCCAGCAATCTGCTGATGGATATCAAACCGGGGTATATGCTGGGCGCCAAACCCAGACAGCAAGCCGTAGGACATGTATTGGGCATCATCGCCGGCGCAGTGGTTGCAGTTCCTGTTTTTTATGCGTTGTTCGGCGGAAATGTCGCTCTTCTAGTATCGGAAAAGTTTCCGATGCCGGCCGCCAATATCTGGATAGCCGTCTCGGAAGTGCTGATGAAGGGCCTGTCTTTCCTGCCAATCAGCGCTCAAATTGCCGTCGGCATCGGCGCGGTTCTCGGCATTGTCATCGAAATTGCCAACAATCGTTTTCGCGGAAAGTTTCCCATTTCAGCCATGGGTTTGGGTCTGGCATTTGTCATACAGTTTACGGACTGTCTTGCCATGGCGGTGGGAGCCGGGCTGTTCTGGGCGTTGGGCAGGAAATATGCTCACAAGGAAAACAGCAGTGGCAAAAAAATCTTCTGCGACAATCAGGAAACCTTGTGCGCAGGGGTCATTGCCGGTGGTTCCCTGATCGGAATTGTGCTGATTCTGCTGGAGACCTTCGTTCTGGCTTAGGCCATACTGCATCTGATAAAACTCAATTCAACCGGAGGTGAAAAACCGTGCCAGAGATCAAACATGCGGCTACCGATGTATTGTCGACACCTTTTTACCTGCGTGATCTGTTGCTGAAGAACAGGATTGTCATGTCCCCGTTGACACGATCAAGAGCCGGAGAGGAGCGTCAGGCAAATGCACTGATGGCCGAGTACTACTCACAGCGGGCTTCCGCCGGATTGATCATCACTGAAGCGACGGTGATTTCGAAACAGGCGATTGGCTGGCTGAACAGCCCTGGCATCTATTCAGATGAACAAGCCGAATCCTGGAAGCAGGTGGTTGCTGCGGTCCATGCCAAGGGAGCGCCGATCTTTCTCCAGCTTTGGCACTGCGGCAGGGCTTCCCACAGCAGTTTTCACGAGGAGGAAGGACTGCCGGTCGCCCCTTCGGCCATCAGGCTGGAAGGGGATGATATCCACACTCCCTTCGGCAAGCAGCCCCATGAAACGCCGCGCGCCCTGGCAACCGGAGAAATACCGGCAATCGTGGAGGATTATCGACTGGCAGCCGAACGGGCCAGGAAAGCAGGGTTTGACGGAGTGGAGATCCATGCGGCCAATGGCTATCTCATCGACCAGTTTCTCCAGTCCAGAACCAATCAGCGAACCGACAGCTACGGTGGAAATGTGGAAAATCGTTTCCGGCTTCTGGATGAGGTCGTACGGGCGATTCTGACTGTCTGGCCGGCCGGCCGGGTCGGTGTGCATCTTTCACCGAATGGCAATTTCAACGACATGGGCTCGCCCGATTTCCGCGAAACCTTTCTTTATGCGGCAAGCCGCCTCAGCCGGTATGAACTTGGTTACCTCCATGCGGTGGACGGTCTCGCCTTCGGCTTTCACGAACTGGGACCGCCAATGACGCTGGCTGAATTCAGGAACGTCTTTACGGGTCCTCTGATCGGGAACTGCGGCTACACAAAGGAGACTGCGAAAGCAGCCATCCGTAACCACGATGCCGACCTGATTTCATTCGGCCGGCCGTTCATCAGCAATCCCGACCTGGTTGAACGGTTTTGCAATGGGTGGCCCTTGAATCCGGCGTCAGACATGAGCATCTGGTATTCATTTGACGAAGTTGGTTACACGGACTTTCCCACCTATCGAAGCACAACCTGAATCCGTGACGCCTCCGTACCTCCACTTGCCCGGAACGCCTATAGCTTCAGGATTTGAGGATAAATTTACCTGGCAGCGGAGGACACCAGACTATGCAGGCATGTTCCTGCACAGCGACGGGCAGCTCCGGCATTCCGCGCATTCCGGCACTCTGCCGTCACGGACTCAGGTAAAATAAAGAGCCCCATCGCCATCAGGAGATGGGGCTCTGTCCAACCCTCGGGAACACCGGCTTACCGGATTTTTTTCGGGAACTGCTTGGCCAGTCCTCCTGCCAGGGCATCGGAAATTACGTACATGTGCGATTTCATATCTTTCCATACACGGGCTTCGTCCGCATGGTTCTTTGCGTTCAAGGCTTCAATTTGCGCTATATGATGGCCGCCATGAGCCGCCAAAAGCCCGTAGAGGGTTTCCTTGGGCAGGTACGGGTTGGCTCCGCTCAGAAATGCCGCAATCTCATTGGCGTTTTTGATCAGTTTTTCCCGGGCGGTGTCTTTGCCGGCATTATCGTTGGCATAGGCTGCGCCCATATACTCCTTCACAGCCCCGTAATGTCCAGCCAACAAGCCGAACAGCTTGTCCGACGCCGCTTTGCCGTAGTATGGCTCGATTGAGGCAGCAATTGCCTTGGCATTTGCGACGGCCTCTGTTTCAGCCATTTTGGCGGCATCGCTATCGCCGTATTTTGTAGCCACTGCCACGTTTCTCACCCAGAATATATGTCCGGTCCAGAGATCGCGCAAACCCGCTTTCAGGTCTGCAAGCCTGGTTACCGATGACGTTTGTTTTTTGACAGCCACGTGTGATTGCCCGGCGGAAAAGGCAGGCGTAACACCCCCGACCATGCCTGCAATCACAGTAGCCAAAAGAATGAGCGTTAACTTTCTCATGACTTTTATCTCCTTTTATTGGATGTATCTCTATATAGATAGTATATATTAATCTGCCGGGGCAGTATATATGAAATATTGAATATGGGATGCGGTCGAGTTGAGAGCGGGTTTAATTCCAAAAACTATGACAAACATTCATGCCATTCGGGCCCGGCCATATATTCATGGAGTTCCGGATCCTTCCGCATTTCCGGTGGCGGCACCCTGAAACGCGACCTCCACGAGGAAGGTGATGGCAAATCTGGCAGGAAAAGTCCCATCGCCTCCCCGCGGCCAGGAGACAACCGGCTCCAATTCGTAAAAGAGCCAGCTCTTCAGGAAGTTTTGTCGATAGCGCGCAAGTACCCGATAGTTCGATATTACGCCATCAGGACCAGAACTGCCAAAGATGCCACCCGCGACAGTCATGGCGTTCCTGAAGGAGAACTCATGTATAAGGGATAAATCCGTTCCCCACTCCCGCTCCCGGAATTCATGGGACATCGTCCCTGTATTGGCCCAGCGGATATGAGTCTTCTGGCCAATCGACCGCTCCAGACTCACTTCGGTGGTTTCTCCGGCGCCGGAGTTATTATTCACGAACAGGGTCTCTCCAAACCGGAGAAGGGAAACGCCACTGATTTGGTAGGTGTACTGAATACGGCTTCGCACAAAAGCCACTGGCGGAATAACAAGTCGAATCCCGGCACCCAGAAAAATGTCAGTGGAGGGGGTCTGGACCAATCCGTAACGCAACTCGGTGTTGACAATTTTAGTCGTCTGGAAGAACCGGTCGAAACCGGGGTTGCCCGGGTCCTCAGGGAGGCTTGGGGCGAATGGTGCCGCCTTGTTTTCACCCCACAGACTGAGACGCAACCGGTCACTGATCCTGGAAAGCACGAGATTCGCCCGTAGAGACGAGCTGAATCTAAGAGTTCCTTCCTGTTCTTCGCGGATGAAATTGCTCCAATACAGCTGGTATCCGGTCGGTCGTTTGCTGTCGGTCTTGATTTTGCCAAAGAAATTGTCGAGGCGAATCACCCGGTCCAGGATATCCTCTTCGAGAATGTCATGGACCTCTTCAACATCCTGTTCGATAGCGGTTACCTTTCCCTTGAGGTATCTGTCAGCCGGGAAGGACTCTTCCGGTTGAACAGGAGGCGCTGAAGGCTCGGGTTTGGTCGTCGGACGGGGCTCCGTTTTCGGGCCTTCTCCGGCGATCGACAGCCCGGTCCCGGCAAATTGTAAAACTAATTGCGCCGTCAGGACAAAAGTCCGCAATCGGCGCAAGAGAGATGACGTGTGTGATGGCAAGTTATTCAGGATCAACCGCGAATCACCACTTTTTATAGGGCAAGAACTTTCCCGACATGACGATACGCACACGATCTCCTCTTGGATCTTCTTCCTTTTCGATATGCATGCTGAAATCAACCGCACTCATTATGCCATCTCCAAACTTTTCGTGAATGACGGACTTTATCGGCATTCCATATACCTGCACGATCTCGTAGAACCGATAAAGCAGGGGATCGGTCGGCACGACCGCCCCCATTCCTTTCACGGGAAATTCGGTCAGAACATTGGCGATATCGGCACCAAGACCCAATGCCGATGCCAGTTTCTCCGCTTCATCCGGAGAAGCGCTTGCCTGGCGATAAAACAAGGCCGCTATCCAGATTTCATCTCGATCCACGATTTTTCCCAGATCGGAGAAACTGAGGCCTTTGGTCTTCTTGGCAGCCAAAAGCATTCTCGTTATTTCCGGTAGATTCATCGTCGACTCCTTTAATCGATTCAAAAACGGTTGTTTGGCGCTCAGCGGGTCCAGGTTGTCGACCTTCCGAAAAGAGGGATGCCCACGTAGCCTTTAAGGAACAGGCGATGCGGGGAGTCCAGCGTTATCTTTCCCCTGTAGGTATTCCCCGACTTTGGATCGTATATGTGCCCCTTTTCCCAGGTGGCATTGCCGCTGAAGACAAACCCTTCCATGATCTGCAGTCCCATCAGCTGACGAGTCCGCAGGGCCGGATCCGGGTTTTCCATGTCCACCCGGGGTTTGCCCCCCATCCCCTGTTTGTCGTCCGGGGGATAGTTGGGCTCTTTGAGCCAGATGATCTTTCCGCAATAACGACCACCGCAATCGAAGATCTCTATTTTTGCCAGGCCGTCGTCGTTATTCCAGGTACCGAGGATCTCCTCGGCACCACTGCCAAAGGCCTGCGCATTCAGTAAAAAAAGCAGTGCCGCTGCTGCGAGCAGACATACATTCCTCATATAAATTCTCCCCATTCAGAGTGGACATGTTTGGCGGTGTCCATCACAATTTTAACAGGGTTGGGCCAAGAGGCAAACAATTAGACTTGATATGGTAACCTGGTTGAATTGCCTGCTTGACATTCCGGCCGCTCCGCATAAAATTCACTGCGTGCTTCTCTCCTTTTAATCAGGACCTATAATGATATCGCGGATCCTTGTAATAAGCACAAACCGGGAGATATCTCCCCAGCCGACGGCGCCAATCGGAGCGGCATGGATTGCCGAGGCGCTCCATCAGGCGGGGTTCGTCGTAAATTTTCTGGATCTCTGCTTTGAGAAAAGGCCCCTGCAGCGGCTGGGTCAGATCCTTAAAGACTTCGACCCGGAAGGTATCGCGATCTCCATCAGAAATCTCGATAACTGCGATTTCCTGTCACCCAGATCGTTCCTGCCCGAAGTAAAGCAGATCACCGACTTCATTCAAAAGCACACCACGGCGCGCATCCTGATAGGTGGCTCGGCGGTGAGCATCATGCCGCAGCAGGTGCTGAGCTACCTGCATCTGGAGTTTGCCCTGGTGGGTGCCGGGGAAAAGGGGGTCCCGCTCTTCTTCTCGGCAACGAACCCGGAGGAGGCCCGTATTCCGGGCCTGGTCTCCCGGGGCCGGGCAGTGGATGCGGACTCAGGTCATACGCATCAGCCGGATGGAGAGGTAATCGTGCCGCAGTTGCAGCGCTGGGTGGATACCCGGAGCTACCTCAGGCTGGAACCGGTTATTCCGGTTCAGGGGAAGCGGGGGTGCGCGAAGCACTGCCTGTACTGTACCTATGCCAGGATAGAGGGAGGTACCTGGCGGCTCAGGGAGCCCGGTGCCGTCGTAGAGGAGATTTTTCGGACGATGAATGCAACCGGCGCCAGGGAATTCGAATTTGTGGACAGCGTCTTCAACGAGCCCCAGGGGTATCTGGAGACCCTGCTGGAGGAGATCCTCAGGCGGCGATTGCGGGCAAGGTTTCGCATTTCCTCGCTGTCCCCCAGGGGACTCACCAGGGAGCAGGTCCGGCTCATGGAGAAGGCAGGCATCGCCTCGGCGGTTATCACTCCGGAGGCCGCCTCCGACGTGACACTGACCGCTCTGGGCAAGGATTTTACCGAGCAGGAGGTCCATCACGCCGCGGAGGTTTTCTCCGGCTCCGGCATCAGGGCGCTTTGGTGCTTTCTGCTGGGGGGACCGGGTGAAGACCGCAGCACCCTGGCAAAAACGATCCATTTCATAAACAACGGGATAGCCGGGAAGGACGGCGCATTCATCACGACCGGGATCAGGGTGTACCCGGGCACAGGGCTGCATGAGAGGGCCATCCGGGACGGAATCGTGGCGGCGGATGATTCCCTGCTCATGCCCCGTTTTTATTTCACCCCCCATCTTGCGCCGCAGATGGCGAGGGATATCCTGAGGCAGGGACTGGTCAACGACACCCGCTGCATATTCCCCTCGGACACCCGGTTCAGCTCCCTGGCGACACTGCGCCGCATGGGCACACTGCTCCGGCTGCCAGGCCCATTCTGGCGCTACGCCGGCCTCCTCAACCGGTTTACAGGCGGCAGTCGGGCTCTCAACCGCACCTGGTAATATTTAACCTGAATCCGTGATGCCTGAATGGCAGATCGAGCGTAATGCCGGAGTCCATCGTCGCCCGGGAATAACTTGCCTGTTTGCCGTATGAACAACGACTCAGCAGAAAAAATTGCCTGAGATGCCAAGACTCAGGCATTGTAAGCGAGAGAAGCCGTGAAGGCGTCGCGGGTTCAGTTGCGGCTGAGACCGAGAGCTTGTCGCCGGCAAACGCAAAAACTAAGGAACCTTCCATGCCCCTGATACCGCAAAAAAGGACCGGACCCGAGCTGCTGGATCTTCCGCCGGAATGCTACACCCCCGAGGAGCTCGAGGAGAGCCTGGCCGACATAAGGGCGGTGAACCGCTACCTGGGGGACCTGGGCGCGATTTTGAAACACCTGTCGTCAATGACCGCCGGCTGCGACTCCTTCACGCTCCTCGACATCGCCACCGGCTCGGCTGACATACCGGTTGCCATAGTGCAGTGGGCGAGAAAAAAAGGGGTCCGAGTCGCCATAACCGCGGTGGACATTAACCCGCAGACCGTCGAGGTGGCCCGGAAAAGGACCGCGGGGTACCCCGAGATAGAAGTCAGCGTGGCAGACGGCCTCGCCCTGCCCTTTCCGGACCGGAACTTTGATTTCGTACTCTGCAGCAAGACCGCCCACCATTTCACCGATATGGATGTGGTGCGCCTTATCTCGGAAATGTTGCGTGTCGCCGGACGCGGCTACATCCTCATGGATCTCAGGCGGAGCTGGATCGCCTATGCCCTGATCTGCCTGTTGACAAGGATCTTCACCAGGAACCGCCTGACCCGCAGCGATGGGCCGCTGTCGGTGCTCAAGGCCTTTACCCCACTTGAGCTGGCGAATCTTGCCTCAACTGCGGGCGCATCGCATTTCACGCTGACACGAGAACCATTCTGGCTGCTCGTGCTCCAGGGAGACCGCATATGAAGTTCTCCGTCGCCACAAATTTCAGACCGGACCTTTTGGACGCCCTCGAAGGGTATCCGGTTGCGGAGCTGTTCGGCAAGCTCCCTACAGACAGAATCGGCGGGGGTCGTGCCTCGTTCATGCTCTCCCCCCTGAGCCTCGGAGGGTTCCGGGAACACGTGGCGCAAGCCGCTGCCAGGGGGATCGGCTTCAACTACCTGATCAATCCGGCGTGTCTGGACAACAGGGAGTACACCAGGCAGGGGCAGGCGGATCTGGAGCGGCTCCTGGGCATGGCCGAGGAGTGCGGGGTGACGGCGGTGACCATTTCCCTCCCATTCCTGATGCCGATCATAAAGAAACGGCACCCGCGGCTCAAGGTGCGGGTGGGGGTCTACGCCCGGGTGGACTGCGTGGCCAAGGCAAAATTCTGGGAAGAGCTCGGCGCGGACTGCATCACCCTGGAGTCGATCGCGGTGAACCGGGATTTCCCCATGCTCAAGGCGATACGAAAGGGGGTGCGGCTGGAGCTGCAGCTCATCACCAACTCCAACTGCCTCATGTTCTGCCCGATGTCGGGACAGCACATGGTCAACCTCTCGCACGCCTCCCAGAAGGGGCATGCCAGCCGCGGCTTCATGATCGACTACTGCGCACTCAGGTGCTCCTGCGAAAAGCTGAAGGACCCGTCCCACTACCTGCGTTCCGAGTTTATCCGGCCCGAGGACCTGGCAATCTACCGGGATCTGGGATTCACCTCTTTCAAGATACTGGAGCGGGGCGCCCCCACCGCCGTGTTGGCGGAGCGGGTCAAAGCCTATGCGAAAGGGCGCTTCGAGGGGAATCTGCTGGATCTGATACAGCCTTACGGGTACAAGCATGGGGTGACCGGGGAAGGAGGGGCGAAGAAATTCTGGCGATTCCTCAAGTATTTTTTCCGGCCCGGATCCGTCAATTGTCTTGGACTTATGCGACTCAAGGCGCTTGCCGAGAAACGGGGGCTGCTCTCGCCCCTGGCGGGAGATCCGGTGTACCTGGACAACGCAAGGCTGGACGGTTTTCTGGGCGGCATGAAGCAGATCAACTGCCGGGAAACCGATTGCTCGGTATGCGGCTACTGCGCGGAGTGGACCAAAAAGGCGGTAGTGATGGACGAGGCCTATCGAGCGGAAATGCTCAGACTCTACGCGGACGCCTTCGGCGAGATGTATTCCGGCCGGCTATGGGGCGTTGGGGGTGGCGATTGATGTCGATGGCTGAACAATGGACGGGAAACTTTGATGAGGAACTGCTCCCGGCGTGGGCCGGGAAGGGAAGCGTGACGGAATGAAAAAAACATGTGACGGAACAACGCCGGCAGGAGGAGGAAGCGCATACCTTGCCTCAATCGCCACCGCCGTGCCCCCTCTTTGCGCCGATCAGGGCTTGGCCTCCGAGCTGATACGCAGGCATTTCGGAACAAAACTGACCCCTCGGAGCCTGGGGCTGATCCGGGCCACCTTTGATCATCCCAGCATAAGGAAGCGGCATTTCGCCATTGACGACCCCTCCCGCATCATGGAGGAGACGCCTGATCAGCGCATCGCGCGGTTCACCGAAAAATCCGTCGAACTCTCTGCTCAGGCGGTAGCCCGGGCCCTGGAACGGGCGGGGGTGAGCGTTAACGAGGTGACCGCGCTCGTGGTGAACACCTGCACCGGTTACATCTGCCCCGGCATCTCGACCTATCTTCTGGAACGGCTGGGTCTATCCCGCAGCACCAGGGTGTACGACCTGGTGGGGAGCGGCTGCGGAGGGGCCATTCCCAATCTCCAGGTGGCTGAGTCCCTGCTCAAGACCCAAGGGGGCATCGTGGTAAGCGTCTCCGTGGAGATCTGCAGCTCGGTTTTCCAGATGGACAACGATCTGAGCCTCATCCTCTCCAACGCGCTCTTTGCCGATGGCGCAGCCGCCGCCGTGCTCTGGAACAGGCCCGAGGGGTTTGAACTGGTCGCCTCGGCGGGACGTTATGTGCCTGAACAGCGGGAGGAAATCCGGTTCGTGCACAAGCAGGGGCAACTGCATAACCAGCTCTCCATGAAACTGCCGGGCCTGGTCAGGAAGGCCGCGGCAGAGGTGGTGTCCGACGTGCTGGCTGGGCGAAACCTTTCGGCCCGCGACATCGGACACTGGGCGCTGCATACCGGGGGAGAGAAGATCGTCAACGCAGTGCGGGACGAGATCGGCATCCCGGAGGAACAGCTCCGGGCGACGCGCCGGGTCCTGGAAGAGTACGGCAACATGTCCTCGCCCACGGTCTGGTTTGTACTCGACGAGCTTCTCGAATCGGGGATTGCCGCCGGCGACTTGTGCCTGATGCTCGCCTATGGGGCGGGACTCTCGGCGCACTCTTTTTTGCTGAGAAAAACCTGAATCCGTGACGCCTTCACGCCTTCACTTGCCCGGAACGCCTATAGTATAGGGCCTTTCAGTTTAATGGAGCTGTTCGACGGAGGACACTTGGCGTAACAGGCATGTTCTGGTGCGGCGGCGGTCAACTCCGGCATTCCGCGCGCTACGGCGTTTCGGCGTCACGGATTCAGGAAAAAAGCTAAAAGGTGTGCCGCGACCGGAACTGGTCGCCGGTAAACCATCCCCTGACCAACTCGAAGTTGTTCAACAAAACCTTCAGTGCACCCCTTTCCCGTTTTCTGACGAAGTAGTTGTCAATAAACATCGTGGGGCTGAAAAAGATCTTGATGTTCTCCCAGTTCATGAGCCGGTTCAACTGGCCGACGGTCAGGCGGCGGGTTCTGACGTTGCAGATGAACCCGGTGTACCTTTTCAGGTCGTCGGAATTTACCACCAGCCCCGCCTCGAGCAACTCCGAGCGAATGCGAGTTCCGGGATAGGGGGTGACGCACTGCACGTAGGGGAGGTCTACCTTAAGCCTTCTGGCGGCACGAAACACCTCCCTGACCTCGTCGCGGCCGTCGTCGGGGCTGCCGATGATGAACCCGCCCATGACGGCAATCT
>DATNCC010000318.1:0-7075 GCA_035571735.1 Dongiaceae bacterium | reverse complement strand
AAACTTTTGCCCGAAAATGCCGGCGGCAATCCCCCCCCAGGTGCCGATTACTCCGTGCAACGGCCATACACCCAGCACATCGTCGATTTTCAGCTTCTCCTGTTCGTAATGGAATCCGTAGACAAAAATTACCGAGGCGATACAGCCGACCAGAAATGCTCCCAGCGGATGCATGATGTCGCTGCCGGCACAGACCGCGATGAGCCCGGCCAGTGCACCGTTATGAATGAAGCCGGGGTCGTTCTTGCCGACGACCAGTGCGGCTATGACCCCGCCAACCATTGCCATCAGCGAGTTGACCGCCACCAGGCCGGATATCTTTTCCAGATTCCCGGCGCTCATGACATTGAAGCCGAACCAGCCGACCGCCAGGATCCATGATCCGAGCGCCAGGAACGGGATGTTGCTGGCCGGGAAAGGGTGGGATTTGCCGCGCACATAGCGACCCATGCGTGGACCGAGGATTAGAACCGCCGGTAATGCGATCCAGCCGCCGATGGAGTGAACGACCACGGAGCCGGCATAGTCGTGGAATTCGGCACCGCCGATCGATTTGAATAACGATTGTAAATGGGAGGCGTTCTGCCCCCAGATCAGGGATTCAAATAACGGGTAGGAGAGTCCCGCGAAGATGGCGCCGGCGGTTACCTGCGGCCAGAACTTGGCGCGCTCGGCGATTCCGCCGGAAATAATGGCGGGAACGCAGGCTGCGAAACAGAGCAGGAAGAAGTAATGGACCAGGTCGTATCCCTGGGTTTTGCCGAGAATTTCATCGGCCGGTTTCAGAAACGAGATGCCGTAGGAGATCGGAAAGCCGATCACAAAGTAGACGATTGTTGAAACTGACCAGTCGGTGAGTATTTTTACGAGAGCATTCACCTGGTTTTTCTTGCGCACCGTGCCTACTTCAAGGAAGGCAAAGCCGGCATGCATCGCGAACACCATTACCGCGCCCAGCATAAGAAAAAGAACATCCGCACTACTCTTGAGACCCGTCATCGTTGACATGGCTTCCATACAGAATTACCTCCATTGGTGTCTGTCTGCCCGTCGTTGGGCGACGTGGGTAGAAGCAAGAATGTGGCCAACCGCTTAATTCCGGTAACTGTGCTAATTTACTGCACAGTATGTGTCTATCCATTTTTTGAATCTGCCTAAATAATCAACATATGCTGCACAATTGGGCATGTTTGCTGAAGGCTCTTCCCATTCTGCGTGCAAACGGGTAGGATTGCGAGCATGAAACTTGAGGAAAAGATACAGCAGTTTTCGACCTCGCCGGGGGTATACCTGATGCGCGATACCGCCGGTGAAATAATTTATGTCGGCAAGGCTCGCAATCTGCGGCAGCGAGTGCGTTCATACTTCAACGCCTCAGGCGATTCGCGCTATCACATCAAATTTCTGATGGCAAAGGTTGCCGATATTGAAGTCGTGTTGACCGATACCGAGAAAGAAGCGCTACTGCTTGAAAATACCCTCATCAAGCAGTACCATCCCCGCTACAACCTGTCTCTCAAGGACGACAAGACCTATTTTTCGCTGCGTATCGACCCGACTGAAGAGTTCCCGCGTTTTACCGTTGTTCGCAAACGTCCCGATGACGGTGCCCGATACTTTGGCCCCTATTCCTCGGGCTCCGCCGCCCGGGACGTGCTCCGGCAGATGATCAGGATATTTCCGCTACGGCACTATCCGCTTGCCGCCTGCAGATCCCGCAAGCGCCCCTGCCTGTACCACCAAATCGGTCAGTGCAGCGCCCCTTGCCATGGCCTGATAACACGGGAAGCCTACGCGGACCTGGTCAACGGGGCGATGCTCTTTCTGGAGGGAAAGGGGCGGCAGCTTGTCGCCGAGTTCAAGCGCCGCATGGCAGATGCCTCGGAACGCATGCTCTATGAAGAAGCAGCACGCTGGAGGAACCTGCTTCGCTCCATCGAAGTGACGGTCGAAAAGCAGAAAGTGGTGCTGCGGGGCGGAGACAGTGACGTGGTCGGTTACTATCGGGACGGGAGCCGGATCGAGCTGGCCCTGCTGTTCATTCGCGCCGGTGTCCTCACCGGGAGCCGCCTGTTCAGCGTTTCGTGGGAACTGGATGATGCGGCAGCCGTTTCGGCATTTCTGCAGCAGTATTACACCGGTGCGGTTTATATACCGGAAGAAATCCTGCTCCCGATGGAAATCGAGGATGTGGAGGCGTTGGCTGAGCTGCTCGGAGAACTGAAAGGGAGCAGGGTGACGCTATGCCTACCGCAACGTGGAACGAAGCGGGAATTGGTGGCCCTGGCCATCAAGAATGCCATGTCTGCCCACCGGGAGCGTGACGACAGGGAGGCGGCAGCCGAAGCGGTGCTGGTCGAGCTCTCAAGACGTCTGCAGTTGTCCCGGATTCCCCGGCGGATAGAGTGTTATGATATCTCTACCATCCAGGGGCGTTTTTCGGTGGGGAGCTGCGTCGTGTTCACGTCCGGCAGGTCGGACCGTCAAAACTACCGCCATTATCGCATCAGAACCGTTGCCGGTCAGGATGATTTTGCCATGCTGCGGGAAGTTTTTCTGCGTCGTTTCCGCGCCGATAACAGGGAAAAAGATGGTCTGCCAGATCTTGTCGTCGTCGATGGGGGGATCGGGCAGCTGCATGCAGTGAATGAGATACTTGCCGAGCTTGGTTTGACAGGCAGCTTCGATCTGGTGTCTCTGGCCAAGAGTCGGGTGCTGCGCGATACTTTGGCGCCGGATGTCCGGAAAAGTGATGAACGGGTATTTCTGCCCGGCAGGAAGAATCCGGTGGTGCTGCGGCAGAACTCTGCGCCGCTGCTTCTGCTGGCGGCCATCCGGAATGAGGCGCACCGTTTTGCCATCGGGTATCACCGGAAATTGCGTGGCAAGGAGGGGATCGCCTCGGGTATCGAAAGCATCCCCGGGATCGGCCCCAAACGCCGGACTGCGCTGTTGACACATTTCGGCAGTCTGCAGCGCCTGAAGGAGGCGTCGGTGGAAGAAATTCTGGCGGTGGAGGGGATGAGCCGGGCTGTGGCAGATGCGCTGCACAGGGGGCTGCACGATGACTGAGCCGGTGACGTCTTTTGATTTGCTGGTCATTCTCGGCCCGACCGCGTCCGGAAAGACCCGCCTGGCCGTGGCATTGGCGGAGGAGCTTGGCGGGGAGATCATTTCCGCCGATTCGCGCCAGGTCTTCCGGGACATGGACATCGGCAGCGGCAAGGATCTTCATGAATATGGACAGGTGCCGTACCACCTGATCAATATTCTTGATGCCGGTGGGGAATTCAGCGTCTTCGAGTTCCAGCGCAGGTTTCTGAAGGCTTTTGCGGAGATCGCCTCCCGCGGGGCTGTTCCGATTCTGTGCGGCGGGAGCGGTATGTATCTGGATGCCGCCCTGCGGGGCTATCGCATGGTTGAGGTTCCCCATGACGACGCTCTGCGGGCTGAACTGGCGATGAAAACCGATCACGAACTGGCAGAGGAGCTATGCCGACTGAAGCCGGATCAGCATAACAGTACCGATCTGCTCGATCGGGAACGTACGGTCCGGGCGATTGAAATTGCCCGCGGGGAGGCCGGGAGCGATTCTGATTATGAGCCATTCCCCCGGATCCGGTCTTTAGTTATCGGTATCCGCTGGGAGCGTGAAGCGTTGCGCCGGCGAATAACCGATCGGCTGCGGGAGCGCTTGGGTAACGGCATGATAGAAGAGGTCCAGCGCCTGCATGCCGGTGGTATAGCTTGGGAACGGCTTGATTATTACGGACTTGAGTATCGTTATGTGGGGGCTTTTCTTCGGGGCGAGATGAACAGGAATGATCTGTTTCAGAGATTGAGCAGTGCGATTCACAATTTCGCCAAACGGCAAGGGAACTGGTTCCGGCGCATGGAGCGCCATGGTATAGCCATCAACTGGATTGAAGGGGGCGGCGATCAGCTGGCGCAGGCCCGGAAAGTCATCCTTGACCTATGCACCGCCCCTCACGGCGGTTGATATTCCTTTGCTTTAAGTAATTGAATAAATCGGGTGAGGACCTATATTAAGTATAAATATTTGAATATGAATTAATTTACTTGACATGGTTTGCGCGATACTGCTACGTTAGCAACAGTTCGGATATATCCGGAACATTTTAAGAAGAATCAGGAGAAGTAAGCACATGGTAAACGGAACAGTGAAATGGTTTAACGACAGCAAGGGTTTTGGATTTCTTGAGCAGGAAGGTGGCGAGGACGTATTTTGCCACTTCTCCGCAATCGCAGGCGAAGGTTTCAAATCCCTTGCAGAAGGTGATAGAGTAACTTTTGAAGTAACAAAGGGTCCGAAAGGGCTTCAGGCCGCGAACGTAACAAGAATTTAAAGTCTGCTTCGCTTAAAACCCAAAAACCCCGGATACTCTCCGGGGTTTTTTTTTGCCCGGCGCATGCGTTGCCGGAACGGATCAGTCAGGTGATGTAAAAACCGCTGCACTTTTGCAAGTAATCTGATGATTTTTGCCGGTGTGGATGCTATAGTCCGCTGCGAAATGTTCAGAATTCCGATACGGGGCACAATCCTATGGCACAACAGACGATCTATCTGATAGGGGCAGGTTTTACCGGCTGGGAGGGCTTCCCGGCCAAGGCGCTGGAAGCTATCGGCACGGCCGACGTAATGATCGGGCACCAGCGGCACCTGGATATTTTTCCCGATTTTTCAGGCGAGAAAAGAGATCTGGGTGATCTTCCCGAGCTGATCGAATTTCTGAAAAAGACCGATCAGCGAGTGGTTCTGCTCGCCTCGGGCGACCCGACCTTTTTCGGCATATCCCGCTTCCTGCTCCGTAACCTTCCCAAGGAAAGGATCGAGATATTCCCCAATGTAACCAGCATGCAGTACGCCTTTGCCCGGATCAAGGAGCCGTGGGATGACGGTATTTTCGTTTCGGTGCACGGCCGCGGCATGCGTCAGGCGGTAGACAAGATCATTGCCGCCGAGAAGGCCTGCGTGCTGACCGACAAGGTCAACACACCGGCCGCCATCGCCACGGAACTGATCGCGCGGGGCGCCGAAGGATATGAAGCCTGGCTCTGCGAAGATCTGGGGATGCCGACCGAAAAATTCACCAAGACAAATGTGCGCGGACTGCTCGATATTTCTGCCTCCGAGCTTAATATCCTGATCCTGATCCGTACCTATGAGCCGAACCTCGTTCATTATCCGCTGATAGGCATCGATGACGACGAGTTCCACACCTCAAAGAAACTGATCACCAAGCAGGAAGTGCGGGCCGTCACCCTGGCCAAGCTTCAGCTGCAGGATGATCTGGTGCTCTGGGACATCGGTGCCGGAAGCTGTTCCGTTTCAATCGAAGCCTCCAACCTGATGCCGGACGGCAGGATTTATGCCGTGGAAAAGAACCAGCAGTGCATCGGATTTATTACTGAAAACCTGAAAAAATTCTGCGCACGCAACATCAAATTGATCGAAGCCTTCGCCCCGGACGGTCTGGATGACCTGCCTGATCCCGATCGGGTCTTCATCGGCGGAGCCGGCGGCAAACTGGATGAGATCATCGACATCCTTTCCCAACGTCTGCGACCGGACGGAGTTGTCGTTATCAACGCGGTGACTTTGGATACCCTTACCAGGGCGGTTGAATTTCTTGAAGACCATGGTTTTACTGTCGAAGCAACCTGCATCAACGTCGCCAAGACCAAAAATCTGACTGAATACAAGATGTTCGAGGCACAGAACCCGGTTTATGTGATTTCAGCACACAAGGGCGGCGAATAGTGGCAATAGTCTATGCTGTCGGGGTCGGCCCGGGCGATCCGGAACTGTTGACCCGCAAGGCTGAACGGATATTGAAGAGTGCCGATGTTATCCTGGCGCCGGTTTCCAATCCGGCCGAGGCCAGCGTGGCGTTGGAAACGATCCGCGAATTTATCGACGAGAGTCGCCAGAAGATTATTGTCCACCAGTTTCCGATGACCTCCGACCGAGCCCGCCTGGTTCCGGCCTGGCAGGAGGCGGCTGCAATGATGGCTAGCCATGCGGAAGCGGGGCGTTCGGTGGCTTTCATCACGATCGGTGACCCGCTGTTCTATTCGACCTTCATCTACCTGCTGCGCCTGTTGCGCGAACAGTGGCCGCAGATCCAGATCGAGATAGTTCCAGGCATCTCGAGCATCAATGCCGCCGCGGCGGCGGCGGCTCTCCCGCTGGTTGAGGGGGATGAGAAGATGGTGGTTATACCCGCCACCGCCGGGATAGGACAGATCGAGGCAGCACTGAAAAGCTGCGAAACTGTCGTACTCCTGAAGGTCAAGCCGCTGTTTGCGGAGATTGTGGAGCTTCTCCGCTCGACCGGGAGGGAGCAGCGCACCGTCTTTGTCGAACGGGTCGGCACCCCCCGCGAGAAGGTCTTGACCGATTTCAGTGAAATTGCCGCACACTCCCCCGAATATCTGTCGCTGCTGATCATCAAGTAGACCGCAGCAGGCAAGCGACTACGAACAAAAAAGTCCGTTCAGCCCTGTAACAACAGAGGCTGAACGGACTTTTTTTGTGATTCCTGGAAACTGCTGTTACGAACCGTTACTTTCCATCCAATACCGCGTGAGCCGCTGCCAGCCGGGCGATCGGTACCCGGAAGGGTGAGCAGGAGACATAATCGAGCCCGACATTGTGGCAGAATATGACCGATGACGGATCGCCGCCATGCTCACCGCAGATGCCGAGCTTGATGTCCGGACGGGTAGCGCGTCCCAGTTCGCAGGCCATCCTGACCAGCTTGCCGACGCCGCTCTGATCAAGAGAAACGAAGGGATCTTCGGGCAGGATATTGTTGTCGACATAGAACGGCAGGAACTTGCCGGCATCGTCGCGCGACAGACCGAAAGTAGTCTGGGTCAGGTCGTTTGTGCCGAAGGAGAAGAATTCGGCCTCTGCCGCAATTTCATCGGCGGTCAGGGCGGCTCGGGGGAGCTCGATCATCGTGCCGATCAGGTATTCGACCTTGACGCCGTAGCGGGCGATGGTTTCGTCGCAGATAGCCACGGCGTACTGTTTGAGCACCGACAGCTC
>DATNCC010000317.1:0-10879 GCA_035571735.1 Dongiaceae bacterium | reverse complement strand
CGGCGGCTTGAAGAGTCCCTGTTTAGGCACGTGCCTGCACCCCCTAACCCCTCATAATTCCGAGGGCATACTCAAATCGACAGAAATCCATTCGGAGCAAGGCTGGTGGCGAGCATCACCATGTTGATCTCCCGGTGTTCGCGCCAGGTTTCGGACTCCCGATTGATCCCCTCCAGCCAGAAATCCTCGATCTCCCCTGCAAGCAACAGATACCCCGCGAGCGCTTCGATCTTCCGATGCAGAAGGCCTTCCGGCAGGTTCTTCTTCGACCACCCCAGTAGCGGCACGACCACCTTCAGCCCGATCGAGAGCCCCAGCTCGCGGAAGGCCAGACGGTGTGCGGCCGGATAGTCAAGCTGATTGCCGCCAACGAAGGTCGTAAGCCCCATCAGGGCCGCATCGACAACGGCTTCCAGCAGGCGCGTGTCCCGGAAAGCGCCCTTGTCCGTCAACTGCGCGATCCTCCAGGCGTCGCTCAGCAGGCCGCCGATACCAAGCGGATCGTCCGTGACCCATTCTCTCCCCCGGCAGATGGCGGCCATATCCGCGATCTCGGCCTCAAGGCCCGGACCCGAAGGCAGCTCCACCCCTCCGGCCGAGGCCTGCAGTTCGCAGTAGGTGACGAAGCCGTCGAGCGGGTCGTGCTGTCCCATGGAAGGGACCAGCGGCCGGGAGAGGTCGATGCTCATCTTCCAGTACATCCGCTTTGCACCGCCCGAAGAGGGACAGGTGAAGGCGGCATGCGCCGACTGCGCCAGTTCCATGGCCCACCCGGCATAGACGGCATCCCCGGTGGCCCGGCTGACGCGGCTGAGGGCGTGCATCCATTTGGTCAGGTAGTGGAAATACTGCCCGTCCTGATCCCATTCCAGGCGTTCGTCGGGCGGGTCGCCGGGCCTGCGTTCGTTCAGCCTCTTGCCGATCCGCAGGCCGCCCAGGGTCGGATGCAACTCTCCCCCGGCTTCGTCCAGTCCGCTGATCCAGCCGCTGCGGAGATCGTCGCTCCGGTGGCGGCCGAGGATGTGATGTACCTGGTCGACGAGTTGCAGGGCAAGATCCCGCCACCCTTCGTCCTTGGTCTGCCGGAACAGCTCCAGCAGGTTGCAGAGCGCAAAGGCATCGGTCCAGAGATAACGCCGCGGCTTTTCTCCCGGGGGAGAAAGCCCGGTAAGCGCCGCAAAATCCAGCATGATCGTACGGACCTCTTTAATGGAGTTCTTTGGTTCCATGATCCTTTCTCCGCGGCTCTCTTCCCGGCGGTGCCGGCAGTGGCGATCTCCGCCGGAAAGCGGAACGGCATGGCTACCCCTTGATGTTGCCGATCGGCACCAGCTTCACGACTCTTCTGCTCAGCCCTGCCTCTTCCGTTGCCTTGGCCACGACGTCGATATCCTTGTAGGCCAGCCCCGCCTCCTCGGCCAGACCGCCGAACGAGGCGGTGCGGACATGGATTCCGCGCTGTTCCATGTCGTCCAGCAGCTGGCGTCCACGAACCATCTTTTTGGCCTGGTGGCGGCTCATGGTCCGGCCGCTGCCGTGGGCGGTGGTGCAGAAGGTCGGGGCGGAGCTGGTCTCCCCGGCCAGCAGGTAGGAGCCGGTCTCCATGCTGCCGCCGATGATGACCGGTTGGCCGGTTTTCCGATAGCAGGCGGGGAGTCCGGGCATGCCCGGCCCGAAGGAGCGGGTCGCTCCCTTGCGGTGCACCAGCACCATCCGCTCGGCTCCGTCGATCAAATGTTTCTCCAGCTTGGCGGTGTTGTGGGCCACATCGTAGACCATGCCCATCCCCAGCTCCTCGGGCGAGCGCCGGAAGACGCGGGAGAACACCTCGCGGATGCGGTGAAGGATCACCTGGCGGTTGGCGAAGCCCATGTTGGCCGCGCATTTCATCGCGGCAAAGTAGGCCTGCCCTTCCGGCGAATGGAAGGGGGCGCAGGCCAGTTCCCGGTCATAGAGTTTGATTCCGTACTTGGTGGTCATGACCTTCAGAAAGGTCTGGAGATAGTCGGTGGCCACCTGATGGCCGAAGCCGCGGCTGCCGCAGTGAAACATGATCACCACCTGGTTGGGAATGGTGATGCCGAAGGCCCGGGCGGTCGCCGCGTCGAAGATGTTCTCCGGCCGCGCCACCTGGATCTCGCAGTAGTGATTGCCGGAGCCGAGGGTGCCGATCTGGTCGACCCCCCGCTCGATGGCCTTCTCGCTGCAGGCGTCGGCATCGGCCCCCTCGAAGCAGCCCCCCTCCTCCGTCAGGTCGATGTCTTCCGGCAACGCGTAGCCATTTTCCAGACACCAGCGGGAGCCATTCTCGATCACGCGGCGGAACTTGCTGCGCGAACAGCGCACGAAACCGGTACAGCCGACCCCGGTCGGAATCGCGAAGAACAGCTCGTCCACCAGTTCACGGATGCGCGGCCGCACTTCCGCCTCGGTCAGGTTGGTCAGACAGAGGCGCATGCCGCAGTTGATGTCGAAACCGATCCCCCCCGGCGAAATCACGCCGATGTCAGGGTCAAAAGCAGCGACGCCGCCGATCGGGAAGCCGTAGCCCCAATGACCATCCGGCATGCACCAGGAATAGTTAATGATGCCGGGAAGGCAGGCCACATTGGCGGCCTGGTCGAACACGCCGGCCTCCATGCCGGAGAGAAGCGCCTCAGAGGCGATGATGCGGGCCGGAACCAGCATCCCTTCCTTGTAGGTGACGGGAAGTTCCCATATGTTATCGGATATTTTGCGTAATTGGTGTGGGAGTGACATGGCGTGTTCCTCCAGTGATATTATTGTATCACTAAAGGGATATTATTACCTCGCCCCAGGCATGTACTATGTTCGGCGCCACACACAGGAAAGAACAGCTCTCTCGGTCGGAGACATGGTCACCCTGCCCGCTTGCCCCTCTTCTCCCTCCACATGATAGCTGAGCGGCAGAAAGAGAGCGGTCACCCACAGGTTGGTCAGGAGATGGCGGGTGATGCGGGAGGTGGTAAAGGAGGATTCCCCGTGGCAGAGTGCCAGATAGGGAACGAGCTGGTCAGCCAGATGGGGATCGAGGGCCGCGCCGCTTGCGAAGTGCTGCAAGAACTCCTGCGCCGCCTCGGTGCCGACCGTCTCTGCCCGCTTGCCGCGGGCACCGAGGGCGGTAAATCCGGCGCTGACAGTCCCCGTATCCCCCCTCAGGAACAGGAAAGTCCCCTGTCCCGGACCTGGCGCATTGAGAAGAGCAATCTCCGCCGTGCGGCATGAATCGCCGAGAACATCGGCAAGCGCAGTCCGGGCGGACGTCCGCTGACGCTCTGCAATGCTCAGGGGAAGGTTGCCGACTCCCGAACAGCCCGAGATACGGCGTAACTCGCCCGGCGTATCGAGAATGAGCGGCTGAAACTCACGAGCCGGCAGGATCTCGGCGCAAATCCTTCCGCCGCCGCGGGGATAGAAACCGTACACATCGATGGATAAACGCAGTTCAGCGCCGATACGGCGCAGCAGCGGAGCGAAGACCTCCACCAGGTAATGGACCGAAGGGCATAAAGGAACATGGGTACCGCCGCTGAGCGTTACCCGGCTGGGGCGGTCGGCGTGGAGCAATGGAGGGATCAGGGTCTGCAGCACAAGAGTGACGGAACCCGATGTGCCGATGTCGAAGGAAAATGCTCCGCCCCTCAGAGCATGGGGGGTAAATTCCAGACTGGTGGATCCCATTTCAGCTCCGAGCACTGTTGCCTGCGCGATGGATTGGGCCGCCCGGACGGCGGCCAGATGTTGGGACATGAGACCCGGCTTGCGCCGCTCCCTGCGGATGTTTGCGATGCGGAACGGCGTTCCGGTCAGGCAGGCAAGCGAAAGGGACGTGCGCAGAATCTGCCCGCCCCCTTCGCCGTAGCTGCCGTCAATTTCAAGCATGGCACCCGCCTCGCTTTACCTGCGCCACCTGGCTCCCCTGGTGCTGTTGCCGCGGAGGGGCATTCTCTCTGATCTGTCATCCAGGGGTGTCAGGCTGATCATTCTGCCGCCCCTGCTGGGCATGTTGGAAATTCTGCTTCTGTTCTCAGGCGGAGTGACGGTTCTCTCGCTCCGCGGCTCGCTGAAGAACCTCGCACTGCTGCCGGCACCTCTGCTGACATTGTTTCCGCTAACCGGATGCATCCGAAGTTCGCGAGTGATCGCCAGATTTCTTGGCAGAGTCCCGGCGGCAATGTCTCCCCTGGTATGAATCACACGCGTGCCCGCAATGTTGATTCCCCTGATTCTTGCGATCGGATCAAGGCGGATGATCCTTTGACGCCTGATATCATTGAAATGATTCGAGACGAAGACCACCCTGTTATCGATGAACACCGTACGATGGAAATCATGCAGGATAAAGAAACCGGGAAACCAGACATTGGCGCACCAGAAAGGAAAAGGAACCCAGCCGTACAGATAGGAGTAATCGGGTGGCGGAGCATAGTAGGTGACTGCCGGCGGGCCTTCGATTTGATAGTAGTTGTTGATGACCGCAGAACCGGGGTAGCTCTGAGGCCCCGGCGGTTCCGCACTCTCCGTTTTTGCTCCAGCCTGCGTATCAACCGTCAGGCCTCCCTGCGACATCACATCTTTCAACTTCTGCAGCGCCACATCCACACTCAGCCGGATCTTCCCGGAAGATGCCGCATCTCGTACACCTTTGTATAATTCACCGACAATATCAGGGGTGACGGGGTAATCGGAAATCCAGCCGTTCATTGGTGAGATGCCTGCCCCCGAGAGCAGGTTTTCAGCCTCGACTTCATCCCGGGGCGTACCGAGAGACAAAGCCGGCGCCAGCTGGACCGCGAAATCACCTTCCCTTATCAGCGGCTGCCCTATCGGCGGCTGGCCGCTATTTGCATATCCCGCCTGAGCTGCACCCATTGACGGCAACACCAGCAGAAGCATGCCAATCAGCACCAGACTTATGAACCTTACTCTTTTTTCGCACATAAAATCTCATTTCCAGTCCCCTCCTGAAATGAGAATCTGAATTACTTCATATAGTTCGCACCCTCTCCATATATAATACCACCGTTGCACCCGGCAAGGTTGCCGAATATTTGTACTCAATCTTGCTGACGTTAATGCCGTAACTCCGTACAATTTCTTCTTCAGCGCTTATAGCCGATCCTGCGTAACAGTTCATGGCGCTCCCGCCGGTCCCCGTCAGTTTCCACCCCTTGTGGCGGACTGCCGTCGATCACGCCGAGGACTCCCCACCCCTGGAGGGTGGAAGCAACAATTACCTGAAGCGGGTTGGCCGTAGCGCAGTAAATGTGGCAAACCTCCGGGCAGTTCTTGATCTGGTTGAGAACATTTATGGGATAGGCATCGCGCAGCAGGATACAGAAGACATGGCCTGCACCGATCGCCTTCAGGGCGGTTACGCATCCTTTTACCAACTCATCGTCGTTCCCCTCCGTCCGGATCAGGCATGGCCCGGACGCCTCGGTAAAGGCGACTCCGAAACGAGCCTGGGGCACCGTGGTAGCGATGATCTCGTACAAATCCTCGGCTGTCTTGATAAAGTGGGTCTGACCGAGGATGATGTTGCACCCTTCAGGATACTCGATCCTGACGTCATGTATCTCAAGTTGCATAAATGCTCCTTTGCTCAGAATTATCTCTGGCGGCCTGTTTATTGGTTTACCTCACCATGCCATTATTTTCAAAGGATAGCAGGTTAATGCCGTCGGGCAAGGTGTCGATTGAAACACTCGGAGGAGCCGTGCAGGAGGATAGAGAAAAAACCCAAGCAAGAACTTGGCTCTTCTACTGAAGGGGTAAGATCAGTAGTTGATGGAAACTTGAGGATAAGACATGCGATGGATTCTAATAATTTCTATTGTTCATTAGAAAACTTACCTGTACTATTCCCGAGTTGCTCCTATTATAGCCCCGTATCCTGACTGCCATCGGGTGCGGGGCTTAATTATGGAAACATTATAATTTAGAGGAGTTGTAACTATGATTAATGATTTCGTAAATGATATTGCCAGCCAAATGAGTATAAAGCTGTCCAAGGTTTCAGTGATTGACGGCCAGACGTTGGGCTGTCTTGATTCCTGCCTGATTGATATGACCTCTAAAGGTAAAACTGTAGGAGCCTTGATATCCAAGGGAGATATTGAATGTCTGGATCATGGTACTGAGTGCCCTCGAATGGAAGTTAAAATAAGAGCATCACTGTCACGGCTACAGACAATGTGTCAGCCTTTTTAGAATATCAAATGAACAGTCGGCATCATGAATGAGTAGAGTTCGTCAAATTATGAAAATCATCTTAATGTTTTTATTGATAGCCATGCCATGTACGGTATTTGCTGATTGCATCATCACAGATTACTCGGAAAAATTCGAGGTGGTGTGTTCAGGCTATAATCCTGCAGCTCCACCAATGAAGAAGGGTGCCAGGATATCAACCAAAATGGGTAAATCGAAGAAGCTGAGTATTGCTGACAGAGAGGGCATTACATCTGCTGTAGGCATGACCGATGAAGAGTTAAGATTCATGCAGGCAAGAAACAGGATGGACGGTTATCGTGCTCAGAAAAAACAGAGGGTGCAAACAGCCAGGAACTTGCCATAGCATGGGTTATTTTCTACCTGCGTCAACGAGGTAAAAACAAAGCACTTACGATTTCTCGTAAGTGCTTTGTTTTTTAAGTGGGTGCCCCCATTTAAGTACAGGAAAAAATTGGCATGGGTGTGAATTAGGGAGCCGGTTCGGTTCCTGAATCAGCGCAGCAAATTTCACTTTATCTGCTGCAACCTTTTGGTTTGATACTGTTCACCCTCAGCCTGGTTCATCTTTGTTGCCGTGATGGGATCCTGGGCCGCATTGTTCCAGGGAATACTTGGCCACCAGCGATCAAGCGCTGGAGATGACGAGGGAATGACCACCTCGCCAGGCTTCGGCACTGCGATGGATACCCGCTCTTTCTCAGCTGCGGCGATGAGGCGCTCAACCGGCTCTGTCCAGCCGTGATAAGCGAGTTTAAAAAGCCCCCAGTGCACAGGAATAAGTTCCTTCCCGCGTACCATCCGGTGTGCCCTTACGGCCTGTTCAGGTCCAAGGTGCCAGTCTGGCCACCATCGGCCGTAGGCTCCAGCTTCAATCATAGTCACATCAAACGGCCCGAGCCGTTCACCGATTTCCGCAAGTCCGGGAAACAGACCGGTATCGCCGGAATAATAGGCGCGGTGTTGCTTTCCTATCAAGGCAAACCCCGCCCAAAGTGTCCGATCCATGCCAAATATCGGTAAGCGTCCTGACGCATGGCGCGCCGGTGTGGCAACAATTTTAAGACCGCGAATTGTGACTTCGTCCCACCAGTCCAGCTCGATTATGTACGATTCCGGAACTCCCCAATACGTCAGATGGGAACCGACCCCGAGCGGCACCACGAACGTGCTAACACGCTGTGCAAGCGCCTTGATGGTAGCTTCGTCCAGATGGTCATAGTGGTCGTGCGAGATGACCACTGCATCAAGTTTCGGCAGCTCGTCAATGGCGATAGCAGGAGCATACCAGCGACGCGGACCGAGCCAGGTCAAGGGAGATGATCGTTGGCTCCAGACCGGGTCAGTCAATACGCGATGCCCATCTATCTCTATCAACTGAGTTGAATGGCCAAGCCACGTCACACGAAGGCCGTTGCTATCTTCAACTGAATGCCTGGCGTGCTCGGGTCTGACGACCGGCAGCGCCTCTTTGGGCGTTGCGTACGCACTGCTTGAAAACATGTTGGTGAGCATTCCCCAGTAGTCGTTGTAAAGTGGCTGGGGATTTCGGAAGCGGCCATCCTGATATTGAGGAGAGCGCTGGATTCGCGCCAGTCGTTCCCCCGACGGACGGCTGCCCATCGCGGTCCACCCATCGATCAGGGCAAAGATCACGGCTGCAATCACTGCAAAAATAAGGATCAAGGCGAGTTGCATGCTGCGTTTCCTTCCTCGTTCTTTCATTTACTCTGCTTTGAGTGACGCCATGTCGATGGAGAATCTGTACTTCACATCCGACGTTACCAGTCGCTTGTAGGCTTCGTTAATCTTCTGGATGGGGATGACCTCCACATCGGCGGTGATGTTGTGGTCGCCGCAGAAGTCGAGCATCTCCTGGGTCTCTTTGAGCCCGCCGATGATTGAGCCGGAGAGGCTGCGGCGGCCTAACAGCAGGGCGAAGGCGGAGACTTCAAGGGGTTTCTCCGGGGCGCCGACCAGGGTGATGTTGCCGTCACGGCCAAGCATGTTGATGTAGGCGTTGATGTCGTGATCGGCAGCGATGGTGTCGAGGATGAAATCGAAGCTGCCGGCGTGCTGCTGCATCTCTTCAGCGTTGGTGGAAATGATGGCCTCGTCGGCGCCCAGACGGAGGGCATCCTCCTTCTTGCCGGGTGAGGTGGTAAAGACAACAACGCGGGCTCCGAAGGCACGGGCAAATTTGACCCCCATGTGCCCCAGACCGCCTAGTCCGGCCACACCGACTTTCTTGCCCTTGAGGTCGCCCCAGCGGCGTATGGGCGAGTAGGTTGTGATTCCGGCGCATAGCAGTGGTGCTACCCCGGCAAGGTTGAGATTGGCTGGAACACGCAGAACAAAGTGTTCATCGACGATGATACTTTCCGAGTATCCGCCGTAAGTGACGCCACCCAGATGCTTGTCCGGGGAGTTGAAGGTAAGGGTCTGGTTTGGGCAGAATTGTTCCAGGTCATCCTGGCAATTGGGGCAGGTGTGGTCTGAATCGACCAGGCAGCCGACGCCTACAAGGTCACCCGTTTTGAACCTTGTGACGGCGGAGCCGACCTGGGTGACCCTGCCGACGATCTCGTGACCAGGTACGCACGGATAGACCGTGGGCATGATGCTGTGAAACTCGTCGCGAACCGTGTGGAGGTCAGTATGGCAGATGCCGCAGAAAAGGATTTCGATCTGCACGTCGCGTTCAGTGGCATCACGGCGCGGGATTTGGGTGGAAGCCAGTGGCGATGTTGCACTGGCAGCTGAATAGGCTTTTGCTTTGTACATGGATGTATCTCCTTTGACAGTTTGATAATTATACACTTTGACATCAATCGAATTGATTGATCAAATAAAAAGCCTGCGTCCAGGCTTTAAATTCTAAATCGAGTTCTTCAATTAGCCGGGCAAGAGCCGTTTTACTTCATCCCATGTTGTCAGATTAGGTTTAGCTATCAGAAACTTCCCCTGACGTTCTGTTGTAATCAGACCGGCATTGGCAAGCTCTTTGAGGTGATGGGATACTGTAGGAGCGCCGATTTTTAGAGAAGAAATAATTTCAGAGACGCTGCATTCACATGCGTCTGCCTTAAATCCTTCCTGGTCACCCTTTACGATACTGAGATATATCTCCAGTCGATTGGGGTGAGAAAGTGCTTTCATGACTTTTGAAGCTTGTTTGATGTCCATATTTGCTCCACACATTTTGACAACTATCGAAACGATACCTTTTATCGAATCATTCGTCAAGATATATTTTTAGTACTGTAAGGGGATTTAAAGCCGAGGAGAGTAATTTGAAGCAACTGTCAAGTTTAGTAATATGCTGAAATTACATGTTGGTTCTCTGATTCTGTTTGGTTGCGTTAACTACGACTTTGTTAAAATTGCGAAGCAGATTATATGTTATCCCCCAAAGTGGCTGTTCTTTGTCGTCAACAACCCTCAATGCGGGAAATCTTCTTAGTCGGTTCCGGAATATGAACTCCACACTCGAAATTCTAGCCGGATTTTTGAGCTCACGAGCGGGAACCCAGAAGGCATCCGCAATTTCGCTCTTATCTGGACGCAGGACCGGGTGATCGTTAACAGCATAGACAAAGCAGGAAATTACTATCTTCAATCCTCCGGGAGCGATGTCATCGAGCCTCCCTAAGAATTGCGTTGTAGACAGATCCAGTCCAATCTCTTCGCTTGTCTCTCGCTCGGCAGTATGTCGCGGGCTCTTGTCAATCGTTTCAGATCTTCCTCCCGGCAATCCGATCTGACCAGACCAGTAATCGTTTGTGTTGGTCGATCGTTCTATCAGCAAAATACTCAGCCCGGACGGCTGCTCTTCCAGAATCAACGCTACAGAAGCGTGTGCCCGGCCACCCGGTTCAATTATTCGAACCGGGTGGTTGTTGAGAACATTTCTTATGTGTTTAATGCGTTCCATGCCTGATTATCCTTAGTTTGTGCGATTCATTCGCTACACAAGATTTTCTATAATCCAGGGCAGGCTCGGGCTGTTTCCATCACTATTTTGCGCAGCTTCCATCACAGAATGGGGCGTTGCCTGTCTTGCCGCAGTTACATAGGTACACTGTCTGCTTCTCCTTGACCTCGAAGGCAATCGGGCTCTTTCCGCTGTCAACATGGGCGCCATCACAGAAAGGCATCGTTGCGGATTTTCCGCAAGTGCATCGATAGTAGCTGCCTGGTTCCAGTTCGAGAACAATCGGTCCGCTTGGCTTGGTTTCTGCTTGATTCATTGTATTTCTCCTTTTGATGTAAGTGATTAGTCTCTTTTTGTTTGACGAAATTTCGGTATCGTTACTTCTTGATCATCTCGATTTCCATGGTGATTGTTATCTCTTCGCCGACAGCAACGCCGCCCGTTTCGAGCGCAGCATTCCAAACCAGACCGAAATCCTTGCGATTTATCTTAGTGGTGGCAGTTGCACCTTTCCGGATATTGCCCCACGGGTCTTTGCTTTCTTTTGTAGGACCTTCAACATCGAGAACAACTTGTTTGGTTATGCCGTGCAATGTCAAGTCACCAGTGACTTTCAGCTTGTCCTTACCGGCCTTGGCAACTTTCTTCGATACGAAGGTCATTGCCGGGTATTTGACCACATCGAAGAAG
>DATNCC010000316.1:0-26642 GCA_035571735.1 Dongiaceae bacterium | reverse complement strand
CCATCACTTCCCTTATTGTCTCCAGCAATTCTTTCGGGAGAAAAGGTTTGGCCAAAACCTTTGATATTCCAATTTCCTTCGCCAGACGGATGATTTTCGATGAAATCCCCCCGGTGTCCATGATGATTGGCATATGAGGTGCTATCTCCAGACCTTTTCTGGCCAGTTCGAGACCGTCCAATCCCGGCATGTTGTAATCGGTAATCATCATGGAAAATGTTCTTTCATTTAACTTCACAAGTGCTTCTTTTCCGCTCTCTACACAGATTGCATCAATCCCTTCGCGTTCCAGAATGCGCTTGACCAGATCCAGCATGACACTGTTATCGTCCACGACCAGTATGTCTTCCATTTGCTTCTCCGTTGTTAGCATGCTATCGAGTATGTAAAGATTACATGACCTTAGTAAGGCAAACAGTCTGCCAACAAACCAAATTTAAGTCAGAAGACCGGATTGTCATTCAATAACAGGGAATTAGGTTGAAAGATGAGACCTGCAGCGAATCATGACACGATTCGTTTAGCCGTAAGATTTGGCGGAACTTCAACATATTGTGGGGTTCTTTATTGGTTTTTGTGGGCGAGCTGCAATGTGCACATTCCTTTCATGTGGTGGCTTGGCTATACTGGTAACCAGTTTTCCGTTTGACAGAATCGTTATCTGACATCATAATGTCATCATAATATGACATCACACATGCGGACACAAATATGAAACGGATCATCATAGATACAAACTTTTACGCGGCTTTTAAAAGAAACGAAACCGAAGCCGTTGACCTTCTTAAGCGAGCTGATTATATCGGCGTCAATACGGTCATTCTCGGCGAACTGCTTGCCGGTTTTCGCTGTGGAAACAGGGAACGTGAAAACAGGCTGGAGCTCGACCAGTTTCTTGATTCGGCACGGGTATATATTGTCGTGGTTGATGATCAAACCTCGGAATTTTATGCTCAAGTGTTTTCTGAGCTGCGCCTGAAAGGCCGCCCAATACCCTCCAATGACCTGTGGTTGGCGGCTTCGGCATTGCAGCATGGTCTGGCACTTGCTACCTATGACGATCATTTCAAATATATCAGCAGCGTTTTATTGGCGCTGAGGTAAGCGAGGAGATAATCCCATGACCACCATGACTTTGCGCGGTATAGACGATACCATTGCCGCCGTATTAAAAGAGAAGGCCCGACAGGAGGAGACCAGCGTCAATGCCGTGATGCTCAGGATCCTCAAGGAATCGCTCGGAATCGAAAAAAAGAAGAGATCCGCCGTCTACAGCGATCTGGATCATCTGGCCGGCACCTGGAGCGCAGAGGAGAGCGACAATTTTCTTCGCGCCACGGCTGTATTCGAAAAGGTTGACGAGGACATGTGGAAATAAGCGAGGACAGGCGAGAATCAAATTAGGAGGTACCTGCCCATGGATACAACGGAACAATTCGACGCCATCATCGTCGGCGGCGGCCCGGCCGGGCTGGCCATCGCCTCGGAACTATCCTCCCGCTTCCGGGTACTGGTGCTGGAAAAAGGAACGGCCGGGAGTACCGACCGATTCTGGTTCGTCCCACCCGATGTGCTGGACGACAAGACCCGCCCCTTCTCCTATGGCGGGGTGACCCGCTTCCTGACCAAAACCTACAGCATGCACGGCGACGACCTGGCCTGGCGTGCCAGGCTGTTCGCCAGCTATCCCTACATCAGGGACCACGAGATCCTGGCCCACTGGCTTGAAGTGATCCGCGGCAACGGTTCGGTTGTTCTCGGTAACTGCAGCTACCTGGAGCACGATACCGACGCCGGAGGGGTCAGTGTCGGCACCGATCGCGGTCCGTTCCGGGGGCGGCTGCTGATCGACTGCTCGGGGTATGACTCTTCCATCGTGGAAAAATACGGCATCGACCGGAGCGACTTCTACTGGTGGTCGGTCTACGGAGCCATCGGGACACATCCGGACGGCCTGGGGGAGTTGCAGGTTGGGGATTACATGATGTGGCAGACCTTCGCCGACGCCGATCCCGGCTCGCTCGCCGACGGCAAGCCGGTCTTCGAATACGAGATCCTTGACGGGAAGAGTTCCTTCTCGCTGATCCTCTACCTGCGCAAGGTGCGCATGGACAGGGAGGCAATGAAGGCCGAGTACTACCGCATCCTCCGGGATGAAGATTCGACGCGTGATTTCCATGACCTGCAGGTTACCAGCGAACGCTGGGGGTGGTACCCCTCGGGAGGAGTGTCGCAGCAGATCGCCGCGGAGCGGGTGGCCTTCGCCGGCGACGCCGCCTGCTGGACCACCCCGTGCGGCTGGGGGATGACCTTCATCCTCGACAACTACCGCTTCTTCTCTTCAAAGATCGCCGACTGCCTGGCGGGCAATACCCTTGACCGGGAGAGCCTGCTCGGCGCCTCCAACTTCCGGCTGAACGACAAGTACGAGATCACCACCAACGTGATCGCGACCCACTTCCTCGCCAACGCCTCCACCCCGGAGCTGGACCGCTTCATCAGGCTGTTCATGAACGATCTCGATCCGATCCTGTGCGAAAAGATCTTCACCCTCAAGATCGGCCAGGAGGAACTGCTGGAGATGGTGAAAGCGGCGCTGAAGGAGTTCAGCATGGACGAACTCTGCCGACTGGTCCCGGCGGTAGGGCTGACAAACCTGCTGAACGAGGTGCGCTACTTCGCGGGGGATGCGCTGTTGGACACGCTCAAGGAGCTGTTCCATGCCCATCCCGACACCGACGGCGGCTTCGATTTCGACGACCGGGAACCGTGTCCGGTAATCGAGACGGTCAGCTGAGCAATTTCAACAGCTGTCCCGCCTTTCAGCAACCGATGGCCACAACGCGGTTGCGCCCTTCCCTCTTGGCCAGGAAGAGCGCTTCATCCGCAGCCTTGTAGAGCTTTTCCGCGGTGCCGTGGTTTTCAAGGGAGGCGACGCCGCAGCTGAAGGTTGAATTGAAGGTCCCCTCCCCGGCCGGAAAGCTGATGGCGGCAAAACTTTCCACTATCTGCTCCAGCATGAAGCCTGCCTCCTCGATGCTGCATACCGGGAGTATGACGGCAAACTCTTCGCCGCCGAAGCGGCCGACCACATCCGATTTGCGCAGCCGCTGCCTGAGAAGCCGGGCCAGGGCCATCAAAACCCGGTCGCCCGCCTGATGACCATAATTGTCGTTCACATCCTTGAAGTGGTCCAGATCGATCAAGGCGAAGCAGAGCGTTTCTTCCCGAAGCCTTGCCCGTTCAATGGCGAAATCAAGTTGTTCCTTGGTAGCGGTGTGATTGAAGAGCCCGGTCATGCAGTCCCTGGCCACGAAGGAGCGTATGATCTTCATCCGTTCGGCTCGAACAGTCACGGTGGAGATCAGATGATCAGGCCTGATCGGCTTGATCAGGAACTCGTCCCCTCCCAACCGTCTCACGTCGAACTGCACTTCCGGGTCGGTCTCGCTGGAGAGAAAGATGATCGGGATGCTGAAATAGGCATCGATCT
This sequence comes from Dongiaceae bacterium, assembly GCA_035571735.1. Taxonomy (GTDB): domain Bacteria; phylum Desulfobacterota; class Desulfuromonadia; order Geobacterales; family Pseudopelobacteraceae; genus JACRCG01. The sequence goes on along the minus strand of DATNCC010000316.1, from coordinate 23,149 downwards.
GCCGGATCGCTTTGGCCAGCTCCATGCCGCTGCATCCGGGCATATGCATGTCCGTGAGGATCAGGTCCGGCTTGAACTCGAAGAGGAGCGGCAGCGCCTTCAGGGGATCGTTCAGACTGCGGGTCTCCATTCCCGCCCCCTGGAGGGTCATGACGGCCATCTCCGTCAATAACGGATCGTCATCCACGATCATGATCCGGTACGGCTCGGGAGCTTCCTTCGTGGTAAGGGCATTCAAGGTCGTGCAGAGGTCGGTGATGTTTACCGGCTTGATGAAATAGGCGCTGGAGCCGGCCCGCAAGGCGGCGAGGCGGGAAGGAAGGTCACTCAGCGAGGAGATGAAGACCGTCGGGATTTCCCGCCCCAGTTCGGCCCGGATCTCCCGTATGACGTCCGCCCCTCCCGTCGGCCGGCCGGGATGGACCAGGTCCATGACTATGATGTCCGGGGGCCCGCTTCGGACCGCGTTGCGGAAATGTTCCAGCTCCCCGAAAGAAACCACTTCGAAACCGAAACAGCCGATCTGGGTGGCAAGATTCAACCGCTGGAACGAACTCTCCTCAAAGAGAAAGACGACCTTGCGCTCTTTTTCCTGAAAGGTTTCGGCGGCTGCCACGGTCTCCAGGGCCTGCAGATCCATTTCCTGCGACACATCGATCCGGGGGACCTCGCGCTCCATCCGGGCGATAAGTTCCTCAACCAGCGGTCGCCAGGGAATTCCGGGATCGGCCTCTCCCCTTCCAACACTCCTTATGTGCTGCTCACCCTCCGCGGCAATGGCGCTCAGACCGCTCAATCCGAAATTATCGCTCGATTCCCGCAATGTTTGCAGGCAACGGTGCAGCTCATCCAGCGCCTCATTGCGCGGAGTTTCCTGGCCAAGGGCCGCGTACGCCCCCCTGATAACGTCCAATTGCTCGGGAAGCTGACGTATGAACCCCTCGCGAAACTTTTTCAGTTTTTTTGCTATGAAGGTTGCCTTGCCGCTCATATGTTCTCCGTTTGAACATGATAATATATGAATTGGATTTAGCAAATCATAATCTATCCTTCACCCGCCGCAATCTTGCTAATCCCCTCCCCTTCGGCGTAGAATATGAAGTATGGATGAGCCTGTTTTTTCCTTCACTGTAAAGGAGTTGACGACATGGCAACCAAACCGATTCTGCACGTAATTGCGCTGACCACGGCATTCGCCGCACTGATCCTGCTTCTCGCGTCCGGTATCGGGAGCCACCTGGGGTTGTGGCACTTCCGCGCCGGGTTTACGCTGTTGAAATATTCGGCCTGGCTGGGCCTTGCCGCCGCCCTGACCGGCGGAGCGGCGCTGGCGGTCTCTTACCGGCAGCGAGCGTGGAAAGCGGTCATCGTATCCGGTGTCGCGGTGGCAATCGGCGTAACATCTTTTGCCATACCCTATTGCTGGAAACAGACCGCCGGCAGAGTGCCTAAAATCCACGACATCAGCACCGATACCGTCAATCCGCCCCTGTTCGTCGCCGTTCTGCCGCTGCGCAAGGACGCGCCCAATCCTGCCGAATATGGCGGCGTCGAGATCGCGGCCAAACAGGCTTTAGCCTACCCGGACCTGAAACCCCTCCCGCTCTCTCTTCCTCCGGAGCAGGCCTTCGGCCTGGCGCTGGAGACGGCGCAACGCATGGGGTGGCGCATCCTTGCGGCGGTGCCGACCGAGGGAAGGATCGAGGCGAGCGATACAACATTCTGGTTCGGCTTCGTTGATGATATAGTGATACGGGTCCGCCCCGAAGGTAAAGGCTCGCTGCTGGATATCCGCTCCGTGTCGCGGGTCGGCCTGAGCGACGTCGGCACCAACGCCGGCAGGATCAGAAAGTTCATCGCCAGACTGAAGGGGTGAAGCGTGGCGCGCTCCCTCTACTCTTGACAAATCCGCCCCGCGGGTCAATAATCCGTCTTTACTGTATGCACAACCCTCGAAGGGACGTTTATCATGCGCATCGAAAGTGATTTCCTCGTCATCGGCAGCGGCATCGCCGGTCTCTCCTATGCCCTCCAGGCAGCCGACCATGGCAGCGTCGCCATCGTTACCAAACGCGATATTTCCGAATCGGCGACCAAGTACGCCCAGGGTGGCATCGCGTCCGTCTATTCCGACGACGACTCGTTCGATGCCCATGTCGAGGACACACTCGTCGCCGGGGCCGGCATCTGCCATGAAGATGTCGTCAGGATGGTGGTGGAGGAAGGACCCCAGACCATCCGAAACCTGATCGACTGGGGGGTCAAATTCACCACCAGCGGCGAATCGTACGACCTGACCCGCGAGGGGGGGCACAGCGCCCGCCGGATCCTGCACGCCGAGGACATCACCGGACGCGAGATCGAACGGGCGCTGGTCTATGCGGTCAGACAGCACCCCTCGATTACGATCTATGAAAACCATATCGCCATCGATCTCATCACCTCCGCCAAGATAGAGCGCCGCAAGCTGGAGCAGAACCGCTGCCTCGGGGCATATGTCCTGAACATTCAAAACGATACCGTCGTGACCTTCAGCTCGAAGATCACCCTGCTGGCCAGCGGCGGCGCCGGCAAGGTGTATCTCTATACCTGCAACCCGGATGTGGCCTCCGGAGACGGCGTCGCGATGGCGTACCGCGCCGGCGCCACGATCGCCAACATGGAATTCATGCAGTTCCACCCGACCACGCTGTTCCATCCTCAGGCCAAATCGTTCCTCATCTCCGAGGCGGTCCGCGGCGAGGGCGCCATCCTGCGCCGCCGCGACGGCACCGCGTTCATGGAGAAATATCACAAACTGAAGGACCTGGCCCCCCGCGACATTGTGGCCCGCGCCATCGACAACGAGATGAAGACCAGCGGCGACGATTGCGCCTTCCTCGACATCACCCATGAACCGGCAGATGTCGTGCGCAACCGCTTCCCCAACATCTACCAGACCTGCCTGGAGTTCGGCCTGGATATGACCAAAGAGTGGCTGCCGGTCGTGCCGGCGGCCCACTACCTATGCGGTGGCGTGGCGGTCAACTTCGATGCCGAAACGGACATCCCCGGCCTGTACGCCATCGGTGAAACCGCCTTTACCGGCCTGCACGGCGCCAACCGCCTGGCCAGCAACTCGCTGCTGGAAGCCGCGGTCTATGCGGGGCGCGCCTTCCGCCATTCGAAGGCCGCCGTCACAAAGCTGGCGAGCGACAGCCGTGAAATACCGCACTGGGATTCCGGCACCGCCACCAACAGCGACGAGATGGTGGTCGTCTCCCAGAACTGGGACGAGATCAGGCGCACCATGTGGAATTATGTCGGCATCGTCCGGTCCGACAAGCGGCTGGCCCGTGCCATGAGCCGCATCAAGCTGATCCAGGGGGAAATTGATGATTATTACTGGAACTTCAACGTCACCTCCGACCTGATCGAACTGCGCAACATCGCCACCGTAGCCGAGCTGATCATAACCTGCGCCCAGAAGCGCAAGGAGTCCCGCGGCCTGCATTATAATCTCGATTACCCCTTCCTTGATGATCTGAACGGGAAAAAAGACAGTTTTGTCAAGAAACGGTTTTAAAGGAGTTGCGACAGTGGATATCAATGAAACCCGCAAGCGGATCGATCTGCTGGATGATGTGCTGCTGCGTATCTTCAACGAGCGCGCCCGGCTGGCCCTCGAAATCGGCCATGCCAAGAAGGAGCTGAATCTGCCGGTATTCGATCCGGCACGGGAAAAACGGATCTTCAACCGAATGAAAGAGGATAACCCCGGGCCGCTGGACGACGAGGCGATCGTCAGGATATTCGAGCGGGTCGTCGATGAGTCGCGGCGCCTGGAGCGGATCACATCACATAAGGAAGAACTTTAAGGGAGTTTATATATCATGCTGATTATAATGAAGAAACATGCCGAAGAAGCAGCACTGGATTCAATCAAGGAATACCTGATCAGTCGTGATTTCGACATTCATCAGTCTACCGGCGCCAACCGCACCATTATCGGCGTGATCGGCGACACCGATACCCTGAACGATCATGAAATCGAGAAGATGCCTGGGGTCAGCCAGGTGGTGAGAATCAGGAAGGATGACTGAGCACCTTCTCCAGGGCGTTTTTCAAACTTTCAACGGTGTAAGGTTTCTGAATAAATACTGTCCGCTCATCATCTGCTATCTTTGACAAGACACCCTCTCTGCTGTACCCGCTCGACAGCAGCACCGGCACCTTCGATCCTCTCATCCGCAACTCATGCAAGACTTCCGCGCCATCCATTTCCGGCATGGTCATATCCAGCAGCAGCAGATCAATCGAATGTCCGTGCTCGGCATAGATTTTCAACCCTTCCCGACCGCTGGCCGCGGTAATAACGGAATATCCGAGAGCTTCAAGAAGGCTGCCGGCCATTTCTCTCAGCAAAAATTCATCATCAACAAAAAGAACCGTTGGACTTCCATCAGACTCATGCCTTTTGGGGCTGTCATCAATTGCAGCCGAAATAATGTCTTCAGCACAAACAGAAAAAACCATTCTCACTGTCGTCCCTTTTCCCGGATTGCTCTGGATACCGATCGAGCCCTTCATGGCCTTTATGACCCCTGATACTGCCGACATATCGAGTCCGCGCCCGGTGAATTTGGTACTGAAAAAAGGATCAAATACCCTTCGCAGCGTATCCTCGTCCATGCCACAACCGGTATCGGATACTTCCAGTATGACTTTGTTTCCATCTGCAGCTACTTCACAATTCCCGGATATGGTTATTGAACCCCGCTGATTGCCGATCGCTTCGACAGCATTGTTAATGACACTGATTACGGCCTGTTGCAACTGGTTCGGATCGGCTTTTATAAGCGGAAGATCGTCGGGAATATTCAGGTTCAGAACAACCCCTGTAACGCCAAGAGACGCGCTGATCTGGGCTTGAACCGGATCAAGCACTGTTTTCAGATGCAGCTTCTCAAGCTGGAAAAATCCTTTACCGGAATAGGCCAGCATTTTCTGGCACAATTCAGCCGCACTCTGCGTGGCCTGAAAAATTCTGGCAAGATACGGCCGTGCTGGAGAATTCGGCTCCAGCTTCATTTTAGACAAATCCGCTGCTCCCTGAATGACCATCAGCAGATTGTTAAAATCGTGAGCGATGCCGCCTGCCAATGTGCCAAGAGTTTCAAGATGGCCGGCATGCTGAACCTGTTCAAGAAGTGCCAGCCGCTCGGCTTCACCCCTCTTGAGATCGCTTATGTCCTGAAGAACCCAGATCGAACCTTCATCCGGATTTTCAGGATCGATGAGCTGTCCGGCAAGAAGGCACGGAAAAATAGTTCCATCAAGTTTTTTCATTGTTGCTTCAGTTGTATACACACCACCGCCGGCAAGCTCGTTATACCCGTCGACACCAATGCGGCAGCATTCCTCTTCGAAAGCATAAAAGCTGCATGTATCCATCCCTCGGGTCTGCCCCGGCTCATAACCGAACATCCTGTCATAAACGGCATTGGACCACTGGACGGTACGATTGTTGATGAAAGCGATGCCCGCGGAAACATTATTCAGTATGATGCGCTGTTCATTGACGGAAACAGCGAGGAGTTTAGAGCGTTCGTCCAATTCTGTCTGCATGGACTGAAGCTTGTCGAGATGGCGAAACATCGCGCGGGTCAGCATCAGGATAAGCAGGCACAAGCCAAACGTGAGAGTCGAGTGGATGATCGATTTGCGAACCCATGGCTCCAGAACGTCCTGTTCATGGAGTGATACGACTGCCACTACCGGATAACGGGTGAGTTGATTATAGGAAACGATCCGGTTTGTTTTGTCCACGGGACTGTTGGCATCATGAAAGGTTCCATACGGTTTTCGAGGCAGCAGTTCCCGAAACAGTCTGGACTTGTTTATTTCGCTCTGATAGGAATTTTCAGCGTACGGCTGGATAACCAGCGGCACGCCATCGTTGCGCACCAATAATATCCGTCCGCGAGGCCCAAGGCTGGCCTGGCTTAAAAAGCGTCTGTAGTAATCCACCTCGAAAGCAGCGGCAATCAGGCCGTTAAAAGGGAATCCCGGTTGATTGAGCGGTCGCATGAGATTGAAACGCCAGCGATTCACCAGACGGCTCATTACCGGTTTTCCAATGGTAAAATTTTTATCCGGGTGATTCAGGTAATTCCGGAAATAATCACGGTCGGCAACCGAGATTTTACGGGGAGGGAACTCTTCCTGAGTGTTGGTGAACATCACTCCGTTCCTGTTCACAAGAAAAAGCGCCCCGACTTGCGATGAATTTGCGCTCAGGCGGAGCAAATCCTGATACAGGGTGAGCGGGTCAATCGTCTCAATATTTTGTTTAAGGGTAAAGTCATGAATTACCTCGCGCAAAACCCCGTCGGCTTCAGCAAAGGCGCTCTCGGTATGCTCCGCCAGAGCCCGGGCATAATCGGCAGATTGTCGCTCTGCCAGAATTATCGTCTCGTTGTGGCCGGTGTATGTCTCCCAAACAGAGAGGGCAACTACAGACGCAATCGTAAATCCGACAAAAAGACGGAGTTTTGATTTTATTCTTTGAATGGTCGGTTTGGTCACTCCATGTTCCTTCTTATCAATAACTTCGCTTCATCAAATTAAATTTAAACGTATACAAGATGCAATCTTCTCTTTCAACACTAAATTTACACTTTTGCGATTCCACCCACAGAAAGCTCACTGATTTAAGACGCAATCGGGCGTGTCATTCTACCAGGTGCGGAGTACAATTTTCTTGACACGGCGGGGCGGATGGTGCTAAACAACTAGCTTCAATTTCGCTACTTACTCAAAAAGAAAATATTGGAGGTGCAGTTTGGCTCATCATAAGTCGGCAATCAAGAGGATCAAGCAGACAATAAAGAAAACCGCCCGTAATCGTCATGTATCATCGACGCTGAAGACATATATCAAGCGTGTTCGTGAAGCGGTGGAAGCCAAGGATAAGGACGCCGCCGTGGCCGCCCTGAAGAATGCGATTCCGGTCATCGACGCCACCGCCTCCAAGGGCGTCATTCACAGCTCGACCGCTTCCCGTAACGTGTCACGCCTGACAAAACTGGTCAACACGCTCGGCTAGAACATAATCATATGATGAAAAAGGGGGCTGCGCTTGCGCATGTCCCCTTTTTCGCGTTGTAACGGATTACAACTAAACAAAAACTGAAACTTATCGCAATTCCGGTTCCAGATCGCGGATGATATCAAGGCGCCGAGGATTGAGACGACGAAAGCGTACGACCGTACGCTGAGGTGTCGAAGACGAAGGCAACGCAGATAGCGCCGCGATGTGGAAGCGGAATTACCAGGTGCCGGTACAGATTCCCATGCTCATTCCGTGCAGAAGAGTATATGACTGGCCTCCTCCCGTTTTTGAGGCGACGTCGCAGCGATAAAACTCATCGAAAATCCGCTTCAATTCCCTTCTCGAAAAGTTGCGCGCCTGCGCAACAATGTCACCCAAAAAGAACGCATTTATATTGAGTTCTCTTCCAATGTCGGCCGGAGGCATCTTCTGGTCGAGCAGTTCCCTGACGCGCCATAATTTTCGAAAGTGACTGGTCAGAGCACCAATTATCATCGGTGCATCCTCACCGTGAAGGAACAGGGCATCCAGGCTTCTGAGCGAATTCGGCAGGTCACGGGTCCCGAGAAATTTTGCCAGCTCGAAGGCGGTGAATGCCTTGCTGCTGCTCGCCATGGTACGGACATCGTCGACGGTTATGCGGGGCTTTGTCCCGGCGTATATCACCAGTTTTTCAATCTGCGAGCTTAATTCCTGAAGGTTGTTGCCGATCAGCGCGGCCAACAGTTCGGCCGCGGCGGTTTCCACCGGCTTCCCCTGCTGGGCCGCTTCGGACTGGATAAACCCCGAGAGCTTGTTGTCGTAGAACCGCTTGTACTCGACCAGAACGCCATGTTTTTTAAATTCCAGAAAGAATTTCTTGCGCTGGTCTATCTTGGTGCCGGTCAGGAGCAGGCAGGTGCCGGACGCCGGTTTCAGAATATATGGCAGCAGCACCTCGAGGGCCTCCGCTTTAAGCTGTTCGGCGCGCTTGACCAGCACCGCGCGCCGAACAGCAAACATCGGCAGGGTCTGGGCTGCATCAAGGATATCCACCCCCTTCGATTCATTGCCGAAGAAGACATTGAGGTTGAAGTCCTTGAGAGCCGGGTCGATGGCCTTTTCAAGCAGCATGTGCACCGCCCGTTCGACAAGAAACTGCTCTTCGCCGTACAGAAAACAGACGGTCGGTATGACTCCCTTTTTCAGGGATGTTTCAAACTCCTGAGGCGTCATGACTAGTAGGACTCTTCCAAGGCGGAAATAAATTTATGGGCAATGATACGGGCGGCGGCGTCAAGCGCCTGCTCTTCGGCGTTACGCTGCAGGGCAAGATCGGTGTTGGCGGGATATTGTTTCGATCCCTGGATCTGCCCTTTCCAGAGTGGCAGGGTCTCCCCTTTTTTGGCAATTTCCAGTTCGACATTCAGATTCAGGCTGTATTCACGTGCCTGATCGAGGGCGTTGTACGAGACCGCCTTGCTGGAATAGGAAACGAGGCGGGCCTTCATGGCAAGATCCGCACTCTCTGCCGCGACTGCCGGGTTCAGTCCGCGCAGGGCGTGAAGCTCTTCATAGAACGCCCTGCGCAGGACCGTTTGAGCGGTCGGGCTGATGCTCTCGTTAACGAAAAACGGTACCCAGACGGTCCGGGCCGAGCCAAGACGCCCCGATCGGGAGTTTGTCAGGTGATAGCCGCATCCGGCTGCCGTAGCCAGCAGCAGGGCAAGCAGCAGCACCCTGACCCATGACGAAGCTTTCATCCCCTACCCCGCCACGATATTGACGAGCTTGCCCTGCACACAGATAACCTTCCGGACGGTCTGCCCCTCCAGGAACTGCACGATCTTTTCATCCGCCAGCGCCAGCGCCTTCACCTCTTCGTCGCCGGTTCCGGTGGCGACGGTAATCTTGGAACGCAGCTTGCCGTTCACCTGGACTACGATAAGGAGCTCTTCATCGACGACGGCGCTCCGGTCATAGTCCGGCCAGGAGGTCAAAGTCAACGGCGTCTTGTTACCCAGACGCTGCCAGAGTTCCTCCGTGATATGAGGAACGAACGGAGCCATCAGCATAATGACGCTTTGCAGTGCTTCCTTCATGACCGAAGGGAATTGCGGCGTGGCAAGTTCAGCCGGCTGCAGGACATTCAAGAGTTCCATGACGGCGGCTATCGCCGTATTGAAATGGAAACGCTCCTCCAGATCCTCGGTCACCTTGCGGATCGTCTTGTGTACCGCCCGGCGCAGGGTGCGCTCCTCGGCGGACAATGAACCGGTATCGACCGGGCCGGCGTTTTTGATCAAATCCAGGCGGTCATGGACCAGTTTCCAGATGCGGCTCAAGAAGCGGAACGAACCGTCCACCCCCTGGTCATTCCAGTCCAGGTCCTTTTCGGGAGGCGCGGCAAACAGCGAAAAGAGCCGGGCGGTATCGGCCCCGTATTTTGTGATCAGGGCGTCGGGGTCGACCACGTTCCCCTTCGACTTGCTCATCTTGGCGCCGTCCTTGATGACCATCCCCTGGGTCAGCAGGTTGATAAACGGTTCATCGGCGGAAATATGCCCCAGGTCGCGCATCACCTTGGTAAAAAAGCGGGCATAGAGCAGGTGCAGCACGGCGTGCTCGATGCCGCCGATATACTGGTCAACGGACATCCAGTAGTCGACGGAGTCGCGCTTGAGGATGTCCTCCTTGAAGTCGGGACAGCAGTAGCGCAGGAAATACCAGGATGACTGCACGAAGGTATCCATCGTATCGGTTTCCCGGCGGGCGGCTTTTCCGCACGTGGGACAGCTGCAGTTGACGAACGACTCCATCTGCGCCAGCGGACTCCCCCCCTCGCCGCTGAAGGCGACATCCTTCGGCAGCACGACCGGCAGATCCTGTTCCGGGACCGGTACCACGCCGCAGCTGTCGCAATAGATGACCGGAATCGGATTGCCCCAGTAGCGCTGGCGGGAAATCCCCCAGTCGCGGAGCCGGTAATTGACCGTCTTGGCGCCGTGATTCTGAGCCTGGAGGAAGTCGGCTATCGCCTCCTTCGCATCGTTGCTCGGCAAACCGTCAAACTGTCCCGAGTTCGTCATGATGCCGGCTTCGGTGTATGCGCAGGCCATGTCGGCCGGATCGAGCGTTACTCCGGGCGGCTGGATCACGACTTTCAGCGGCAGGTCGTATTTTTTGGCAAACTCGAAATCGCGCTGGTCATGGGTCGGTACCGCCATGACAGCTCCGGTGCCGTAATCCATCAGGACAAAGTTGGCGAGAAAAACGGGCATCCTGGCCCCGGTCACAGGGTTGACGCAGTAGGAACCGGTAAAAACCCCCTCTTTTTCAAAATCATCGGCGGTACGTTTGACCCGGTCCGTCTTTCTGATCTTGTCGATAAAGGCGACGACCGCTTCCCTCTGCCCGGCGGTGGCCAGTTCGAGGGCACGGGGATGTTCGGGTGCCAGTGACATGAAGGTCGCGCCGAAAACCGTGTCCTGACGGGTGGTGAAAACCCGGATCGACCCGGCTCCGTTTTCAACCGGGAAATCGATCTCGCAGCCGAAACTCTTGCCGATCCAGTTGCGTTGCATGACGAGAACCCGCTCCGGCCAGCCTGGCAGCTTGTAGGTGTTTTCAAGCAGTTCCTCGGCATAATCGGTTATCCGGAAAAACCACTGGTCAAGCTCCTTCTGGGAGACTTCGGTATCGCAGCGCCAGCAGCCGCCATCCTCAACCTGCTCGTTGGCAAGCACCGTCTCGCATTTCGGGCACCAGTTGACAAAGGAGGTCTTCTTGTAGGCCAGTCCCTTGGCAAACATTTCCAGGAACAGCTTCTGTTCCCAGCGGTAGTAGTCGACGTCGCAGGTGGCCAGTTCCCGGTCCCAGTCGTAGGAAAAACCCATCTTCTTGATCTGGTTGCGCATGTAAGCGATGTTCTCATACGTCCAGGTCGCCGGATGGCTCTTGTTCTGGATCGCGGCATTTTCGGCCGGCATGCCGAAGGCGTCCCATCCCATCGGATGCATGACATTGAAGCCGCGCATCCTCTTGAACCTGCCGACGACGTCGCCGATCGAGTAGTTGCGCACGTGCCCCATATGGATCCGGCCTGACGGATAGGGGAACATCTCCAGCAGGTAGTATTTCTGCTTGCTGCCGTCGGCAGCCACCTTGAATGTTTTTTCGTTTTCCCAGACTGACTGCCACTTCTGTTCAACGTCTTTCGGTGAGTACTTCTGTTCCACGGTAAGTTCCTTTCGTGCCTTGAATATCTATGATTATCCGACGTCCATGTACCACATATGCTGAAAAGCAGCGCCCCCCTTCAGCGTTGCACCATCAGGAAAATCCGCCCTGAAGGACAATTTCCGCTGCAACCCGGTCCAGCGGGACTGAGCGGTCAACAACGCCGGTCGCCACCGCCTCACGGGGCATGCCGTACACGACGGCGGTCTCCTCCGATTCCGCAATGACGCAGCCGCCATGATCCTTGATGATCCGCACCCCCCTGCTCCCGTCGTTTCCCATGCCGGTAAGGATCACTGCGGCAACCCTCTTGCGGTAGATGCCGGCGCACGACTCGAGCATGGCATCGACGGAGGGAACATAGCGGTCTGATTCCGAAGGCGCCACGATGCGAGCCGTCACCTGCCCGCCGCATACCTCGAAAACCATGTTCCTGCCGCCCGGGGCGATCAGAACTCTGCCGGGCAGGACCAGGTCGCCATCTTCAGCCTCTTTTATATCAAACAGCGAGGTACGGTTGAGCCGGTCTGCAAAAGCCTTGGTAAAACCGGGCGGCATATGCTGGGAAACAACAACCGCAAAGGGGTATTTCTGCCTGAACGAAGTGAATATGTGCTGCAGAGCGGGCGGGCCTCCCGTTGAAGAGCCGATGGCGACAAGATCGATGGCGTGCTGCAAGCCGATCCCCGCCCTTCCCGTCGGCAGCGGCTCCAATTCGCCGCGCTCCGGGGGAATACTTTTGGAGATCTGGTGGGGATGCCTGTCGGGCTTGAGTGCAAGTACCTGCAAGACTTTCTTCTGCAGATCTTCTTTTATGGAGAGCAGATCCACCGAAGCGCTGCTGGACGGTTTTGCCACAAAGTCCAGGGCACCCAGTTCAAGCGCCTTGAATACCTTGTCCGCACCGCTCAAGGCACTGATCACAATGACCGGCAGCGAAAAGCGGGTCGTCAGGATGCGCAGCAGCGTAAAGCCGTCCATCTTGGGCATTTCCAGGTCCAGTGTCACCAGATCCGGTTTGAGCGCAATAATCTTTTGAATGCCCTCTTCTCCGTTTATCGCATATCCCACTACTTCAACGGAATCGAGACCTTCCAGCATCCGGGTAATGCTTCTGCGGCTGAACGCCGAATCATCGACAACAACAATCCTGATTTTTTTCACAGGGAACCTCCCGCGGAAAAACGATCGGGCTTTTGATAGATCATGTCGTTCTTGAAGTGCCGGAGCGTGAATAACGTCGTAATATTCATAAGAGATTCGGAGTGTCCCAGAAGGAGAAAGCCGCCGTCGTGCAAAACGGAGTGAAATGATTCAATAACACGCTTTTTGGCTTCCTGGTTAAAGTAAATGATCACATTGCGGCAAAAAACAAGGTCAAACTTGCCGAGCATGATCAGGCGATGGGTGTCAAAAAGATTCAGATAACTGATGGTAACCAGTTCACGGATGGAATCGTTTACCTTGTAACCGTCGTCCTGCTGGTGAAAAAAACGGCGCAGGTCACACTCCTCGGTCGCACGAAATGATGACTTACCATATACGGCGCGGCGTGCCTGTTGCAACACTTTCTGGCTTATGTCGGTACCGATGATTTCTATTTTCCATCCGGACAGCTCAGGTATGGTACTCAGCAGCATCGCGATAGTGTACGGTTCTTCGCCGGTTGAGCACCCTGCGCTCCAGATTCGCAGGGACCGGTTTCCCCGTACGGTTTTGCGTTTGATCAGCTCGGGAATAATTTCATCGGTAAAAGCTTTCAGCTGGAATGACTCGCGAAAAAAATATGTTTCGTTCGTAGTAAGAACGTCCATGATCTCCATGAGTTCCTGCTCTTTGCTCCTGCTATACTTTATGTAATGATAGTAATCATAAAAACTGGTGAGATTCAGGTCGGTCAAACGGGAAGAAAGACGTTTTTCAAGAATATATTTCGAGTCCTGATCAAAATAAATTCCGCAATGGGCGTGGATGCAATCCCGCAAAAGCAGGAATTGATCATCGGACATCCTATGAGTTGGTTCAAAAGTGAACGTCATGAACACCCTGGCCCTGATGTAGTGGCGATGACGTGCTCCAGAGACGTGGCCGCCTGCCGGGCGATATCGCTGTCATTGCTGTCAAGAGCATGCCTGATGATTTCTACCGCTTCCAAGCCGCCGATTTCCTCAAGAATTATCAGACTTGTGATCATCAGCAGACCTTCGGCTCCGGTATGAATGTTCTTTATGATTGACAGCGCCCGCGACGGATCGATCCTGGCAATGGCTTTTAAAGCAGCTGACTGCACCCAGACATCCTCGTCATTCAGAGCGTATTCAAGAGCATCGAGCGTCGCCGCATCATGCACATTTCCAAGGGCTTCGGCGACGGCGATGCGGACATCTGGATCCTCATCGGCCAGCGCCAATACGAGAATCGCCCCGGAGGTGGCCATATGGTTGGCTCCGATTGCCGAAACGGCGGCTTTTCGGACCTGCGGATCCTCATCTTTTATGAGCAGCAGCAGACGCTCCCTTTCACCCAGCGCTGCCAGTAACAGTGCGGCAGCTTTTCGATGATGCGCCACTTTTGATGAGCAGAACGGACCGACTTCAGCCATGATCGCGGAGCGGCTGATTTTGGCCAGTGCCTGCAGGCTGGCGACGGCGGCTGCATATACGTGTGCTTCACCATCATCAATCAGGGAGAACAGGTCGGGAATCAATGTGATCAGGCCAAGCGTCCCGACCGCCATCGCGGCGGCTCTTCGAACCTGCGCGGACGAGTCGCGCAATGCGTTCTGAATAACATCGTCAAAACCGGCATAACCGCACTCGGCGATCAGGATGCAGATGCCGCTGCGTCCACTCTCATCAAGAGTTGGATATCTAGATAAAATTTCGAGCAACGCTTCCTTGCCGAAACTTTTCAGGGCCAAAAGAGCTGCATCGGTCGTACGCTCGTCGGTATACGCTTCAATCAGCAGCGGAATAAAGCGCGAGTCCGCGGTCACGACACCGGCCCAGATCAGGGCCTCCGTCAATGCTCCATCCCGTCTGTCAAACAGCTCCGGCAATCCGGTAACAATCTCACTATCCTTAAGCCGCCGCAGTGCTTCACGAACCTCTGTCTGAGCGCTACCTGGCGAGCGCCCGAAGATCTTGTACAGGGCCTTGACAGCGGCGGCGCGACTGTTTTTATGACGGCAGGAAAAACCATCCAGCAGCAGCTTGATGGATCTTTCATCGGAAATGGTTCCCAGTAATTCAAAAACCGCATGCTTGAATATATCCTGTTCTACCAGTTTTATCAGGGCTCCCGGTATCGGAACAGGTTTTGCGAGAAGATTCAAAGCCCCCAGCGCACTGAAACGGAACAGCACCTCATCTCTCGCCAGAATTGCCTGCATCAGGCGCTCGGCAACTCCCGTATCACCCAGCGCACCCAGCTGTTCCGCAGCTGCCGAGGCAACATTCACCTCCTGGTCATTCAAGGCGTGCAACAGAGCCGGAACAAACACCGGATCGCCGATGGCCCCCATGACATCAATGACAAATTTGCGAACGTCGGCATCCTGATCCTGCACGATGTTCATCAGCGGCGAGGCGGCTGCAGAGCCGATACGAATAACGGCTTCCGCGGCCGAATTCCGTAAACCGGCATTATCTTCATTGCGGAGAAGATTCAACAGCTGTTCAACGGAATCGAGATCAGGATTCGAATGAACATACAACTCTACGGCCTCTTTTCGTACCCGCCAGCTTTCATCACCCATCGCCGAGAAATAAACTGCCTGCGCGTCGCGGCGCGGAACATCCCGTAACGAATACAGGGCCGATCTGCGAATTTCTTCATCGGCGGATTGAAGGGCGAGGCGTATATCTTGAAGATCCATTACCTGACTGCTCCTGGTGTCAGTTCAATCTGACATCTTGCCATTTAAGCCCGTTGTTGGGTCCTCTTGCCAGAAGCAGGCGCTTCCAGACAAAGCAGGAGGGGAATTTAAGCTCCCCTCCCGGTTGAGGTGGTTGCTTTGACCTTTTTGTTTAGGTTACTACGCGGGCACGGCAGCTTGAATGCGGTTGCGGGTTCCGAGGAGTGCATCAATATCCAGAATCATGAAGACCCGGCCATTTGACAGGCAGACTCCCAGGATAAATTCCATCCCTACTCCCGGTGCGGCCTGGATCGGAGGTTTTATGTCGGCAACCGGCTCTGAAACAACCTCCATGACGTCATCCACAACGAGAGCCAGAGATGATTGTCCGACCAATGACACAATCAGGAGCTTGCCGGCGGATGCGTCCTCCACAACAGACATCCCGAATCGTTTGCGCAGGTTCATGACCGGAATAACCGAACCGCGAAGACTAATCATTCCCTCCAGAAGGTCGGACGTACTCGGCATGGGAGCGAGGGTCTGGGGGACAATTATCTCACGAATTCTCATGATATCGACGGCAAACAACTTGTCGCCGAGACTGAAACAGGCAAGCTGGATATGAGTTTTTGCATCTTCCATGGTACGCACCGACTCTCCAGGGAGGCTTTCATGGTCTATAGTGATCCGGGCTCCGGTTTTCCCGACATGAAGGCCAGGCTCAGTACAGGTTGATGTCTGCAATGGTTTCCAGATTCAAAACAATGATCAATCGTCCCTCGGAACGGCCAAGTCCGCTGACAAAGTCACGGTCAATCCCGTCAAGTACGGGAGGAGCCGCCTCGACGGCATCAAGCGGAACCTGAACAACCTTGATCACCTCATCGACCAGAAGGCCGCTGAAAGAGTTATTGTTTTTGATGACGATTATCCGCTCTTTTCCTTTTGCCTCTCCACGAGCCAGGCCAAGACGAAGATGCATATCGATAATCGGAATTATAGTGCCACGCAGCGAAAGTACGCCTAAAACAAAGAGCGGGGCACGGGGAACCTCGGTCACCTCTCTCGGTGTGATGATTTCCTTGATATCCATGATATTAATACCATAAATCTCATCAGAAACCCGAAAACAGAGAAATTCCAGGGCGGATCTGACAACAGCCGGACCGGTTGCGTCACCTTCTGTTATCGCTTCCCCGTCACACCCTGCGGCAATTCTCCCTGCCAGGATTGCCTCCATCGGTGTACAGGCAGAGGCAACATGTTCAGGGCGGATTGCCGGTTCAGCCGCTATTGTTACGGCAGGTGCAAAACATGTCTCTTTTTGAAAAAAATCCGCCTCGGGTAAAGCGGGAGCTTCCAAAACGGTATCGGGCGCTTTCCATGCCGGCACGGGCGCGGAAGATGGAGCAGCCATACCATCGCCAACAGGCTCCGTAAGCGCCCGTAAAGCTTTTTTTCTGATTTTTGCAAGATCCATGGCCGATTCCCGCCTACATCATCAATTCATTTTTAATTTCGTCGATTATACTCGAATCGATCAGTGCCGCGTCGCACCCGTATGCAACAAGCAGGGCATTGGTTGCCATGGAATTGATTTTACGGGGCACGCCGCCGGTCAGCTCATAAATACGCTGTACGGCATCAGGTGTGAATAAACCGGGAGCCCCCCCCGCTGCCTCAAGCCGGAAATCAAGGTATTCCATTATTTCATCCAGCGACAGGGGATTCAGGTGGTAATGAAGCGAAATTCGCTGCCGCAGAGGTTCAAAACGACCGGATGCCATCATCGGACGCAGTTCCGGCTGCCCCATGATGACAACGCCAAGCAGGTTGCGGTCATCCAGTTGAAAATTGGTCAGCAGCCTGATCTCGTCAAATACCTCGGCATCGGTAATCATCTGGGCTTCGTCAATCACCAGAACCGGGCAGATTTCGCGCTGGTTCAGGGAGTATACCGAAGTATGGATCTGGTTGATCAGGGTATCTTTGGCGTCAGCAGGATGTTCAACTTCAAGGATTCTGGCAATGGTGCGAAGGAATTCCATCGCATTCAATCTTGGATTAATAATGTAGCAAAAACGGAAACGGGAACCGAGACGATCCATAAGAGCCCTGGACAACGTGGTTTTGCCGCACCCTATTTCACCGGTCAGCACGGCAAGTTCACGCTCTTCAACAACAAATTCAAGCCTGGCAAGCGCCTCTTCATGACCGCGACTCAAAAACAGAAACCGGGGATCGGGAGTCTTGCTGAACGGTTTTTCCCTGAAGCCGAAATAGCGTTTATACATGTGCTTCAGCTCCCCGAGCGCATCGTTTCATTGATTATGCCGCCGATATCCAGGACAAGTATGGTGCGCTGGTCTCCAAGATCCGCGGCTCCGGACACGCCGCGAAACCGCTTGAACGATTCGCCCAGCGGTTTTATTACGATATCCTGCTGCCTTATGAGATCGTCTACCACGATCCCGAGACGCTTTTCCGCAACGCCGACTACGACGACATAAAATTCTTCCGGATGCTCGTCGCTTCGATGAATGTCGAAGTACTTCTCAAGCCTCAGCAGAGGCAGCGTCGATTCACGGAGCTGAACGACTTCCTTGCGCTCTACCGTCATGATATCCCTGTCGGTCATCAACAGCGATTCAAGGACCGATGTGATCGGCAGCGCATAGGTCTTGCCGCTGCAGCTGATGATCAGGGCCTTGATAATAGCCAGCGTGATCGGCAGGGTTATTATGAAGCGGCTCCCCTCCCCCTTCCGCGTCTCGACATCCACCATTCCCGAGACTGCGGAGATGTTGTTTTTGACAACATCCATACCGACACCGCGGCCCGAAACCTCACTGACGGTTTCGGTGGTTGAAAAGCCGGGCAGAAAAATAAAATCGATCGCGTCTCGATCGGACACCGCGGATACGTCGTTGACCAGCCCTTTTTGCAACGCCTTGCTTTTCACCTTCTCGACATCGATTCCGCCGCCGTCATCTTCAATTTCAATAACGACGTGGCTTCCCTTCTGGTACGATGAAATCCGGATGGTGCCTTTTTCATTTTTTCCCTGTGCCACTCGTACGTCCCCGGACTCGATTCCGTGATCGATGGCATTGCGGATTATATGCATCATTGGATCGGAGATATCTTCAACAATCAATTTATCAAGCTCCGTATCGGCCCCGAAAAACTTGAGTTCAACCCGTTTGCCCTGTTCACGGGATATTTTTCGGACAATTCGCGACATCTTCTCGTACAATTGCCCGATCGGAATCATACGGATCTCCATGACCCCTTTCTGAAGATCCGACAGCTTGCGCTCAAGCCCTTTTGCCGCCTTATCCAGCTCTATTGCCATGCGCGAATAGCCCTCGTTGCGCATCCTTGTGGAAACACCGGCAATGGATGAGTTGGCAAGGACAAGTTCACCGACAATATTCATCAGCTCATCGAGTTTGCCGATATCGACGCGCACCGTCCTGCTCATGCTTTTGGCACTGAGAACCGCGCTGTCGGGCGAGGGCAGCGTGCCGGACGGCTCGGCCGGTACCGCCGGCTTACTGGTTTCCGCACCTGCCGGCGGCGCCGGTTTGCCGTTTTCCGTACCTGCCGGCAGTCCGGCAACGGCCGAAGATGCCCCTTTATCGGGAGAAATGGCAGCGTCATGTTGTACGGATACCGTATTGGAGCCGAGCCGGGTAACCGTGATGTTCTCCCGCTCAATTGCTGTTTTCAACTCATCAAGAGAGAGCCTGGAGCCGAAAAGAATCTCAAAATCGATATTGTTTTCCTGATTTACGCCGACACTCGGCAGTGTACTGACAACTTCTCCACACCCCTTCAATATATCCGTGACTTCCGATAATTCCGTATCAAATGTAGTCAGGTCAAAGGATGTATGGATATTGTAAATTGTGCGCTCTTTGGCCAGATTGTCTTTCAGGCGATGTTCTTCATATTCCGTCAGGGCACCACGTATATGGGCAGGGAGGCCGAGTGTTTCGAGCGGCGATACTCCGCTCTGTTTCTCCGGCGGAGAAAGGAAGTCATTGATTTTAAGCACGCATGATGCAATTTCCTGCGTTATGTGGGTATTTTCTCCCGAGGCGAGGTCCCGGATGAGAGAGTTCAGCAGCTCATGCGCCTCAAATAAAACAGTTGTAAGCTGCCGGGTAAGATTCAGCTTGCCGAGTCTCAGCCAGTCGAGCAGGTTTTCCATATTGTGCGCAAGTTCAGCGACGCCGCTGAAATTGAACATCCCGGCCAAACCCTTCAGGGAATGAGCTCCCCGAAAAATTGAATTCAGAACATCGGGATTCAATTCGCCACTCTCGGCCATATCAGAGAGATCAGCCAATTCGGAGCCGAGCTGTTCGACAATCTCCTCGGCTTCAGCCAGAAAGTCCTGAATGGCTTTCGTATGTGTGGCGTTCTCTTTGCTCATTATCACGTACCTGTCAGGGCGTTTTATCCAAATAATGACTGATCAAATTCTGGAGAGTTGCGGGAGGAAAGGGCTTGACCACATATTCATCGGCTCCGAGCTGTTTACCCCTTTCAATATCCTTTGCACTCCCTTCAGACGAAATAATGAAAACGGGGATGTCTTTATAGTTCTGATTGGAACGAAGATAACTGATCAGCTCAAGTCCATTGATGTCGGGCATATTGATATCGGTCAGAATCAGATCAACGTGATCGCGCGGCAGAAGCCGCAGCGCTTCAAAACCGCTGGCTGCTTCAACTATCCGGATATCGCCAATCGCCTCAACGATGGCAACCAGCATGGCACGCATGGATGCCGAGTCATCGGCAATTAAAATGGTCCTGGTACTCACGGAGTAGCCCTCTCATTCAGCTGACGTTCAAATAAAGACTTTTCCATTGAAATTCCCGCCTGCGCCAGAAACTTGGCCAGCGGCTCGACATCACCGATAGATTTCCCGTCAGGGAGGTTGTCACCATAGAGAAGCCCGACAATCTGGGATCGTCTGATCAGAGGGCCGATAAAAACCTCGGACGGGGTGCCGCCGCCCAGCTGCTCAAAAACATGTGAATCTACCGGTGTACAGTTTGGTGTAAACGTGCGTGGTTGGCCGGTTCGAAGCGCTTCGGAGAACATTGAACCGGATTCCAGGGGAACCTGTAACGCACGTACCCGTTCATCCCCGCTGATCGAGCCGCCGAAGATGCCGAATTGACCGAAACCGGAAATTACCTGGTTATTTACGGTAAAAACGATGGCTCTGTTTACGAATTCGGAGGCGAACCGAAGCAAAAGCAACAGCACCCCTCCCTGCAGATCCGGATCGTTGAGCTCTTCAAGCATACCACTCAGCATGGAACGTCCGCAACTCTGCTCAAGTGATTCATCAGGACCCGGTATGTCATCAGTTTCTCCCAGTTCAATCCGCAGCTCATCACCGAGGTTGAACCGGCTCTGCATCTCTCCGGCAACTTCACTGTCCGATGAGTGGCGGATGATATGGGTAATCCGGCTGAGAAAACTGCCCGTGATTCCGGAAGCGTTGATTTCGACCCGGCGGGGCTTGATTATAAAAGGATAGCCGAGTTCGTGGATTTTTTTTTCAGCCTCCACGTGATAATAGTCGGTCATGACCATCAGCTGCAGATCTTTAAAGTTGTTGTGCAGGAGTTCCAGGAGTTCGATACCCCCCAGTACGCCTGAACCGTCCATTTTAGGCATGATCAGATCGACCAGAACCGCAGGGCGCTCACCACACCGGTGCAGGGTATCCACCTTGATCAGTGCGTCTTCGCTGCGTGTCATGGCATGGACTACAAAACCACGCTCCGTAAGGCCGTCAGCGATGATCTGCAGTGTCGGGCCGTCGTCATCGACGATAACGACAGGTTGCCGGCCGAGGTGAGGGGCCGGGGCAGGTGTATCCGAAGCATCTACCAGATTAAAAGCAAAATCCGCCAGATCCTCTGATTCAACTCCGGCAGCACCCATTTCGGCCGCATGAAGCATCTCATCGTGGATTCTGGTGCCTTCCATGGCAAGATACTGCGGATTCAATCCCTGATCCAGCAGGAACTGCTGAGGATCCGGTTTTATGCCATCGACCGTTTCAACCGATTTCCTGACTTCAAATCTGAAGGTACCCTCTGTCAAGGCGAACAGCGAGAGTACGACATTTTTTATCTGCTCCCGCGATACATCTTCGATTGTCTCTTGTGAAATGCCGAAGTTCTTTACGAGAATTGCACCCAGGTAATCACAAAACCCGTTCTCCTGCTGAAGTGCCAGGGCCTTGTGCAATATGGCCGGATCAATGACCTCTTTTTGAATCAGCACCTCTCCCGGACTCTGCTTACAGGAGCTCGATACGGCCCTGACAACCTGGCCATGACGAAAAAAAACCGAGCCATCCCCTCCTCTGCTGCTGACTGAAAGGACACCGGTTTTTCTACTGAGACTGACAATCTGTAAAATCTCGCCAAGTCCGAGCTCTTCAAGGTTACCTACCAGGCTCATTCGTCACAATCCGACTGCGTAAAGGGGAGATAAATACCGGCAAAATATATCGCAACGGAGAGCTCAAGTAAAGCCTTTATAGGGAGCCTGCTATGTGTGACGCTCCGCCCCGCCCTTGCCGCGGGAAGTGTCGGTTTTGTCCCTTCCCCTGAACATCAGCCGCAAGGGAACGCCGTCGAAACCGAACGCTTCGCGGAACTTGTTGATGAGGTAACGCTCGTACGAATAATGGATATTGTCAGGCTGGTTGGTGAAAATCACGAAGGCCGGAGGCCTGGTGGCAACCTGGGTGGCAAAGTAGAATTTTACCCTGCGGCCATGTGACAGCGGGGCATGGTGGGATTCAATGGCGTCGGTGAAGACATGCACAAGTTCCGACGTGGTGACGCGGCGGCAGTACTGTTCCATGACCTCATCGACGGTAGCGATGATCTTGCCGGTACGCTGACCGCTTTTGGCGGAAACGCAGACGATCGGAGCGTATGCCAGATATTTGAAACCGTCCCTGATCTTGGCGATGTATATACCGAGAGTAGCATTATCCTTTTCAAGCAGATCCCACTTGTTGATGACGAATACGCACCCCTTGCCGGCTTCATGAATATAGCCGGCAATACGCTCGTCCTGTTCAGTCACCCCCTGTTCGGCGTCAATCACCATCAGCACCACATCGGCACGTTCGATGCTGCGCAGGGCATCGCAGACACTGTATTTTTCGAGCTTTTCGGTCGTCTTCCCCTTGCGGCGAATCCCGGCGGTGTCGATCAGCACGTACGGCTTCTTGTTGCAGAAAAACGGTGTATCGACCGAATCGCGGGTGGTGCCGGCGGTCTCATTCGCCACGACCCGCTCATAGCCGAGGAGGCGGTTGACCAGTGATGATTTGCCGACATTGGGGCGCCCCACCACGGCGATCCGGGTGACATTCTCTTCAGCCGCGGTATCTTCAACAGGCGGAAATACCTCCATGATGTGTTCAACCAGGTCGATGACCCCGCGATTGTGTTCCGCCGAAATCGTGTACAGCTCGCCGACTCCGAGTGAATAAAACTCAGCCGATTCATTCTCCAGCTTTTCGCCATCAACCTTGTTGACCACGAAAAACACCGGCTTTTTAACCCGCCGCAACATCTGGGCCACCTCGATGTCCGCCGGTGTCAGACCGCTCCTGGCGTCCATCATGAAGATGATGACGTCCGCCTCTTCGATGGCCAGTCGTGACTGTTCGCGCATCTGCTGCAGCAGGCGGTTTTCGGTTACCGGCTCGAAGCCGCCGGTATCGATGAGGATGAACGGTTTTTCGAAGCGGGTAATATTGGCATAGTTGCGGTCACGCGTAACTCCGGGTGTGTCGTCGACAATGGCGCGGCGATGCCCCAGGAGGCGGTTGAAGAGGGTTGATTTGCCCACATTGGGACGTCCGACGATGGCTACTAAAGGTTTCATTCGTATCCCAGTTCTCTCAATTTAGACGGTC
>DATNCC010000315.1:0-6518 GCA_035571735.1 Dongiaceae bacterium | reverse complement strand
GCTTTCTTGTTCTGCTCTTTGAGCGATGCGAAGGTAGCTGCGATACGGGACATAGTCGTAGCCTCCTTAGAACTGCAGGCCGGCGCGCTGGGCGACGGTGTGCATATCCTTGTCGCCGCGGCCCGACAGGTTAGCCAGAATGATCTTATCCTTCGGCAGCGTGGCCGCCAGCTTCACGGCGTAGGCCAGTGCGTGCGACGACTCCAGCGCCGGAATGATGCCTTCGATATGGCAGCAGTCGTGGAAGGCCTGCAGCGCTTCGTCGTCGGTAATCGACACGTACTCGGCGCGGCCGGAATCCTTCAGCCAGGAATGCTCCGGACCGACGCCGGGATAGTCAAGGCCGGCCGAGATGGAGTGGGCATGGGTAATCTGGCCATGCTGATCCTGCAGCAGATAGGTCTTGTTGCCGTGCAGGATGCCGGGAGACCCGGCGCAGAGCGGAGCAGCGTGCTTGCCTGTCTCGATGCCGTAACCTGACGCCTCGACTCCGATCAGCCGCACCTCCTTGTCCTTGAGGAACGGATAGAACAGCCCCATTGCATTGCTGCCCCCCCCGACGCAGGCCACCAGATAATCGGGCAAACGCCCTTCGACCTTTTTGTGCTGTTTCCTGACCTCGGTACCGATCACGGACTGGAAGTCGCGTACCATCATCGGGTAAGGGTGCGGTCCCGCCACGGTACCGATCACATAAAATGTTTCATGGATGGTGGTGACCCAGTTGCGCATCGCCTCGTTCATGGCGTCCTTCAGCGTAGCGGTACCGGCGGTGACCGGAGTCACGGTAGCTCCCAGGAGCTTCATGCGGAAAACATTCTGGGCCTGGCGATGGGTATCCTCTTCGCCCATGAACACTTCGCAGGTCATTCCGAACAGGGCTGCGACAGTGGCGGTTGCCACGCCGTGCATCCCGGCACCGGTCTCCGCGATAACCCGTTTCTTCCCCATTCGCCGGGCCAGGAGCCCCTGGCCGATGGTGTTGTTGATTTTATGCGCGCCGGTATGGTTCAGATCCTCGCGTTTGAGAAAGATACGTGCGCCCCCCAGCTTGTTCGTCAGCTTCTCGGCAAAATAGAGCGGGTTGGGGCGGCCGACGTACTGCCGCAGGTAATATGCGAACTCCTGCTTGAACTCCCGGTCGTGGCGATAGTGCTCGTAGGCCTTCTCCAGCTCCAGCAGGGCAGGCATGAGGGTTTCGGGGACATAGCGCCCGCCGTACTGGCCAAAGTGCCCTTTTTTATCTGGATAACTCATGATGTCCTCTTTTTAGTAAGTTAGAAGTTATTTTCTGCGTCATTTTGCAGAGAATAACTTCGTTAACGCACTTATCCCGTTTCACGGGGCTAGTAAGTTAGAAGTTATTTTCTGCGTTTTTAGTACGATAGAAATAATTTCTGTGGCTGTTTTCAGAAAAGATTTCGTGATCGTACTTATTCCGCTTATCGGGGCAGGCAGAAAATAACTCCGTTAACGCACTTATCCTGTTTACCAGGGTCAGGGATATATCTTGCCGCGCAGGATACCCATGCGGGAGAGCCGGTACGAAAGTGCCGTGCCCAGCACCCCCAGCCCATAGGTGACACTGCGCTGGAAGTTGATTGATGAAGCCTCGGGAAAATACTTGGTCGGACAGCTGAGCTCACCGATCCGGAAACCGCACCATGTTATCTGAGCCAGCATCTGGTTGTCGAAGACAAAATCATCGGAGTTGCGCTCCAGAGGGAGTGTCTCAAGTACGGCACGGGAAAAGGCCCGGTATCCGGTGTGGTATTCCGACAATTTCTGGCCGAGCAGAATGTTTTCCGCACAGGTCAGGAAACGGTTCGAGACATATTTATAGAACGGCATGCCTCCCTTCAGAGCACCGGTGCCGAGGATGCGGGAAGCAAGCACGGCATCGAACTCGCCATAGGCGATCATTGCAGCCATGGCCGGCAGCAGGTGCGGAGTGT
Organism: Dongiaceae bacterium; assembly: GCA_035571735.1. GTDB lineage: Bacteria > Desulfobacterota > Desulfuromonadia > Geobacterales > Pseudopelobacteraceae > JACRCG01. Next base: position 4,563 of record DATNCC010000315.1, on the reverse strand, counting down.
ACTGATAATCAGGGTGGAGCATGACCACTATATCCGCGCCAAGATCAAGGGCCGTGCGATAGCAGGTCTTCTGATTGCCGCCATACCCCAGGTTGCGCTCATGAACTATGGTAGTAATTCCCAGCTTGCGGGCCACTTCGGGGGTGTCGTCCCGACTGGCATCATCTACCAGCACCACGTCGTCCACAATCTCAAGAGGGATCTCCCGATAGGTCGCTTCAAGAGTTTTAGCGGCATTGTACGCCGGCAAGACGACAACTATTTTTTTCCCGTTCAGCATTTCGGCTTCCTTTGCATAATAAATTAAGTTGTACCAAGTCGCTCAACAGTGGTTTTTCTGCAACCTGCCACCCCTGATAAACAGGATCAACTTCTAAAGTACTATAGAGGCATAAAGCGGTAGACTGCAACCGTATAGCCACTCTGCGGCGACCGGTACATGGTTACAAATTTCAGCCCGGGCGGGGCGCTTTTGATCTTTTCATCCGGGACGTTGCCATCCATCTCGGCAATATAGAATTCCGCGCCCTGCCTCAAGGCGAAGGCGTGCAACCGGGGATATTCCGCTACCGGCGCCGCGGTCCAGAGCCCGTTCAGAGGATAAATCAGCTTTGACCACGGAACCATATAATTATGTCCCGGCCCCAGGGTTTGTGCGATCCAGCGTCCCGCATTTTCCGCGTCGGCTGCATAGGAACGGCGCGCCTTGATTTCTGCCGACGGTTGTGGTGCGGGAATACCGCTCAGATCCCGGGACGGAAAGAGGTGCACGGGAAAAGCAGCTAGGCGGAAATACGCCGCAAGCACCAACATGGCGGCGAGTGAAACATTGCGTCCCGTCGTTTGCGGTAACTTCCTGAAAAGCGTTTCCACGGCGAAAGCGATACCTGCGCATCCCAGGATGATCAGGAGCGGTGCATACGGCACCAGATATTTCCACCACCCTTCGGTAAAAACCGGCAGGACCAGCAGGATCAGAAATGGCGAGAGCACCACCGCCTTGTCGCGGCACGAGCGCTCGCCCCATTTCCGAAAGGAAGCAAATACTGCGGCAAGGGACAGAATTACCGGAAAAAGCTGGGGGTATTTCTCCATACCGCTGTTGTTGGGGATTCTGCCAGGCACTTCCCGTGACAGATTGTCAAGATAGACCTGGGCACTCTTCGCGGGATGGGACATGAGGTATGACGCCACATCTCCGAAGCCGGACGGCACCTGCCATTTCAGCTTGCCGCTGTCGGTAAGTCCCCACAACTCCTCGTTGCCAACTTCACCCAGATCGTTATCGTGGTAGATTCTGCTTTTCATCCAGATCAGCACATAGGTGGATTTCGGGCTGATCACCCAACCACCGTAATGTTTTCTCAAGAAGAGCAGGTAGGGTAATGAGGTCAGGAGGAACGCCAGAAGAAGCATGGCGGTGAGACGCACCATTTTCCCCTGCATGGTGCGGCGCCATTCCGAAACAAGCGCCGCGGCAACGACGAAGAACATTATCAGAAAACCTTCCGAACGTGCCATGTAGGTAAGCGAGAAAGATATTCCGCTGAGAATGAACACTCCCGGCGTCTGTTTGCGCAGGGCCACGCAAAAAAGCCAGAGAGAGCAGGCAAGGAGCGCCGTATAGGTGCATTCGGCCTCCGGGGCCTTGCTGATCCAGAGAAAGTGCGGAAAGAGCGCGGCTATGACGGAAGCTCCCAATGCAACGGAACGGCCGAAAAGCTCTGACGCAAGGAGCCAGACGGCACCGGTGAGGGCGATCCCCATTACAGCCCCGACCAGCGCGGAAGCCATGGCCAGATCAGGAACGCCGGGCAACCAGCCGGCGAGCGCAACGAGGATGGAGTGGAGCGGAGGAACCCACAGGGCTTGCCAGCCGAGGCCGATGCCGAAGTGCAGATTGCGGGCAATCTGGAGGTAAGTCTGTCCGTCAGCCGTAATTCCCGGGCGGGAGAATGTGGAAAAGATGACGTAACATGACAGTGCCAGCGGTATAACCGGCAGCAGCATCCTTTTCGGCTCATTAAACATGTAACGGAGAGAGGTCATGGAACCGGATTCCTAAGTGAGGCCGGAATGCGCCCGAACGGCTCCGATAAAGGCCCGTACCAGCGTGGCATCTTTTTTCCCCGGCGCACTCTCCACCCCGCTGGAAACATCGACCGCATACGGCTTGACCGTGGCCACCGCAGCGGCTACGTTGTCCGGAGTCAGGCCACCGGCCAGGACGATGCGGTGCGCGGCGGCGGCATTGGCGGCAATGTCCCAGTTGAAGGTCGTACCGGTGCCGCCATGCGCCGCCGGCGACCAGGCATCCAGCAGGCAGGCGGCGACCTGATAGTTCGCCATGCCATCCAGACTGGAAGGTTCCTTCACCCTGAACGCCTTGATAATTCTGCGACGTATTTTGTCACAATAGTCGGGAGACTCTTCGCCGTGGAGCTGCACCAGATCCAGGCCGCATCGATCGGCAACCGAGTTGACTTCCACCACCTCCTCGTTGACAAACAGCCCGACCGTCAGCACGAAGGGCGGCAGACGGTGAATAATCGCGGCGGCCCGGTCGGGGGAAATGCAGCGCGGAGAGCCCGGAAAGAAGACGAAGCCGAGAGCATCGGCTCCGGCTTCGACCGCCATCAGGGCATCGTCAAGGTTTGTTATGCCGCAGATTTTAACTTTGACCATTGAATTCACGTAGGGGCATCCCCTTGCGGGTGCCCGCCTTTGTGTGATGATTCCGACATGGGCGACCCAAGGGTTCGCCCCTACAGGCTGATCTTTGGTAATCTTTCCAGCGCCGCCTTGACCATCGCGTCCGGATATTCGTAATCCTCCAGATTGCCGGACAGATAGGAATCGTAGGCTCCCATGTCAAGCTGGCCATGCCCGGAAAGGCCGAACAGTATGGTCTTTTCCTTCCCTTCCTCCTTGGCCAGTACCGCCTCGTCGATGGCGGCCCGCACGGCGTGGGACGATTCCGGGGCCGGAATGATACCTTCACTGCGGGCAAACAGGAGGGCCCCCTCGAAACAGGAATTCTGCTTGTAGGACTTGGCCTCGATCTCTCCGGCGCTGTAGAGCTGCGACACCAGCGGCGACTCGCCATGGTAGCGCAGGCCTCCGGCATGAATGCCGGGAGGCATGAAATCGTGTCCCAAAGTGTACATCATCGCGATCGGCGCCATCTTGGCGGTATCGCCGTAGTCGAAGGCGTAGACCCCCTTGGTCAGGGTCGGACAGGAGGCCGGTTCTACCGCCATGCAGCGGACCTTCTTGCCGGTGGCGCGATCGGCGATGAAGGGGAACGCCAGACCGGCGAAATTGGAGCCGCCGCCGCAGCAGGCGATGACCACATCGGGGTAGTCGCCGGCGATCTTCATCTGCGCCTGGGCTTCCTGGCCGATGACGGTCTGGTGCAGACAGACATGGTTGAGTACGCTTCCCAGGGCGTAGTTGGTGTCGGCATGGGTGGCCGCATCCTCCACAGCTTCCGAGATGGCGATGCCGAGGGAACCGAGGCAATCCGGGTCATGGGCCAGAATCGAGCGGCCGGCATTGGTGAACTCGGACGGGGACGGATGTACCTGGGCGCCCCAGAGCTGCATCATGCTCTTGCGGTACGGTTTTTGGCTGCAGGAAACCTTGACCATGTAGATCGTGCACTCCAGGCCGAACATCGAACAGGCAAGCGCGAGAGAACTCCCCCACTGACCGGCGCCGGTTTCGGTGGCCAGGCGGCGGATACCGGCCTGTTTGTTGTAGTAGGCCTGCGGAATCGCGGAGTTCGGCTTATGGGACCCGGCCGGGGAGACCCCTTCGTATTTGTAATAGATCTTCGCCGGCGTTCCGAGCGCCTTTTCGAGGCGGCGGGCACGGTACAGCGGTGACGGGCGCCATAGTTTATAGATTTCACGTACTTCATCCGGGATATCGATCCAGCGCTGCGCCGACATCTCCTGCTCAATCAGGGCCATCGGGAAGATGGCCAGCATTTCGTCCGGAGTGACCGGCTGCATGGTCCGGGGACTGATGACGGGCGCCAGCGGGCCGGGCATGTCGGGAATGATGTTATACCACTGACGCGGGATCTGGTCTTCAGGCAGCAGGATTTTGGTATTCATGGCTCCTCCGGTATGAAATGCGGAAACTTACTCCAGATTGTCTTCAATACGGATAAAACTGGTCTTCTCGCAGATGATGTCAAGATAATCGATTTCCGCCAGCGCCTCCTGGATCGACCCTTCGCGGGCCTCGTGGGTCATGATGACGATCGGCACCGGCGCCGTGTCATCAGCTTCATGGGCGGTCTGCACCATCGATTCGATGCTGATGCCATGCTTGCCGAGCGCGCCGGCAATCCCCCCCAGCACGCCCGGTTTGTCGAGGGCGCTGAAGCGGAGCATATATTTGCTGATGATATCGGCCATCGGCTTGACCGGCAGAGTGACAATCGCATCATCCAGAAAGCCGAGCGGCGACATCCGGCGTCCGGCCCCCGCCTTCATGCTGCGGGAAAGACCGATCAGATCGCCGACAATCGCACTGGCGGTCGGATTCTGTCCG
>DATNCC010000314.1:0-4428 GCA_035571735.1 Dongiaceae bacterium | reverse complement strand
TCATTCGCGTTATGAGTCTCAGTCGACAGGATCCCACCGGTCTTGCTCTTGATCGCATCCGCAACCCCCTTGCACCCTTTGCCAATCGCCGTAACCATGGCGGCAACCTGAACATCGGTCAACCCCAATTCGGTTTTCTTCGCGGTGAGGGCCGTTCCCGCTGCCGTAGCAAGCGTGTCGGCAAGTTTTTGCGTATCGGTAAGCTCAGCCTTTGTTTTTCCCGCGAGCGCCTTGCCCATCTCCGCTGCCACCGCCTGCGCCACTCCAGTGGAAGTGGCCTTCTTGACGTTCAACAGGGCCGATTCGACGCTCTTGCAGAGGGCGATGACCGCAGGGGTCGCGTTTTCGATCAGTTTATCATCGTTGGCGCTGCCGGAATCGTCCCTCAGCCCCAATGTGCCCAGAACGGTTTTCAAGTCGCCTTTCTTCGCGTCCGGTGTCATTGCCGTAAGCGTCGTCATCGCTGTTATGTTTTTGGTTGCAGTGGCGCCGGTAATCGCAGGGAGATCGGATGCCAGCAGACCCACCTCAAGGGTGGTGGTCGTATCCGTGCCACCAACACTGACGATCTTGGCCGTGGCGGATGCCGCTTTTAATGCCGTGACCTGATCGGCGGTCAGGTCCAGTGTGAACTTGCCATTGGCGTCCGTCAGAGTTGCGGCGGCGGGCTCACCGGCCTCCTGAACGCCGTTGCCGTTCAGGTCGAGAAACACTTGGGCCCCCTTGATATTGCCCTGCTGGACCTGTCCGTTGATGGTGACCGGCTTCTGAGCGTCTAATGAGCCCAGATCTGTTGTGGACCCGCTCCCGCCGCAGGCGGCCAGGAGGAGGGCTACGGTAGACACTGAGAGTACTTTGCTGATTTGGTTCATGGCATAAACTCCTTTGATGGTTGTGCTCCATCTTATTAAATCGAGATGGGCAAAGTTAGGTTCTACAAACGGCCATCCGCCTATTAGGATTTTGCCTCCACTATACAAAATAGCCGGGGCCGATATCGTTTGATATTTCGGCAACCCGGCTATCTCGGTGAGACCCTTTAGGTTTTCCGCCCCATCCTCGCGGATGGTTAAGTATTATCGTTTATCTGTAATGGATGTCATTTAGTAATAATTATACTACGCTAGTGCAAGAATACAATTGAGGTCAAAAATTAATTGTACTCAATGATCAGAATCGCATTACAGAAATGAGGTGCATTACATAAAAAACGGGAGCCCTTTGTTACGGCCTCCCGCCCTCCTGTGATTTATCATTCACTCCTCTATTTGAACGAAGGTCCTATCCCGTCGCCTGTCCTGAATGTCGGAAGCGCGGCGGAATCGACGTATTCAACTCCATCCCATGTGGGCAGAGGTGCCGGCATCAGCTTTACCTGGCCCGGACGCTCCAGATCCCACCGCAGCAGCATGGAGTGGTCCTCGTGCTGGGTGTTGTGGCAGTGCTCCACGAAGGTCCCGGCGAATTCCCGGAAATGCATGGCTATTTCGACACTGTCCAGGCTGTCGGGCTCGGGGCCGATCCTGAACATATCCTTCCTTGCCCATTTTTCCCATTCGGGAGGGGCTATTCCACCCCGCCTGAGTAAGACTGCTTCCTCGAAGTGGACGTGAACCGGATGGCTCCACCCCTGGCCCCCGTTTATGATGCTCCAGATCTCGAGCGTTCCTTCCCCGCTGAAACCGGCCTGCGTCGGTCCGGTGGAGAGCCGGGGCGCTGCCGAGATCCGTCTGGGGTCCATCGGAAAGCCGCCAGTGCCATCGGTATTGATGGTCCATGGCGCTTCGTCGGTAGGATTCGCACGGCCGAAGGTGAAGGTACGATGCCGTGCCTTGGCCAGCCTGGCCTGATCGACAGGATCGTCGCGATGGATGGTCAGCGGGATCATGGTTTTCTTTCCCGGTTCGAAATCTGCCGGATTCATGGCGAGGTCCTGTCCGGTGTAGGCCGTAACGCGGAATTCCAGGAACTTTCCGACGCCCGGGTCGCCGCCTGTCCAGCGGTCATCCTGTACTACCGGTTTGTACTGCTCGGAAAGTATGGCTTCCAGCGGGATATGCGCGCCCGCCTTCCTTCCGGTAGTGTGTTCCAGCGTGTTGACGAAGTACAGCCTGTCTCCCGGTTTGATGCCGTGCTTCGCGAAGTCAACCACGATGTCGTAGCGCTCGCCAACGGCCTGGGTCGGGAGTGTGGCGTTATGATTGATATCCATCCTTCCGTCGAATGCGACCGAGTGCTCCATGATGTTGCCATCATTGGCGATCAGGTGGAAGGGGGTCCGGTTATAGGAGATTCCCGAACCCGGAGGACCGGGGATCTCTCCCGCCGTGCCGGCGACCTGCTGCACCAGCGCGATCTCGAAGGAGCGGGATACGGAGCCGTTCAGGATGCGGAACCGGTAGCTGCGTGCCCGCACGTCGAGGTAGGGATGAAACTGCCAGTTGGTCAGCACCTCGTCACCCACGAAACCGTCGAGGTTGAAGATGTTGAACCAGAGCTGACCCTCTTTGTCCCAGGCCTTGTCCGCTACCACCAGGTTGACGTCGTAGTCGCGGTTCCCCCACGGCAGTGCCGTGCCGCTCGGCAGGCGGAGGTTGACCCCGTCGTCGAAGGCTTCATTGCCGCGGTCCAGGGCGCTGTAGTAGTTCATCATTACGGCGTTACCCTTGTAGACGTTCTGGGCGGTGAAGTCGAGCATGTGGTCGTGGAACCAGTGGGTGCTCATGGTCTCGCGCCAGTCGCCGCGGATCCTGATCGAGCCGTTTTCGCAGCTCTTCAGGCCGGGGTTGGCGTCATTGACGAAGAGGGTTTCACCCGGGGCGCAGGGAAATGCCGCCCGGGGATCGGTGGCCGTGGTGTTGATGGTGTCGTAGCCGGCCAGCTGCAGCGGCCAGCGGTAGTCGTAGAACTGCCCCGGGAAGAAGAATGCGTTGGTGTAGCCGTCGCTTTCAGCCGGGGAGTGGCCGTTGTGCTCGTGAGTAGTGATGGTATGCAGACCGAAGCCGCGGTTCTCCGCCGGATCGATCGGCAGCGCGTTGTAGTGGCGCATCAGTACCGGCTGTCCGATGCGCGCCATGAGCAGCTTGGGCGGCAGTGTGCCGTCAAAGGTCCAGAGGGCCTTGTGGTCCTGAATGGGCATGTTCGGGTGGATGCGGATGGCGATTCCCCTGGTTGTCCCTTCGGTCTCCGGCAATCCGGCGGTGTTGTGGTAGAGCCCGCCGGGGCCGAATTCGCCGACCTCGTAACGGTGCATCTGTTTACTGTCACGGAAGCCGCCGTTCACGCGGGCGCCCGCCTGGGCGGTTTTGAAGAAGGCCTGGGGCAGGAATTCGTTCCATCTCTGGTGGGCCCACCCCTGGCCCGGAGGTCGTCCCTCGGCTGGAGGATTCTTGAGTTGGCGGCCGAGGAAAGCCTCGATCTCCGCTTTCCATGGGTTCTGAGCCGCGGTGTTCGAAAACTGCGTCGGCAAAGGTGCGATGCCCGCCTGGGCAAGGAATGCCTCCAGGGTCACGCCGGCCGGCCCGCTCGCCGCTATCATCGGATCCTGTTCAGGCGCTGGTCCTGCCGTGGGTACGGGGAATGTATCGGCCGGTTGCGGCGTATTGGCGTCGAACGGTTCGGGGCCGAACTCCTCGAAGAGCAGCAACTGCTGGGTGAATGGCCGGGCGCCGAAGAGCGGGCTCGGTCTTCCGTTGGTCGGAACATTGGCGGCCGTCTGTAATGCCGGCGGCAGGACATTGTTCACTCCTGCATCCTTGAAAGTACCGGTCGCTCCCCCCACAAAGGACCCGTCATTGGCAGGTGCGAGCGTCGCGAGGAAATCCCTGGCAAAGTTCAAGCCGATGAAAGGCCCTGTGAACACGGACGGGTCTCCCGCCAAGGGCGGACCGAAGAAGTCGAGCGGCGCAGCCGCGGCCGGGGATGTGCCGAATAATCCAAAAAGTGTTGCCCCGATGAAGAGATACCTGGCCATCTTCATCGGTCTGGCCAAAGGCAAATATCGGTTCAACATAGTCAATCATCTCCTTTTCTACATGCGTACCTCCATACTTATATAATGAGCTTTTTAGTCAATGACTTCAATTTGATAACCACGCAAACCGTCTCCAGTTCCAGATAAAACAAGGGTCAGGCATATTGCCTGACCCCTTTTCTTATGCCGAGATGACAGTTGCATCCTCTTGGTCACCGAATCAGCGGTTCAGCTCAGTAACCTCCCATAGTTGCGCCAGCCGGAGTTGTGGGTGTCGGCACCTCCTGGGTCAGATTGAGAGACGCATCGAACTTGTTCGCAATTATACTGTCCGGGTTCAGCTGGCCCCGGATCTCACCTGACGGGTTCAGTGCGGTATGGACGTTGACGTAGTAGCCGCCGGCCTGCAGCCTTGCAATCTGGGCATCGGTTAGGACGGTGTTTGCCGGAACCGT
>DATNCC010000313.1:0-10262 GCA_035571735.1 Dongiaceae bacterium | reverse complement strand
CTCGTCACCAGCCAGCGCAGCTCTGTAGCATCGCGCCTGACCGAGGCGACGGAGACGGTCGAGGCGGCCTTCGAGCTCGGCGGCGCAAGCACAGAAGGGAGCGACGGCTACCCCGGCTGGCAACCGAACCTCGCTTCGCCGATACTGAAGCTGGCACAGGAGTGCTACCGGTCATTGTGCAACAAGGATGCCGAGGTCAAGGCGATCCACGCCGGGCTGGAATGCGGCATTATCGGCGAGCGCCTTCCCGGCATGGACATGATCTCCTTCGGACCCACACTGGAAAGCGTCCATTCTCCCAACGAGAAGATCCATATCGACAGTGTCGCCAGGTTCTGGGATTTCCTGATGGCGATCCTGAGCTCCTCGAAGTGATCTCTTGAACCCGGCTTTACGAATCGTCAAGCGGGGGTATACTGTCATGACCGGTTCAAGAGTCATGACAAGTGCGGCGGCTGCCCCATGAAGCGCCCCGCTGGCACCGCTCAACCAAAGATCAAAGGGAACCCATCATGACAGAAGTTGCCACGCAAAAAGATGATGCATTGATAACGCCCCATGACACCAGATATCTGTTCGTCCTGCCGTTTTCGACAGACCCTGCACTCGCCAGGCGCTTCCTGGCGAGAGACAGCAACATCGTAGGCAACATACGGTTCGGCAAGCTGCTCGAAACACTCGACAAGGTGGCCGAGAATACGGCCCTGGCCTACGTCAACCGGTTCCATCCTGACGCCAGGGTGGTCACCGCCGCCATAGACAGCGTTGTCGTTAGAAATCCGGCCGACACGACACACGATCTTGTCTTCTCGGCGCAGATCAACCATGTGGGCAAATCGTCGATGGAGGTTGGGATCAGGGTTGAATGCCTGGGAGCGGGTTCGAGTCACATTGCGAGTTGCTATTTCACCATGGTGGCGCGTTCGACAGATGGCGGAGAGGGGAAAAGCCTGACTTTGCCGCCGCTGCATTACCAGCTGGATATAGAAGTGAAACGGCACAACAAGGCCGAACAGCGTCGCCAGGCGTATCGGGAGAGCCTGGCGAAGGCCGAGGAGATGCCGTCATTGGATGAGTACCTGCTTCTCAAGAAACTGCACAAGGAGCAGGAATCGCCCGGATTCAAGGGGATACGCGCCGGAGAACTCGTCCTGGAATCTACCATCAGGGCATATCCGGAGCAGGAAAACGTGCCCAAGACCGTGTTCGGCGGGTACCTGATCCGAAAGGCCTACGAGCTGGCGGCTCTGTCCGCGGAGATGGTCGCCCCGGACCGGGTGGTGCCCTTCCAGGTGAACCGCATCAACTTCAACCAGCCGGTGCTGCTGGGCGACCAGCTGAAATTCACCGCCAGAGTGGTCTACACCGGCAGGACAACCATTACCGTACAGTCGGATATCGAACGGTTCAGCCGCAGCGCCGGCGATAAGGCACTTTCGAACTCCTGCCTGTTTACCTTCAGAAATGTCGGCAACGACATGGAGCCCAGACCGGTGCCGTTCATCTATCCGGTTACCTACGCCGAAGACGCCAGGTTCCTGAATGCCTATCGTCAGAGGGTGGATTAAAGGCAAACCGCCAGCCATCGGAGACACCATGAATACCAAAAACGAGGTCAACCGCAGGCAATTTTTGGCCATAGCAGTGGCGGCAGCCCTGGGTATGGTCCGCCCTGTTGCCGGAGCAGGCTGTCCGGTCACCGAGGACAACCCCCCCGGTCCCTTCTATCTCCCCGGCGCGCCGTTTCGCAGCAAGCTGGCGCCGAACGGTCAGCCCGGAGAGCGGCTGACCATCTCGGGACGTGTTCTCGCAGCGTACGGTTGTGCACCCCTGGCCGGCGCCGTGGTGGACGTCTGGCATGCCAGTACCGCCGGTTTCTACTACGGACTGGAAGCCACGCGGCCCCTGAAGCCGGAGGAGTACCTGCTGCGGGGTCGCATCCGCACCGGGGAGGACGGTCGCTACTCTTTCGATACGATCCTCCCGGGCAAATACCAGGTCAACGAGAACTGGGTCCGTCCCCGCCACATCCACTACATCGTGAGCCACCCCACCCGCCAGAGCCTCACCACACAGCTCTACTTCGAGGGTGATCCCGACAATCTGACCGATCCCATGGTAAAAAGCCCTCTCATCATCCCGCTTAAGCGCCTCCAGGGAAAAGGGGCGGCAGCTGCTTACGAGGGGGTGTTCGACATCGTCCTCTCTTAATGTGCAGCAAATCCCTTTCCACTGTCTAAAAAAATATGTATGCAGTTATTTTAATCTATTTTTTTGACACCCTTTTGCAATATTCAGTATTCGATAACAGTTTGAAATTGAAGCAAAAAAAGCATTGGCATGCAAGGTGCTAGCTCTCTAAATACGTCAGCTTGATCCGAATTTTTACCCCCGATAAAAGCTGTCAATATTTCCTCTCGGAGGACGTTATGAATAGACGAATTTCCATCGCGCTGACGTTGCTTTTATTGTCTTGTTCCGTACTGTTCACGGCGTGCGGTAGCGGCAGCGGCGGCGGAGGGAAGGCCGCGGATAGCGTGCTTGCCGCGGCTGCAGCAGATCCGTCCGGGGACCCGGACGGCGACGGCCTGACCAATGGTCAGGAGCTGCTGTACGGGACTTCTCCGGTGCTGGCGGATACGGACGGCGACGGGATCAGCGATGCCGACGAGATCGTGAAGCTCGGCTTTGACCCGGAAGACGATCCGATCCGCTTCAACCCCCTTGTCGCCGATCTCCCCCTGCTGGGAGTCGTCCTCCGGAGCCCGCCTGACATAAAGCTGACCCTGACCGAGATCAACGCAGTCTCCAAGGTCTTCGAGGTGGACCGGTCCGTAGAGAACGCGGTGGCCATAGACCAGAGCGTTACCAACAGCGTCACCGACACCATCGAGCAGGCGAATACGAACTCCCAGTCCACGACCTTCACGAATGGCGTTGCAGGTGACACAACTCTCTCCTACGACATCAGCAAGACCTTGACCCAGGATGTTTCCTTCAGCTTTTCCAAGACCCAGACCGTGGAAAACGTCAAGGCGATCACCGAGATCGAGGCGTTTTCCAAGACCCACGAGATCGATGCCAGCGGCGGCATGCTGAGGGTGGTGGTTAGCCTGGCGAACCTGGGGAACATACCCTTTCGGGTCGATCATATCGTCCTTTCCGCAGTTATCCCTGACCCCTCCAATCCGGGTAAATTTTTCCCTGTCGGCAACCTGGTCTATGACACGTCACAGAACTACACAGGTTTCCCCTCCTTCAGCATCCCTCCCGGTGGGGTCTTTCCGGCCGTCGTATTCGTCAACACCACCCTCGACCTTGAGACGGCGCTCGAGGTGCTGAAAAACCGTGGCTCCCTCCTTATCTCGATAGCTACGTTCGAGCTCTCCGATGCGGACGGCACGCCGTTCGGTTTCAACTTCACCGACATCATGGCGCGGGATGCCCTGGTCGTTATCGACTACGCCGGGCTGCGTCTTCCCGAACGCTATTTCGTTGCTGCGAACTCCGACCCGGACAATCCTGGTGTCACGGCCGGCAAGGCTTTGCGGGACATCCTCCGGATACCCTTCGAAACGGCCGGGCCCGGCTCGTCGCTCATCGGCCTGCGCAACGACCCGAACGTCCGCGCCAATCCGCAGAACAACTCCTTCTGGCTTGCGGTCCAGGTCCGGAATAACGGCGTGGGGAATGTGGTCACAAAATTCTCGCCTCTGCAGAGCGCTTACGACTTCGAGAACATCAAGCTCAGGGGTGGGGATACCCTTTACCTGGTCTACATGGAGGACAAGGACGGCGACGGCATCTTCTCGCGGCAGGAACGGCTCCTCGGCACCAGCGACCTCACGGCCGATTCGGACGGGGACGGCTGGTCCGACTGGTACGAGGTCAATGTCTCCCATACGAACCCGAACAATCCGGATACTGACGGTGACGGGGTGATCGACAGCATCGATCGCGCCCCGCTTGACCTGAACATACAGTGAGGAAGAGACCATGAACAGGCGCATGTCCATACTGCTGATGATGCTCTTTCTCGCGTCTCCGATCCTCTTCACTGCCTGTGGTGGTGGCAGCGGCGGAGATGGGAAAGTAACAAAGAGCAGCGGATTGACCGAAGAGCAGATTGCCCATTTCGGGACATCTCCCGTCCTCGATGATACCGATGGCGACGGCATCAGCGATGACCGGGAGGTCAACGAGCTCGGTTTCGACCCGGCGATCAATCCCTACCGTTTCAATCCGCTTGTTGCCGACGTTCCCCGCATCGGGATCGTCCTAAGGAGTGCTCCGACCATTAAGCTCTTTCTGACCGATGCTCTGGCAGTCACCAAGACTTTCGAGGTGGACCGGACCTTTCAGACCACGGTGGACGTGATCCAGAACGTAACCGATACCGTTACGGATTCGCTTTCCTCGGGGCTGGACACGGCCCAGGACACCACATACAGTAACGGAGTGGCTGGGGATGTCACCCTGACCGATTCCATCAGCAAGACCATGGCCGACGCAGTGGAAGTCGATTTCACCCATGAGCAGTCGGTGGAGAACCGGAAGATCCTGACCGAGATCGAGGCGTTCGAAGTGGACCGGGCGATCATTGCCAGCGGCGGACTCATTAAATTCACCGTAGAGATAGAAAACAGGGGAAATGTGGCATTCCAGGTAGTGACACTTGTCCTGTCGGTCGTCATGCCGGATCCCAGCAATCCGGGCAAGTTCATTCCCATTGCGAACCTTGTTCCGCAAGTGGACCCGCCCCGTTACGACCCTTATCCTCCGTACGTAATCCCGCCGGGTGGAAAGTTCCCGGCAGTGGTCTATATCAACGAAACCCTCGACCTGGAAACGGCCAAGAGACTTCTCGGGGATGCCAAGTCGCTCATCGTGTCGGTGGCTGGTCTGGAGCTTCTGGATGCCGACGGCGTACCCTTCGCCTTCAAGTTCAAGGAGATCAATTCCAGAACTGCCCTCGTGGTGATCGACTATGCAGGGCTACGGCCGCCCGAGCGCTACATGGTGGCAACCAACGCCGATCCGAACAGTCCCGGGATCACGGCGGGACACGCCCTGCGGGATATCCTCCGCATTCCGTTCGAAGCGGGACCGATAGACTACGGCGGCCAGCAGAAGGTGGGGCTCCTTGATTTGAGGAACGACCCCAACGTCCGGGCGGACAAGCAGAAGAACTCCTTCTGGCTCGCCGTTCGCACCCGGGGCAACGGTGTAAACAGGAAAGTCACCCGCTTCAGCATGCTGGAAAAGGATTACGATTTCGAGAACATCCAGCTCAAGGCCGGGGACTCGCTCTACCTGGTCTACATGGAGGACAAGGATGGGGACGGGATTTTCTCGCGGCAGGAACGACAGCTAGGTACCAGTGACCTCCTGGCTGATTCGGACGGTGACGGCTGGAGCGACTTCCATGAAATACACATTTCCCACACCGATCCCAATAACCCGGATACGGACGGTGACGGCGTGATCGACAGCAAGGACAGTGCGCCGCTCGATCCGAGCGTACAATGAATAAGGACATGATTACAACGGTTAGCAGAAGGAGACTGTCATGGCAAGGATACCTGTAAAAAAGATGCTTCAATCTGCAGCGAGTCTGCTGGCGTCTGTTCTGATCTCCGCACTGTTGCTGTGTGGCTGCAGCGGCGGGGGGAAAGAAGCCACGGTGACGCAGCCTCTGGCCTTAACTACGGTCACGGGCGGGCTGCTCAAGCTGGGTGCTGTCGGCACGGCGGCGGATACTATTGCCGGCATAGATATGACGGTCAATCTGCCTGCCGGTGTGACTGTTGATGCTGACCCGAACAGCGGGGAGGCGGCAGCCGGAACCGTAACCGTTTCAGGGGCGGCGGCCAAGGGCAGCAGCGGTCTGGTCGCGGCCAAGTATTCTCCGGCCACCGCAGGAGCTTCTGCCCGGCTGCATATCGTGTTGATCAGCAGTGCGGGATTCGGTCCGGGCGAGTTTGTCACGGTCAGGTTCAACCTGGCTGCCGGGACCAGCTTTCCCCCTTTGAATGCATTCGCCATTGCAGGCTTCTCGGCAAAAGGGCTCGACAGCTCGACCCTCAGCGGCATAACCGGAACGGTTTTGTCTGCGGATGCATCTGGAAACCCGGCCGCAGGTAAACAGGTAAAATCACAAGTAGTAGTCAATGGCACCCTGCCCTTCTACCTGACCATGATGGTCGACACACCGACCAAAAATTCCAGCCAGACCATATCCGGCACGGTGGATCGGGGATTGATTCCCGTGATAAACACGAGCCCTGCGGCAACAGTCAGCAATCTGACGGTTGCCAACGGCTCCTGGAGCGCCCTTATCAGCGGGCTTGTGGAAGGGGCCAACATCATCACGTGTAACGCTACTGACCCGCTTACCAATGAAACAGCGTCCGTATCGGCCACGATCATCCTCGATACCATGAAGCCGGATCTGAAGGTTGATGCAGCAGTTTACGGAACAAAAAGCTACTTCAAGGTGATTGGTGGAACTGTCGATGACCCGCCTTACCATATAGTTTACATGGATGTAAATTGTCCTTCGGCCACTGTAGAGTTGGTCTCCGTTGCTGTCCCCAACTGGAGCGCCATGATCAAGGATTACTCCCACGGCGACAACGTATGCACGGTGACAGCAACCGACCTGGCCGGAAATCATTCCAGCAAAGATGTTCACATCTATTACGATGATCTCGCGCCTGACCTGGTCATCTACTTCGACGAGTACTTCAAGTACGGCACCTCCCTTAACCTGTACGGCACCGTGGAGTCGGGGATAACCCCGGTGGTTACCGTCAACGGGAATCCATACGCCGGCACCTTGACTGTCAACGGTTTGAACTGGAACTGCCCGGTGAGCGGGCTCACGGAAGGGGCCAACACCATCACTGTGACCGCTACCGACTCGTACGGCAATGTGTCCACAAGGACGGCCATCGTGTACGCCGTCGTCGCCTACGGCAACTTCGGCGGCTATAAACAGCCGACCGTTGCGGACGCCATCAGGGCTCTGCGCTATGCGATCGGCATTGAAATTCCGAACAAACTCGACCTGCTGTACGGAGACCTGTACGTGGACAACGTCATCGACCTGGCCGATGCCATTCTGATCCTCGAAAAGGCTGTCGGTTTGTGAGCAACTATTTAAGAATTGCATCGAAAAGGAGAAATCCATGAGAGCGAGAAGCTTTTTGAGCTCGGTCATATATCTGGCAGTTTTGGCGCTGTCCGGTTGCGGCGGCGGTGGCGGTGGTGGTGGTGAAACGCCGGTAACGCCGGTAACGGTTCCGCCGCAGGCCACGACCCTGACCGGCATGGCGTCAAAGGGGCCGATCCAGGCCGGCACCGTAAAGGCGTTTGCCGTAAGCTTCGGCGCTGTGGACACTTCAAAACCGATCGGCCAGGGAGTAACGGATGGCAGCGGTAACTACTCACTTGATATCGGCCAGTACAAAGGCCCTGTCATGATGGAGGTAACCGGGGGGGCATTCACGGACGAGGTAAGCGGAACTACCGTAACCCTCAAGGCTCCGTTGCGGGCGATTTTCGCCAATGCCACGACCGGCAAGAAAACGGTGGCAATAACCCCGATGACAGAACTGGCCTTCAGGAAAGCAAAAGGTAGCGGGCCTCTCACTACAGACACAATCAGTAATGCAAACTCCGGCGTAGCCGCCACCTTCGGCCTCAAGGACATCGTCTCGACCCTGCCGGTCGCGGGTAGTGCCGTCGCTGACCAGAAAAAGTACGCTGCCGCCTGCGGTACATTTTCGCAACTTGTGAACAGCAGCATGAAAACAGGTGAATCGCTGGACGATGCCTTGGCGCGGGTTGTCACTCAGATGGGTGATGAACAGGAAAATGGCGGCAGACTGTCTGTTGACTCCATCAACATGATCAACACTGCCGTATCCGATTTCAACAGCAGCGGCAAAAACGGGACCGGAAGTACGATAGATCCTATCCCCACGCCGACCAGTGGACTTCTCAAACTGAGCACAGCCGGAACGGCGAACGTTATTGCCGGCATCGACATGTCAATCAATTTACCTGCCGGAGTGATAGTGGATGCCGACCCGCTTACAGGCGTGGTGACGGATGGGATCGTTACGATCTCTGGTGTTGCCGCCGTGGGAACAAGGAATGTGATTGTGGCCAAGTACACTCCCGCTTCCATCGGCACCCCAGCCAACCTGCATATCATTATGGCAAACGGGCTCGGGTTCAACCTGGGCGAGTTTGCCACGATCCAGTTCGACCTGGCTACCGGGGCGAGTTTCCCCGCTGCAAACGCATTCTCCGTAACAACCTTCTCTGCCAAGGGACTCAACGGGGCTGGACTTAGCGGAATAACTGCCGCGCCGGTATCGGCGACAGGGATTTAGGATGACAGATGGGGCCAGATCAAGAATCTGGCCCCATCTGTTTACACTGCTATTTCCAGTCGGCCGTGGTTGCCCACTCGGAAAATTTTACCAGCTTGACGCCGTAATTTTTTTCGAGAGCATCGATATCGGCACAGTAACCGACGCGATCGAACCACTCAAGCATGACCGCGAAATCTTCGCTCCACTGGCGGACTTCCTCGATTGGCGGCCTCTCAAAGGTCACCTGTCTGCCCATCGCCTTGCCGATAATTTCCGCAGTTTCAGGCATGGTGAGCTGGTCTCCGGCAAAGTCCAGTTCGATCCCGTTCATCTTTTCATGATTCTCAAAAGCAAGCAGACCGAATTTGCCGATGTCCTCCACCGCGTTCATCTGCAGCACCGTATCCGGCTTCAGGGCGATCTTCAGCTTCCCCTCCAGTAATCCCGGCTTGAACCAGGGAGAGACGAGGTTATCCATGAAGAAGGCGGGGCGCAAGATAGTGTAGGAGGGAAAAGCGAGCGAGCGTATTTTCTCTTCTATTCGCCATTTGTTATCGAAATGCGGAATCCCGGTCTGGCGATGCGCCGAGCCGACCGATGAATAGACGAAATGCGAGACCGACTTTTTCCTGGCAATCTCGGCAAAGAGCTTCCCCTGCTCCTCTTCCCGGGCAACCCCGGCCTCCCAGGTGTTTTGCACGGAATACGCCCCCCAGACCCCATCCAGAGCACGCTCCAGGGATGGCGGATCGTCGAATTCTCCCTGGACCACTTCGGCGCCGAGCGCTGCGAGAGCCCTGGATTTATCGCTCTGCGGATTGCGGCTCATGGCCCTTACCCGGTAGCCTTTCGACAACAGCTGCCCGGCTATGGCGCCCCCCTGATTGCCTGTGGCGCCGGTTACCAGGATAATATCTCTTTCCTTGTTCATGAATTTCTCCTCCCGGATAATAAGGTATGAAACTCGGTTCTCACTCCAGATTCTTTCTCAGGAATTCGATGGTTGCCGGCCAGGCCTTTCTGGACGCCTCCAGGTTGGCGTTGTCCCGTCCTTCCTGGGCTCGCAGAAATCCGTGTCCTGCCCCCTTGTAGGTATGGGCAACAAAGCTCTTGCCCAGCTCTTTCATCTTCACCTCTGCGGGTCCCACGGTGGTGTTCACACGAGCATCGTCCTCGCCGTAGAGGCCGAGTACCGGCGCGCGGACCGTAGTCAGCTCCTCCGGTTGGGGAGAGGTGCCGTAATAGACCACGGCGGCGCCCAGGTCGGGCTTAACGGCAGCATAATGGAAACTCTGGCCGCCTCCCCAGCAGAAGCCGATAACGCCGAATTTGCCCGTTGCAGCCGGCAGGCTTCTCCCGTAGCGAACCGTCGCATCGAGCATGGTTTCCACCTCCGGAGCCGACACGCCGCGCACTGCCTTTACGACGTCGTCACGGCTTGCGAAACGGTCGGTTCCGCCGCCGCCCGGCCCTTTGCCCGACAACATATCCGGAGCTATGGCAATGAAACCTTCGCCGGCCAGCCGGTCCGCCACGGCGCGGACCCAGTCGGTCAGGCCGTAAACTTCATGAATCACTATCACGAGCGGCGCCTTTGTCTTCCGTTCGGGATAGGCGACGAAAGCGGACAGCTTTGTCTCCTTGCCGGGAAGGGCGATATCGACCCACTCGTGGTGACGGGGGGAGCGCTCCAGGACTGCTTTTGCCGCGGCCTCTCCCGGAGGGATGGCGCCGACGTCACTTACCGCCGCTCCCGCGGTCAGCGGCACCCTCATAAATGCAAGGAGCATCAGCATGATTCCAGTTTTTCTGATCACGGTAATTCCTCCTTGTTCACGTACTCTCGATAAATAGCAGCCCCAGGTCCTCCAGGTATCC
>DATNCC010000312.1:0-32399 GCA_035571735.1 Dongiaceae bacterium | reverse complement strand
TGGTGAAGGCGCAGAGAGCCTTGGCGTGCTTGATTATTCCGCCGATGTACCACAGGGCCTGCTGGGAGAGCCCGCCGTATTTGTCGCCGGCGAAAAGGTTAACGCCATCCTTCCAGATAGACTGATGGCAGTGCATCCCGGAACCGTTGTCGCCGTAGAGCGGTTTGGGCATGAAGGTAACCGTCTTGCCGTTACGATTGGCCACATTTTTTATGACATATTTGAACCACTGCAGATCATCGGCCATATCAACCAGCGAGTTGAAACGCATGTCGATCTCAGCCTGACCGCCGGTGGCAACCTCATGATGCTGACACTCGACACGGATACCGACATTCTGAAGTTCTTGAACCATCTCGTTGCGAAGGTCATTCTGGGAGTCGGTAGGGGAAACCGGGAAATACCCTTCCTTGTGACGAGGCTTGTAGCCCAGGTTCGGGAATTCTTCACGGCCGGTGTTCCAGGCGCCTTCTACGGAATCAACCGCGTAAAAGGACTGATTGGCGCTGGAGTCGTAACGGACATCGTCAAAGATGAAGAACTCTGCTTCGGGACCGAAGAAGGCGGTGTCGCCGATACCGGTCGACTTGAGGTATGCTTCTGCCTTAAGCGCAATATTACGCGGGTCGCGGGTATAACCTTCCTTGGTAATCGGATCAAAAATGTTGCAAATCAGCGACAGGGTCGGCACTACAACGAAAGGATCGATCTTGGCAGTTTTAGGATCAGGAACAATGATCATGTCGGACGCATGAATCGGCTGCCAACCACGAATGGAAGAGCCGTCAAAGCCCTGCCCCTCTTCAAAGGTGTCTTCACTGAATTCGCTCATCGGTACGGAAAAATGCTGCCAGATACCTACAAAGTCCATAAACTTAAAATCAACCATCTTCACGCCATTTTCAATGGCAAACTCAACTACTTGCTTCGGGGTCATCTGTTGCTCCTTTCGAGATTTTTTTTGCTACAGTGCATCTTCTCCGGTTTCACCCGTTCTGATACGAATAACTTCTTCAACATTGGTAACAAATATTTTTCCATCGCCGATACGACCGGTTTTGGCAGACTTTTCGATCGCTTCCACTACTTGCGGCAGAATCGAATCCGCAACGATAATCTCTATCTTTATTTTAGGGATAAAATCAACAACATATTCTGCCCCCCTGTACAATTCAGTGTGGCCTTTCTGACGCCCAAAACCTTTTACTTCGCATATCGTAATTCCCTGAATACCGATTTCATTCAGTGATTCCTTGACTTCGTCCAACTTGAACGGCTTTATGATCGCTTCGACTTTTTTCACGACATTATCCTCCCTTTACCTAGGATTTTATGAAAGCAGGGATAAACAGGTTTACGATGACTGATGCTGTTATGTTAAGTTAAACCCGCCCGATGCTTCAAAAGCAAGCTCCTTGCCAATTAGCCATGTAATTATTATGGCCGCATATTTGGATAGTTAGGATGTGCTTTCCTTTACTGCTGCAGCCTCAGCACCCCCTGGTGCCCAAAAAACAGTCACCTTCCGGAAGCATTTGCCCACAATAGAGGCACCAAAAGCCGCCACCTACTCAGGCATTTATCTCCTTAAGCTCCTTGATTATCTCAACCTGCCGATGATTGATATAGTAGGCAATCTGTTGCTGAGAATGCTTTTCCGCATGAAACTCGATTATACAGGTGAAAGGAGCGCTTGTCCCGACAACTTTGATAATCGTCGCCATCATGCCTACTTCAATTTTAGTGTTGCTACCTGCAGATCCGGGCAGTTTCAATAACATGTTAATATCCTGGCCCGGCACCAACAGGTCGTCCGACATTATCCTGATGGCAGCGCCCCCGAGCGAAAGATTAATCACATCACCTTTTAAAATTCCTTCCGCTAAAATCAGCTCCGCTTCAATCGGATTATCAAGCAGAACCCGTACAAACTTCCTCATTCCCGAGCGGATATGTGCATATCCAAAATTGCATAGAATTACCCGCTTTTTGGCAGAACTTACATAGAAGGCTTCACCAATCATATCTTCCGGGAATGGGCTCCGGGGATGCGAATGAATAAGAGTCTGTTTCTCCAGATTAATAACTTTGGCCTGATATTCATGAACGGCAAACTCTGCCATTTCGTTTTCTACACTCAGCAGGGTAGCATCATATGACACAGGAATTTCTTTGTAGTAGTTTAAAAATGAAAACTTCTCGCCGATCATCTCCTGCAAAAACTGGAGAATAACAAGCCTGTCTTCCCATTTAGTACCCCGAACGGCTTTGTCGAAATATCGAAACACCCAGGCACCCCAATGATGATGAATTGAACTATTTATCAAAATGAGATATAAACAACGAGTGAATTTAACTATCAGAAAATGTGCTGAACAACAAGCACAATTGACAGCATCCGCCAAAGTGTTTCACGTTTTTCGAAGCGGCTTCCACTACTATTGCACTCTGTTTCCAATCCTTGTTGCCTGCCTGGTCTGTTCTTCGGCACGCGCCGATATCTATCGATTTGTCACCATTGACGGCGTTGAAACATTTACCGATGCACCCGGCAACACGAGCGCCACCGTGGTCATTAAAGACCGCCCGACGACCGCAACCAAACAGCGCACATCATCAAAAAAACAAAAAACTCATGAAATTTCGCTGGATGAAATTGTCCAGAAATCGGTTGCTGCCGCTCTTAACCCGCAAGGACCGGAACAACATGGCTTTGACCCCTCCCTGCCGCAGGTCGGCGGGAAAATAACCTCGCTGGTGGGGATGAGAATTGACCCGATCGACGGCGTCTGGCGCCACCACAACGGCATTGACATTGCGATCCCTGTCGGGACGCCGGTCAAACCTGTTGCCCCTGGTACGGTTGTGTACAGCGGAAGCCGTTCCGGATATGGCAACACCATCGTCGTCGCACACGACAACGGAATCATTACCCTGTATGCACACAACAACCGCATTCTGGTAGCTGAGGGGCAGCCGGTTACTGCCGACAGCGTCCTGGCGCTATCGGGCTCCACCGGAAGATCGACCGGACCGCACCTCCACTTTGAGGCATGGCAGGCAGGAACAAATGTTACGATGGCTTTTCTTCCCGACAGCGGCATGACACTGCCGAAATCAACACTCGTCGCCAGCAGTCGTCAAACGTCCCGTTTCCGGAGTGAAACGCTTTCCGACGGTTCGATCCTGTTTACCAACCTCCCCGCTTCCACCCGCTGATGCACGACCAGATTGCAAAATACACCGCAAAACTGATATTGGACCATTCAGCGCAGGCGGGGCGCATTGCTTTTGCCGCACAGGACGACACCATGATTTCAGATGGCGAGCCAAACCTGGCGGCGCTGGCGGAAACGATTCTCTCCCGCCTGAATAGCCTGGCCCTTGCCGCCGCCACCCCCTCACTTCCTTTTGTCGATTTTCTCATTCAGAGAGCCGCCGGTCACGAGCATGAAGTCGTCCCGCGCGACACCGAAACCCGCACGTTTCTGCACGACATTCCCATGGTACGCAAAAGCGGGATAGGTTCCGATCCTGCGGAGACCTTTGCTACCCTGCTGGGGAACCGCAAGGGGATTGTCGTCGAGGAGATCGGGATCATCGCAGCCGGGGCGTTGACGGTCGAACAGGCCTATATCAACTGGTCTTCGGTTTTTCATTCAACCTATATAAAATATCTTGAAGATCTGCTCGAATTTGGCTTCATGCTTCCGGGCGAGGAGGAAGCTTTTGACCATTTTCGCCGCGAACTTCTAGTTCCGCTATCATCCGATGGGCTTGAATTCAGAGAGGGACCGTTCTTTGAAAAAGATGTCATTCTGGATGAGATAGCCCGCGTCGGCAGATATACCGTCCAGCGGCGCCTGGTTGATTCTTTTTTCGGCAACATTTCATATTCGACCGGAAACCTGCTCTATATCTCGCAAACCGCATCCAGCCTGGACGAACTTCCCGGCTGCATCGATCCGGTCCCTTTTGAAAACAGCTCGACTGTAGGCATAACCGCCTCCAGCGAACTGGTTGCGCACCGCTCCATATTCGAGACGACCGGCTGCCACGCCATTGTGCACGGCCATCCACGGTTTGCGGTTGTCATGAGCATGAATTGTGCTGAAAAGGAAAAATGTTCAATTAAGGACTGCTGGAAGGATTGCCCACACGTTCGGTTTCTGGGAGACACTCCGGTAGTAGCCGGAGAGATCGGTGCCGGCGGCATCGCAAAAAATGTCCCGCCGGTTATCGGCAGGACCGGTTCGACCATTGTCTACGGTCACGGAATATTCAGCATCGGCATGACCGATTTCCGCGAGGCGTTTCAGGCGCTGGTCGATGTCGAGAACTGGTGCCGGGAGGAATATTTCAGACGGATCGATGAGAAGTATGCAAGGAATGCAGTCTGAGGCAAATTGAACCGCTTGGAAGCTGGTCGAAAAGATGCACTACCGAAGGAGGGATATTTGCCCATGTTAAAAAACATGAAAACCGGGTCTCCTTAAGAGAATAAAAGGGGCCAAGTCTCAACCCCACAATGCAGGCGGTTGAAACCTGACCCCCTCTCCCTTTTTTCATTTCGCTTCGTGGCGGCTGATGCCCGTCACATCTAAAGTGTCTCGTTGTCCGCCTCTCGAGCGCGCCAAATAGCTTCCGACCAACAGCCATTTCCGCAACCTATCTCGTTGGCTGATTCCTCCGGTTTATCCTGGGCATTCGCAATTTTTTTTTCCATTTGTATTGTCTCCTTTTAATTAGTTTCACTCCTGTTTCATCCAGATTAATGCTATTGACTAGGGTGAAGCACAAGGTGTGCCAGTTTAATTAGCGCAGCTATTTAAGCATGTTACGCGATTTTTAATTTTTGAGGGGAACTGATGTCGAAATTTTGAATAGCTTGGACCAGCTTCATGACATATTTTTGACACAAGAGGAGGGAGAGGAGGGAGAGGAGGGAGAGGAGGGTGCACAGACTGGCTGATCGTCTCTTTTTGTAATAAAATTACTCCAATGTTGGCCACTAAACACCTGAAATTCATGGTATCATGAGAGCGTATAGATGATGCGGCAGGAGGTGCTACACCTCTGTTACTCAAGGGAGCCTTATGAGATACCTGGTTCGAACCTTACTCACCCTTATCGTGCTGCTGCTCTGCACCTCACAGGGCGGTGCCGCCACCAAGCTCAAGTCACTGTGCGGGGTCCGCTTCCCGAGCGACGCTGCCATCGAATGGGACTGTGTCAAGTTAACATCGAAAGACACTCCGAAGAAACTTTTCGGGAACAACTGGCAGGACGTGCTGCGTTTCAATCGTATGGACCGGCGCCACTTTTACGGCGGGATGTCCATCAAGGTGCCTAAACGGCTGGAAGAGATAAAGGGATTTTCACCGCTCCCCCGTTTCTATCCGGAGGCTGCGACAGACGAAAAATTCATCCTGGTGGACCAGACCGAGATGTTTCTGGGGGCCTACGAGAAGGGGAAACTCGTATTATCGTTTCCGGCAGCGGTTGGAATTGAGGGGCACCGGGTTCCGAACGGCGAGTTCAGGGTCGATGCCATCGACAAGCGGCACATCTCCAATATGTACACGGTGGAGGAAATCGGCCGCCTCTACCCGATGCATTACGGGCTCAGGTTTTTCATGGACAAGTCCATTCCGACAACGCCTTCATACTATATCCACGGCCGCGACGTGCCCGGCTACCCCGCCTCCCACGGTTGTATCGGACTTTATGATGAAGAGATGCAGATCGAGTATTACAGCGACTACGACCGGAAGGTCTACGGGAAGGAATACCACGAGCTGGGACCGCCGCTGCTGGAAGGGGCCAGAAGCCTTTACCGGTGGGTCGTCGGCACTCATTCCGATCCCGGCAAATTCCACAAGATCGACTACGGCCCGAGGGTGAAGATCACCGGCACCCCGCCACTCTAGGAGGTTGTTGAAAAACTGGCATCTCGCCGCCGTCCTCGAAAGCCTCCTTGTGCGGCGTAGCGCTGCTACGCCTCCGCGAGTCTTTCTGCGGGTGCGACGATCTACCCGTTTTTGAACAACCTTTTTTTCGACAGCCAGCTAAACTAACCCCGCACCTTCCTTGCAATCTCGAACAGCGCAATCCCGCCGGCAACCGAGGCGTTCAGAGAGCTTACCCCGCCATACTGGGGGATCGATATCACTACGTCGCACTGCTTGCGCACGAGCGGCCTGATCCCCTCGCCTTCGCCGCCAACCACCAGCACAATGTTGCCTGAAAATTCAGCCTGATAGATCGACTGTCTGGCAGAGCCATCGAGCCCGTACACCCAGTAGCCAAGTTTTTTCAGCGCTTCGAGCGTCTGAGCAACATTGGTCACCATGGATACCGGCACCGTTTCCACAGCGCCGGCCGAAGTCTTCTCGGCGGCGGCAGTGACACCGCAGGCCCGGTCTTTGGGGATAATGACGCCGTCAACCCCGGCGCAGGCGGCCGAACGGATCAAAGCCCCCAAGTTGTGGGGGTCTTGAATTGCATCGAGAACCAGGACAAATCCGGCCGAACCTGTCTGGCCGATCGATGCCAACAGATCGTCGAAATCGGTATAGCGGAACGGCTCCACCTCCAGCGCGATACCCTGGTGATGCGAAGATGCGCACATTTTGGTAAGATCGATCTTATCCCGGCGGTGGACCGCAACGCCCCGTTCCTCGGCCATCCTGATGATCTTTTCGACCCGGTGATCGGTGGCACTGGTCTGCACATACAGGTTGAAAGCGCCGCGCGTCCCCTGGAGAGCCTCTTTTACCGGGTTGACGCCGAATATCAGTTCACCCTTCATGCCGCACCATCCGTAATCTCGGCAGCGATACATTCCGCCGCCTGGACAGGATCCGCCGCTTTGGCGATCGGGCGGCCGATCACCAGATAGTCCGCCCCGGAGGAAACCGCTTCTGCCGGAGTCATGATGCGCTTTTGATCATCGACAGCGGCAAACGAGGGGCGCACTCCCGGCGTGACGATCAGAAAATCGGGGCCGCAAGCCTCCCTGATCAGGCCGATTTCAAGCGGAGAGGCAACCACACCATCCATTCCTGATGCCTTGGCAAGCTTTGCAAGACGCACCACCATATCCTGAACCGAATGTTCGATTCCCACCTGCTGGAGGGTACGGACGGTCGATGAGGTCAGAATCGTCACCGCCAGGAGCCGCGGGCGCTCCGAAGCGCTGAATTCCCTGTGCACGGCGGCCACGGCGGTTTCCATCATTTCAGCGCCACCCAGCGCATGCAGGTTTGCCAGTTGGACGCCAAGGCGGGCAGCCTCGCACATCGCGCTCGCCACGGTATTAGGGATGTCATGATATTTAAGATCAAGGAAAACCTGGCCGCCATGTCGCTGGACAGCCTTGACCGCGGCCGGACCGCAGGAGGTGAACAGTTCCTTGCCGACCTTGAACATCCCCACCTTGCCCGTCAATGTGTCGGCCCATCGGTCGATGTCATCCAGTCCGTGCACATCCAGGGCAAAAATTATCTTTTTTCGTGCTTCTTCTAACGTCATGGCATCCTCATTTCATAATAAATTCAGGTATTAAGGCCGAAGGCTGAAGGGTTTCACCTAAATTAGTCTTCAGTCTTCCGTCTATCTGAGTAGTTACCTCATTTCATGAATTCCAAAGCTGCTGTGGTTATTCCTTCCGCATCGATCCCGACATCCTTGCGGAGCTGATCCTGACTCCCCTGTTCGATATAGTGATCGGGAAGACCAAGGCTCCGAACCTTCACATCCTGAAGGTTATTGTCATATATCAGTTCCAGTACGGCACTGCCAAAACCGCCCTGCAGGGCATTTTCCTCCACCGTCATGATCCTGCCGGTCCGGCGGGCAACGCCCAGGATGAGTTCCGCGTCGAGCGGCTTCACAAAACGGGCGTTGACGACCCCGGCATTAATCCCCCTCTCCTTAAGCGCCTCGGCCGCCTGCAGCGCCGGATACACCGTTGCCCCGATTGCAACCAGTGTCAGATCATCGCCATCCAACAGTTGCTCTCCCTTTCCTGTTTCGAGGCATTTCAGGTCACGATCCAACTGAACGCCATACCCCGCCCCTCTCGGATAGCGCAGCGCCATCGGCAGACCGGAATAAACGGCTGTTTTGAGCATATGACGCAATTCGTTCTCATCTTTGGGAGCCATGACCGTTATTCCGGGGAGGTGCCGCAGATAGGAGAGATCGAAGGCGCCATGATGGGTCGGGCCGTCATCACCCACCAGCCCTGCGCGATCCATGGCGATGGTTACCGGCAGATTTTGCAGGCAGATATCGTGAAAAACCTGATCGTAAGCACGTTGGACAAAGGTCGAATATATCGCAACCACCGGCCGGAAGCCTTCTACTGCCAAGCCGGCCGCAAAAGTCATGGCATGTTGTTCGGCTATGCCGACGTCAAAAAAACGCTCCGGAAAGCGCTGCGAAAATTGATTGAGTCCAGTCCCATCCGGCATCGCAGCGGTTATGGCAATAATTTTCGGATCTTCCGCCGCCAATTGCACCAGGGTCTCGCCGAACAGGTCCGTATAGGATTTGACCGTCGGCCTGGCAACCCCCTTGCCGGTGGCAACATCGAAGGCTCCGACGCCATGATATTTGGACGGCGTTTCTTCAGCAGGTTTGTACCCTTTTCCCTTGGTCGTCATGACATGCACCAGCAGCGGGCCATCCAGTTCATTGATGTTCTTGAACACCTCGACCAGCTGCGGCAGATCATGCCCGTCAAGAGGGCCGAGATAATCGAAACCGAGCGCTTCGAAGAGAGAGCCGGGTGTAAGGAACCCCTTCAGCGAGTTTTCGGCACGACGGGCAAATTGAAGGATATCGGCACCAAACGCTGGAATGTGTTTGAATAGCGCCTGCATTTCTATTTTTAGATCACGATAGTAGCGCCCCGTCATCTTGCGTGAAATAAACGCGGAAAATGCACCGACGTTCTTTGAAATCGACATTTCGTTGTCGTTCAGGATGACGATCAGATTTTTTTTGAGATGGCCGGCCTGATTTAGCGCTTCAAAAGCCATACCGCCGGTCAGGGAACCATCACCGATCACCGCAATTGAATGACGCCGCTTTCCGTCAAGACTCGCGGCCGCAGCCATGCCAAGGGCCGCCGAGATGGAGGTGGATGAGTGGCCGACCCCGAAGGCATCATGCTCCGACTCGCACCGCTTCGGAAAACCTGAAATACCCTTGTACTGGCGCTGGGTATGAAAGCGGTCGCGACGACCGGTGAGGATCTTGTGGGTATAGGCCTGATGCCCGACATCCCAGATTATTTTATCACCGGGAGAGTTGAAGCAGTAGTGCAGGGCGATCGATAACTCAACAGTTCCGAGATTTGAGCCGAGATGACCGCCGGTGGCGGAAACCGTTTCCAGAAGAAATTTCCGAACTTCCGCCGCAAGATCCGGCAATTGTTCCGGTTTCAATTTTTTCAGATCCGTCGGTGAGTTTATGGCTTCAAGCAGCATTGTTAAGTCCTCATCCTTTAAGCATAACCGTTCGCGCGGAACCACTCCACGGCTCGTTGCAGGGCTTCGGAAACCGGTGTCTGCGGTAATCCGAGTTCCCGAACCGCTCTTCCCGAGTCAAAATACATGTGATGTGCCGCCATCCTGACTCCCGCCAGCGGAATCAACGGCTCGCAGCCTGTTATTCGGGAAAGCCCCTCATTGAGCCAGGCGGCCACCAGTACCGGAGCATACGGCAACCGGACTTTTGGCGCCGGAATCCCGGTAATCTCCTGGAGCATTTTGAAGATATCGCACAATGAAAGATTGGCGTTACCGAGTATGTATTTCCGGCCGGGAGACCCCTTCTGCTCGGCAAGGATATGTCCTCGGGCACACTCCTCGACAGCAATCAGATTCAGGCCGGTATCGAGATAGGCCGGCATCTTCCGTTTCAGAAAATCGACAATTATTTTCCCTGTAGGGGTAGGCTTTATATCCCACGGCCCCACCGGGGTCGAAGGATTGACGAATATCAGCGGCAACCCGCGGGCAACAAACTTCTCCGCCTCGCGCTCGGCAAGGAATTTGCTTTTCTTGTACGGCCCGACCATATCGGCAAGGGATACTTTCGTGTCTTCAGTTCCCGGCTTCCCATCTCCGGAAATACCGAGCGTCCCGACACTGCTGGTGTAGACGACCCTTGAGATACCGCTCTCCAGCGCCGCCTCAAGAACTGCTTTCGTGCCCCCTACATTGGCGCGAAACATTTCGTCGGGATTGGGCGTCCAGAGGCGATAATCGGCAGCCGCATGGTACAGGACATCACACCCTTTAAGCCCGCTCTGCAAACCGGAGGTGTCGAGAAGATCCCCCTTCCATATCTCTACATCAAGCCCCTTCAGATTGGAAAGGTTCGAAGATGACCGCACCAGCACCCGTACTTCCCGCCCATCTTTCAGCAGTTCACGAACGATACTGGCACCGATAAAACCGGTAGCACCGGTGACAAATGTCTTCATATAAAAGGCGGGGGAGCTGCCATAGGCTGGTTACTAAACCTGGTTTCCTGCACTTTCAAGCAACAAGCGACGGTATCTGCCAAGTGCAGTCAAGGGGAAGCAATTGCGGTAAATGTGATATTTTATCATGAAAAACTTGGGAAACCCCGTTCCGGTAAAAGCATCTTCATCCCAGGCACCATCTGTTTTCTGGGTTGCAACAAGATATTCGACCCCTCGCGAAGCAGCTTTTGATTGCACCTCTCCGGCGGCAAACAGCGAGAGAAGAGCCCAGGAGGTTTGAGACGGAGTACTGGGACCGCACCCCATCAGAGAACGGTCATCATACGACTCGCAGACCTCTCCCCACCCGCCATCCAGATTCTGCTTCGACTTGAGCCAGTTGACCGTTTTTCTTATGTACGGCTGTGCCGTATCTTCGCCGATGGCCTCCAGTCCACAAAGCACAGACCATGTACCATAAATATAGTTTACCCCCCAACGTCCCCACCAGGGGCCTTCAGGCTCCTGTTCCGCCTTGATAAATTCCAGTGCCCTGACCACGGCCGGATGACTTTTCGGGAAATTAAATGTGCCCAGAAGTTCAAGCATGCGCCCCGTCAGGTCGGCGGTCGGTGGATCAATCAGCGCCTCCAGATCGGCAAAAGGTATCTTGTTCAGTAGATGTTTTGTATTGTCTTTGTCGAATGCTCCCCAGCCGCCATTTGCACTCTGCATCCCGAGACACCAGGTAATGCCGCGTTTGATGGCCTGGTCTTTCTGCTTTTTATCACGAACCTTGATATCCTTAAGCGCCAGCATGACAAAACCGGAGTCATCAACATCGGGATACCAGTCGTTCAAAAATTCAAACGCCCACCCACCCGGCTCAAGGTCGGGTGATTTGATTTTCCAGTCTCCCTTGAAGCGAACTTCACAGTCCAGCAACCACTGAGCTGATTTAACCAGGGCGGGATGGTCAACGGGAACCCCCGCCTCCTGCATTGCAACCATAACCAGCGCAGTATCCCACACGGGAGAAACGCACGACTGGAGCACCAGACTGTCATCATCCTCGATACAGAAATTTGCCAGCGCCTCAAGTCCGTTTACAACAGCAGGATGATCATTTGCATATCCGAGGCAGTGCAGCGCCAGAATGGAGTTCAGCATGGCCGGCTGGATCCCCCCCCAATCTCCACTCGACTCCTGATGATCAAGTATCCACTGTTCAGCAAGCGCAGTCGATCTGTTCTTTAGCGGACGGATGGGAGACGATTCATAAATCTTCAGCATATGGTCTACGCCGATAAAAAAGTTCTTCCAGCTCACCAGGCCGTCCTGGCGGGAAAACGAATAATCGCTGGGCCGGGGGGGACGGACAAAAAGTTCCTGGACCCGTGCCCGGGGAGGGAGCTTTCTGACCGGATTTTCCGACATGACGACTGAAAGCGGAATAATCGTTGCGCGTGACCAGCTGGAAAGCTCATAAATATTGAAGTATGCCCATTCCGGAAGCATCATGAGCTCAATAGGCATTGACGGCACTCCCAGCCAGGAGAATTCACCAAACAACGCCAGAAATACTTTTGTGAATACTCGAGCCTTAAGAATCCCGCCTTTGGAAAGGATGAAGTCCCGGGCCTTGACCATGACCGGATCACCGGCAGCATAACCTGCCAGCTTAAGCGCAAAATAAGCTTCAATAGTTGTTGAAAGGTCTCCCGGGCCACCAAACCAGATCGACCAGGCGCCTTCCGTAGTCTGCTTGTTCAGAATATAATGCGCCATTTTCCGTTCGCGCTGTTTGTCGACCATGCCCAGAAAATGAAACAGCATAATATATTCCGCTGTTATTGTTACGTTTGACTCAAGCTCTGCCCACCAGTAGCCGTCAGGCAACTGCTCGCGAAAAAAGAAATCCCTGGTTCGTTCGATAGCCTTATCGAGAGGGTTGCGTGCATCACCAACCATATTTTTCCAGATTGTAGGAGGAAGATGATGAACTTTACCGGGAGTTTTCACCGCAGGCACAGGACCGGAAACGGCCGCCTGAGCATTAAATGAGGTAAGAGCATTCGAAATTGAGTACTTGTGCATTTTCATCGAGGCCTACTCCACTCCACACCGCGCCAGAACTTCATCCCAGGAAATAATTTTCTTGCTATAAAGCTACATTTCTTACCATACACACCCATGGATGTAAATTTTTTTCCATTCTCAGGTTTGCCCGCGGGCTATCCGGGCATGCCTCAATTGATCTGCACATTTGACTCTACTGATCATGCAAGCATACGGAACCGGTTCTCACCGACTGAAGCGACTTGACAATGCACACAGCCTTCGCATAAAAACTATCTGATTGACTCCGTACGAGCAAACGACCACTCCGCCATATCCATGACGAGACAGTTATGCCACGATATTTTTTACTATTTTTTGTATTTGTCACGTCCCTGTGCGGGCCGCAAAATGCCCGGGCGGTCAAATGGCAAGCGCTGAACGGCACGGCTCGCCACATTGTAGCGTATGATGAGCAGTCAATCCTCCTGACTCCTCTTGAGCGACTGGAAATATGGCTGCGTTTTATTCCTCGGGGAGAACCTGAGCGTAAATCGGCTGCTGCAGAGTACAGGGAAAAACGCTATCGTTCTCATCTGGAGCAGTATGAAATAGACTGCAGCGAGCAGACCGCATTACTGGGCAGGATCGATATCCTAGGATCATCAGGAGTGAGGGTAAAGCGACTGCCGGGAGGCACTCAGCCTGAACAGATTATGCCGGGATCGGTGCTTGCCGGCGCTGTTCAGCGCATCTGCCCGGTTATTGATGAAGATGCCGTGGAAACAATTGAGGCCGAGGAACCCGTACAAACAGAAGAAACGATTGCACCCAATGACTTGATGACAAGCAGCGACAATACAGGGCAAATTGAAAATCTGCGAAATAAAACAACAGCAAATGAGGCCACCGCTGAAACCTGGAAAGAGCTTGGAAACATCTATTTTGATACCGACCAGCCTGAAGAGGCGATCAAAGCTTATGAGCGCTCACTCCTTTTGCGTCCCGAAGACCCCGACACTCTGAATGACCAGGGTGCCATGTATCGCCAGACCGGCAATTTTGAACGCGCACTGGCAAACTTTGAAAAAGCGAACTCAATAGACCCGTATAATCTTGAAAGCCTGTATAATAGCGGCTACGTATACCTCTTCGACCTGAAAAACATCCCGAAAGCTCTCGTCATGTGGCGTCGATACCTTGAACTGGAGTCAAAAAGTGAAACAGCCCGGCAGGTACGGTCGTTTATAGATCAGTACGAGAAAGAACAAAACAGGACCAAATAAATTTGGTTCTGTTTTTCCCCGCAGTATGGTATTTTGCTCTTTCGTCGTGATGATGGTGGTGGCCTTTGCGCCCGTAGCTCAGCTGGATAGAGCACCAGGCTTCGAACCTGGGTGTCGGCCGTTCGAATCGGTCCGGGCGTACCATAGAAAACAAATCTGATAGCTCGACCAGGAGTTATCAGATTTTTTGCATTATCCCCTGACAACAGCCGCCAGCCTTGACAATCGTTACTGTGAACGATATAGTCGCACCATTCAGAAAGGTCTTTCAGAAGCGGCACTCACCCATCGTTGCCGCTTTATTAATGCGCTCGTAGCTCAGCTGGATAGAGCAACGGCCTTCTAAGCCGTAGGTCACAGGTTCGAATCCTGTCGGGCGTACCAAAAAAAACAAGGACTTGGCCGACTACGGTTAAGTCCTTGTTTCGTATGGCAGCTGGTGGTACAAGAAAATCGACAACAAGAAAGGCCCTGATTTCTCAGGGCCTTTCTTGTAAATCCGGGTTGTGCCGGATATTCAACTGGTGCGGTGGAATGGAATCGAACCATCACGGGGTTGCCCCCGCCAGCCCCTCAAGCTGGTGCGTCTACCAGTTCCGCCACCACCGCAAGCAGAGTGCACTAAATTACGTGCACGCCTATATGTCTAAAATTTTAAAGCTGTTTACCTGTTCAACAAAGATGAGCTTTCTAACACAGTCGTCCAGTTTTATCAAGTGTAAATATTACTTTTTCTGTGCAGGTACAGCAGGTGAAGCAGGAGCAGGAACCGAATCCGTCTTCTGTGGAACTGGTGTTGCGGCTGGCGCCTGAACAGGGGCCGATTTCCCTTTGCCTGACATCATGGAAGAAGATGACGGTTGTCCGGAAATATACGCCAGGGTTAATGACGTCAGCATAAAGATAACAGCGGCGCTGGTAGTTAATTTACTCAAGAAGGAAGTTCCGCCTCCTGCGCCAAAAACGGACTGACTTCCGCTGCTGCCGAATGATGCACCCATTTCGGCACCTTTTCCGGACTGCAGCAATACTACTCCAATTAAAAACAGACTAACGAGTACATGCAAAATTGTAAGCACAATTATCATACCGGATCCCCTAGCAGCGATTTAAAGGGAAAATTTATAGCACAGTACTTTATATACTGTAAAGGCATAAGTGAAGCACCTGCACAAGTTGGAGAATTGACAGGTCGAAATCAGGCGTTAAAAGCGACAATTGCCGCAAAAGATTCTGCTTTGAGGCTTGCCCCGCCGACAAGTGCACCATCGATATCTGTCTGAGCCATCAGACCCTTGACGTTATCCGGCTTTACACTGCCGCCATAGAGAATGCGAACAGCATCGGCTACAGACTGATTAAAAAATCGGGCAATCAATTTTCGGATAAAAGCATGAACCTCTTGAGCCTGAGCATCACTGGCAGTTTTACCGGTACCGATGGCCCATACCGGCTCGTATGCGATAACGACATGAGAAAAGTCATCCTCAGCAAGTCCCGCCAGACCGCCTTGAATCTGTTTTTCAACGACAGAAAATGTTTGTTCTGCTTCCCGCTCGGCCAAAGTTTCTCCGACACATACGATGGCGGTCAATCCGGCGGTTATGACAGCCCTTGTCTTTTTGTTGACGGTCAGATCTGTCTCACCGAAGTACTGACGCCGTTCTGAATGTCCAATAATTACGTAACTGCAACCGGCGTCCTTCAACAGTTTTGGAGCAACTTCTCCAGTAAAGGCCCCTTCTTCTTCCCAATAACAGTCCTGGGCTGCCATCCTGATATTTGAGCCTGCAATAGCTTCGGAAACACGACTCAGGGCCGTGAAGACCGGAGCGACTACTATTTCCACATCCTGATTGCCTGCTACAAGCGTTTTAAGCTCTGATACCAGAGCAACTGATTCAGCGATCGTCTTAAAGAGTTTCCAGTTTCCTGCAATGACCGGTCTGCGCATAACTCTCCCCTACAGTTCAAGTGCCTTGACACCCGGAAGAACTTTACCTTCCAGAAGTTCAAGAAAAGCGCCGCCGCCGGTCGAGATATAACTGACACGATTTTCAACTCCGGCTTTACGAACAGCGGAATCAGTATCTCCGCCACCGATAATGGTCGTGGCAAAGCAATTGGCAACGGCCTCCGCTACTGCATATGTACCCCGGCAGAAGGCATCCATTTCGAATACACCCATAGGACCGTTCCAGATAACAGTTTTAGCGTCACGCAAGGTTTCTGCAAACAGGGTTGTGGTTGCCGGACCGATATCCAGGGCCATCCACCCTGCGGGAATTTCCTGCGCAGTAGTGATAAAGTTGGTTGCGTTGGCCTCAAAAGCGTTTGCAACTACACAGTCAACCGGCAGATAGAACATGACCCCTTTGGAGCGCGCTGTCTCCATTATGGTGCGCGCTGTCGGAATCAGCTCATCCTCCACCAGCGACTTGCCAACATTGTATCCCATGGCCTTAAGGAAGGTAAATGCCATTCCACCGCCGATAACGACCTTATCTACCTTATTGATAAGTGTTTCCAGGACCTCAAGCTTACCTGATACCTTGGCTCCGCCCAGTATAGCAACCAGCGGCCTGACGGGATTCTGCATGGCCTTGTCAAAAAAGGTCATTTCGTTTCTCATCAGAAAGCCGGCTGCTATGACCGGTATATGCCTGGTAATCGCTTCCACGGATGCATGTGCGCGATGTGACACGGCAAAAGCGTCATTGACGTAAATTTCGCAGCCGTTGGCAAGCTTTTCGGCAAATTCGGAGTCGTTCTTTTCCTCGCCAGGATAAAACCGGACATTTTCAAGCATGACCGCCTCACCCGGTTTCATGGCATTCACCAGCGAATCAACATCCGGACCGAAACAATCCGGAGCCTGGGTCACCGGCTTCCCGAGCAGTTCGGAGAGACGTTTGGTGGCGGGAGCCATGCTGTATTTGGCTTTTTTCTCCCCCTTGGGGCGGCCGAGATGGGAGGCAAGAACAACTTTGGCGCCCTGCTCCAGCGCATATTTTATGGTTGGTACGGCTCCGACGATTCGGGTATCCTCGGTAACAGCCCCCTTGTCATCCTGAGGCACGTTGAAATCCACCCTGATGAATACCTTTTTCCCCTTCAGATCCTTGATTTCATCGATATAGCGAATCGACACCGTCCCACCTCCTGTTGGATTTAAAAGTTCAAAAAAAGGGGGAAAAAATTCCCCCTCGAAGGTTTATGCAAAACTATTTTTTTGCTTTGATCAGCTTTAAAAGGTCTACGACCCGATTGGAAAAACCGGTTTCGTTGTCGTACCAGGAGAGAACCCTTACCATCGTGTCACAGATCACCTTGGTACAGGAGGCATCAACAATTGAAGACAGCTTGTTGCCGTTGAAATCCACGGAAACCAGCAACTCTTCCTCATAGCCGAGTATGCCGTTCAACGGTCCTTCTGCAGCGGCCTTGAGTGCGGCATTTACCTGCGCGGTATCAGCCGGTTTACTCAGGGTAAGAACGATATCGGCCAAGGAAACATTGGGGGTCGGCACACGAATGGAGAGGCCGTCCAGCTTTCCTTTTAATTCGGGTAATACCAGGGAGACCGCCTTGGCGGCACCGGTTGTGGTAGGAATTATCGACATGGCGGCGGCGCGGGCACGACGCAGGTCTTTATGGGGCAGATCAAGGATATTCTGGTCATTGGTATATGAATGAATAGTTGTTACCAACCCTTTTTCAATTCCGAATACCTCATGAAGCACCTTGGCAACCGGCGCCAGACAGTTGGTTGTACATGAGGCGTTTGAAATGACAAAATGTTGCCGCGGATCATACAGGTGATCATTGACACCCATGACGATGGTGATATCTTCGTTGGTCGCAGGAGCGGTAATTATAACCCGTTTTGCGCCCGCCTGCAGATGAGCAACCGCCTTTTCCTTGGCAGTGAAGCGCCCGGTCGATTCAATGACAACATCGATATTTTCTTTTCCCCACGGCAATTCTGCAGGTTCCTTGATCGCATGAACCTTGATTGCCCTGCCGTTAATAACGAGCTGCCCATCGCGCGCTTCCACGCTTCCGTCAAATTGCCCATGAACGGAATCGTACTTGAAAAGATGTGCCAGGGTAGCTGCGTCGGTAAGATCGTTAATTGCAACAAACTCAAAATCCTTGTTACCGTTTGCGGCTCTCAGCACCATCCTTCCAATCCTGCCAAATCCATTGATTGCAACTCGTAACGCCATCGCTGCCTCCTTAGATTGCTTACACTAATTATCTGAGCTTGAACCGGCATGCAGGTAAGAACTGGTAAATAATAGAGCATAATAACAAATCGTCAACAATATTTAAGATGGTATTAAAAAAGAATTGCATGAGCCAAATCCACTTTTTGGGCAGGCGCTTGACACTTCTCTCATTAATCAGTAGCATGGAACAATCAATCCCGGCGGCAATACTTAATCAGCATGCCGCTCTCCGGGCGCTACACTTATTCAGGACAAGGAACAGGCACCTTCAGCAATGATTATTTTACCTGGTGGAATACCGGCAGAAGCTGTAATCTTCGATTTTGACGGGGTTATTGTTGATACGGAACCGCTTCATTATGCAGCGTTTCAGAAGACATTGGAGCCGCTCGGACTGCGTTTCAGCTGGCAGGAATACATTGAAACCTATATCGGTTTCGACGACAGGGATGCATTCAGGCACGCCTTTTCCTCGAAAGGGACAATCCTCAGTCAGGATAAATTATACTCACTGATTGAGCAAAAAGCAGCGTTTTTCAGGGATGTTGTAGCGGCGGGGGTTCCCGTGTATCCTGGCGTACTGGATCTGATCTTTCACCTCCATGCGCACAAAATTCCGCTGGCAATATGCAGCGGGGCACTCAGGTCCGATATCGACCCGATTCTGGCCATGCTCGGCATCTCGGAATATTTTGGCGTTATCGTGGCCGCCGATGATGTTGCAGTAAGCAAGCCTGATCCGGAATGCTACCAACTTGCTTTCCAGCGGCTGCAATCCGCGCAGCAGAACGGCTTCTCAAAAGACGCGACCATCGCCATTGAAGATACTCCTGCCGGAATATCCGCTGCAAAGGCAGCCGGGCTGACGGTTTATGCCGTAACAAACAGCTACCCCGC
The DNA here is from genome assembly GCA_035571735.1 of Dongiaceae bacterium. Classification (GTDB taxonomy): domain Bacteria; phylum Desulfobacterota; class Desulfuromonadia; order Geobacterales; family Pseudopelobacteraceae; genus JACRCG01. The sequence continues at coordinate 13,446 of DATNCC010000312.1, read as the reverse complement.
CGCCAGGCTCGACCAGGCAACTTTTGTTACAGACTCGCTCTCTACGCTTGTATAAATAATCCCGCAGACAGGCCGGTTCCTCCCGCTTCGCCCGGATTTTCAGATCATCATCTTCGCGGCCTTGACCGAAGCCGCTATTCCTGCTAATAGATACATTTCTTTTTTGAACCATACGAATATACTCCCCATCCGGAGGTACATGCGTGACATTTCAAGATCTTATCCTCTCCCTTCAAAGCTACTGGGCCAGACAGGGATGCGTCATCCAACAGCCATATGACACGGAAAAGGGCGCCGGCACATTTAATCCGGCCACCTTTCTTCGCGTACTCGGCCCCGAACCGTGGAACGTGGCCTACGTTGAGCCGTCCCGCCGCCCCACTGACGGTCGTTACGGCGAAAACCCCAACCGGCTGCAGCACTATTATCAGTTTCAGGTTATCATGAAGCCTTCGCCGCTCAACATCCTTGACCTGTACCTCGATTCGCTCCGTTCATTCGGACTTGACCCAGCCAAACATGATATCCGCTTTGTCGAAGACGACTGGGAATCACCGACGCTGGGCGCCTGGGGACTGGGGTGGGAGGTCTGGCTGGACGGGATGGAGATCACCCAGTTCACCTACTTCCAGCAGGCCGGCGGGATCGACCTGAAGCCGATACCATCGGAGATCACCTACGGCTGCGAGCGCATCGCCATGTACCTGCAGGGGGTAGACAACGTCTATGACCTGGAGTGGGTCAAGGGGATAAAATACGGCGATATCCATCACGAAAGCGAAGTCGAGTTCTCGCGGCACAACTTCGAGGAAGCCGATGTAGACATGCTGCTGAAGCTCTTCACCATGTACGAAAAAGAATGCCTGCGCCTGGTTGAGAAGGAGCTGGTGCTGCCCGCTTACGATTACGTCATGAAATGCTCCCACACCTTCAATCTGCTGGATGCCCGCGGAGCGATTTCGGTCACCGAACGCGCCTCCTATATCGGCCGAGTTCGGGGCGTGGCTCGCGTCTGTGCCGAAGGATATCTGCGGATGCGGGAACGTCTGGGCTTTCCATTGCTGAAGGGGGGTGTTGCCTGATGAGCACGAAAGAATTATTTCTTGAAATCGGCTGCGAGGAAATTCCGGCCGGATTTATACCGCGAGCTACCGCGGAGATGGAAGCGATCATCACCAAAGAACTTGCCATCGCCCGACTCTCTTTCGGCGAGATAAAAACCCTGGCGACGCCGCGACGCCTGGTCCTGGTCGTCAAGGGTATTCCGGCCGTGCAGCCGGACGCCGAGATCACCGCAACAGGGCCATCGGTCAAAGCTGCCTACGATGCCGACGGCAAACCGACCAAAGCCGCAGAGGGCTTTGCCCGTGGACAGGGAGTCGATGTTGCGGCCCTGAGGACCATTACCACCGACAAGGGCGAGTATCTGTTCGTGAGCAAACAAGAGACCGGACGCCCGACCCACGAACTGCTGACGGAGCTGTTGCCGGCATTGGTCGAAAACATCCCCTTCAAGAAATCGATGCGCTGGGGAGACCAGGATGTCCGTTTCGCCCGCCCGGTTCACTGGATCGTGGCGCTGTTCGATGGCGCGATTGTTCCTTTTTCCTTCGGCACGGTTGAGAGCGGCAAGGTCTCGCGCGGACACCGTTTCATGGCCAACACTCCCTTCCCGGTGAGCAATTTCTCCCACTATCTGGACGAATGTGAGCGCCATTTTGTCATTCCCGATCCGGAAAAGCGCAAGGAGATCATCCGTCGTGAAACGCACCGTGTCGCCACAGCTGCCGGTGGTCACCTGTTGCCGGACGAAGAGTTACTGGAGCAGGTCGCCTATCTGGTCGAATATCCGAGCGCCGTTCATGGCACTTTCTCCTCCGAATTTCTGAAGGTTCCCAAGGAGGTGCTGATCACCTCCATGCGCAGCCACCAGCGCTATTTTTCGATTGTCGATGCCAATGGCGGCCTGCTCCCCGGCTTTATTACCATAAACAACACCCTGACCGAAGATCCTTCCGTGGTCGTCAAGGGGAACGAGCGCGTGCTGCGCGCCCGTTTATCCGACGCCCGCTTTTTCTTTGAGGAGGATCAGAAGGTTCGTCTCGATGTTCGGGTTGAACTGCTCAAAAAAGTAGTCTATCAGCAGAAACTTGGTACATCCTACGAAAAGATGGAGCGTTTCAAGTCGCTGGCCGAGGGGCTGGCCGTTCAGCTTAATCCAGCAGTCAAGGCACAAACATCTCGTGCCGCCTGGCTGTGCAAGGCCGACCTGGTATCCGGCATGGTAGGTGAATTTCCCGAAGTACAGGGGATCATGGGGCGAGAGTACGCCCTTCTTGAAGGCGAATCTGCCGACGTTGCCAATGCCATCGCCGAACATTACCTGCCGACTCAGGCGGGAGGAGAGCTGCCCGCATCGGACATCGGCGCCTTTGTATCGATCGCCGACAAACTGGATACGATCTGCGGCTGCTTCGGAGTCGGGCTGATCCCGACCGGCGCCGCCGACCCGTATGCACTAAGGCGTGCTACCATAGGCATCATTGCCATCATTCTCGACAAGGGCTACCGCCTGTCGTTGAGCTCACTGATTGATGGGTCATTGAATCTCCTGGCCACAAAATTGACCCGCCCGAAAGAGCAGGTTGCAAGCGATGTGCTGGAGTTTTTCCGCGCTCGCTTTGTCAACCTGATGGGAAGTTCATTTGCCGCTGATGCTGTCGATGCCGCTATCGCTGCCGGGTTCGATGATCTTGTCGAAGTCAGGGCTCGTATTGCCGCATTGGCTGATTTTAAATCCCACCCGGACTTCGAGCCCTTGACAGTGGCATTCAAACGTGTCGGCAACATCATCAAGGAAGGTGTTGATGCTCCGGTTGACCCGTCACTCTTCCAGGATGACGCGGAGGGTGTCCTGTACGAAGCGATCCAGAAGGTTAAAATCTCGGTTGGCGGTTTGATGACATCCGGTGCATGGCTGGATGCTCTGACCGAAATTGCATCGTTGCGCGGACCGGTGGATCGCTTCTTCGACAAAGTCATGGTAATGGCCGAAGATCAGCGGGTACGAACGAACCGCCTTGCGCTCCTGACAACTATCGCTCGTTTGTTCGGCAAAATCGCCGATTTTTCCCGGATTGCTTAACACACGACAACAACGGCGTTGTAGTGTCAAACCTGCATTATTACAAAAATTTGTTAACGGGGAGATACATCTATAATGTCGTTTACCAGTCGAATTCTTAGCGGAAACGCAGCCGTAATCTTTATCACAGTCACCGTCATGGCAACCATGAGCCCCAAAGACCACCTGCTGATCAGCCTGGCTGTCGGCCTTGCAATGCTGGCCGGTTCCTCGCTGGTGCTGTGGTTTCTCTGCAACAGGGCATTTACCCCGTTGACCAATGTTACCCACGCGCTCGAAAAGGCTGCCGCCGGAGATCTTTCGGTACGGATTACCAACGAGGGTTTTGGAGAAATCGCCCGACTTGGCAATGCCTTTAACACCATGATGGATGATATGAACAAGGCCATGCGCCAGTTCTTTTCAGTCGCAGACACGGTACGCGATTCCGTCGTGTTGGTACGCTCCACGACTGATGCCATGGCATCCGCCGCCGAAGACGTCGCCATTCAGGCCAGCACCATAGCCACCGCCAGTGAAGAGATGTCGGCCACCTCCGGAGACATCGCCCGTAACTGTTTGTATGCCGCCGAGAGTGCCCAGAAGGCGACCGAACAGACCCACAGCGGCTCACAGCTGGTCCAGAGCAGCTCCCGCCTGATGGAGAATATCGCCCAGCGCGTAAATGTTTCGTCCAAAACGGTTGAAGGGCTGGGACAGCGTTCCGACCAGATCGGCGCCATCGTCAACACGATCCAGGACATAGCCGACCAGACCAATCTCCTGGCCCTGAACGCGGCCATTGAGGCTGCCAGGGCCGGCGAGCAGGGGCGCGGTTTTGCGGTCGTTGCCGATGAAGTTCGGGCCCTGGCGGAGCGCACTACCAGGGCAACAAAAGAGATTGCCGCAATGATCAAGTCGATTCAGAGTGAGACCCAGAGTGCCGTCAACTCCATGTCGGAAGGGGTTGATGAGGTCAAGCGCGGCACGGCCGAGACCACCCGTTCCGGTGAAGCCCTGGAAGACATACTTAACAAGATCAATGAATTGACGATGCAGATCAGCCAGGTTGCTACCGCGGCCGAAGAGCAGACCGCCACGACCCAGGAGATCACCAACAACATCCAGATGATCACCGACGTTGTCAACCGCAATGTCGATAACGCCCGCAGCACGACCCAGGCGACCACCACGCTTGCCAGGGAGGTTGACAACCTGCATGAACTGGTCGGCCACTTCCGCCTGTCAAAGGCACTGGAATGGAATACATCATATGCTACCGGAGTTTCGAAGTATGATGAACATCATAAAATTCTCTTCAACATGGTTAACGATCTGGCCGATGCCATGCAGCAGAAAAAGAGCAAGGAAGCGGTCGGACGCGTGCTGAACGGTCTTGCCGAGTACACGGTCAGCCACTTTGCCGATGAGGAGCGCAGCTTCGCTCAAACTCACTATCCCGAAGAGGCCCAGCATAAGGCGCTGCACAAGAAGCTCCTTGACCAGGTCACCGAGCTGATCAGAAAATTCAATGCCGGCGAGACGCTCATAGCCCAGGACGTCATTAATTTTCTGCAGGAATGGCTGATCAACCATATCCAGGGCACTGACAAGCGCTACGGCCCACACCTTAACAAGAGCGGAATCAGATGATAGCAATTATCGACTACGGAATGGGCAACCTTCGTTCCGTGCAAAAGGGTTTTGAAAAGATCGGCAGTGACGCGATCATTACCAGTGATCCTGGTGTCGTACTTGGAGCTGAAAGGGTTGTGTTGCCCGGTGTCGGAGCTTTTCGCGACTGCATGCATAATCTGGAGCAGGGCGGCTTTGTCGAGCCTATCCTGAAGGTAATTGCCGAAGGAAGGCCGTTCCTGGGGATATGTGTAGGAATGCAGCTGCTGTTCAGTGACAGCGTGGAATTTGGCCTGTATAGCGGACTGAACGTCATTCCGGGACATGTCCTGCGTTTTCCCGACCAGATGACGGTAGCGGACGAGAAACTGAAAGTGCCGCAGATGGGCTGGAATCAACTCTCCTTCAAGCGCCGCCCTCCGGCTTTTGAAGGGGTCGATAACGGCAGCAACGTTTATTTCGTCCACTCCTACTACGTCAAGCCGGATGACAGCAGTGTAATTGCCACTACGACCGACTACGGGATCGAATTCTGCTCATCCGTATGGAAGGACAATGTCGTAGCGACCCAGTTCCACCCTGAAAAATCGCAGGCAATCGGCCTGCGGATCCTGAAGAATTTTGCGGAGCTGAAATGATAGTTATCCCCGCCATAGATTTAAAAGAAGGAAAATGCGTCCGCCTGGAGCAGGGGCTGATGGAGAAAGACACCGTCTTCAGCGACAACCCCGGGGCACAGGCTCGCGAATGGCAGGACCAGGGCGCCGAGCTGTTGCATATCGTTGACCTTGACGGCGCCTTTGCCGGCAAACCGAAGAACAGGGGGGCCATCGAGGCGATCCTCAATGCCATCACCATCCCGGCTCAGCTGGGAGGAGGTATTCGCGACATCGCCACCATCGAGGCATATCTGTCGCTGGGGCTTTCCCGCGTTATCATCGGGACCGCAGCCCAGCGCAACCCGGAACTGGTCCGCGAAGCCTGTGCAAAATTTCCGGGGCAAATCGTTGTCGGCATCGACGCCAAAAACGGCATGGTAGCTGTTCAGGGGTGGGCCGAGCTGACCGACATCACTGCTGTCGAGCTGGCGCGGAAATTTGAGAACTTCGGCGTAGCGGCACTAATCTACACCGATATAGCCCGGGACGGGATGTTGCAGGGGCCAAATCTGGAGGCAACCAAAGCACTGGCCGAGGCTGTTTCAATCCCTGTTATCGCATCCGGTGGCGTCTCAAGTCTGAAAGACATCGAGAACCTGATGGCCATAGAGTCCTGCGGAGTGTCCGGTGTCATCACCGGCAAGGCGGTTTATTCCGGGGCGATCAAACTGAGCGAAGCGATAGAGCTCACAAAGAGTCGAGTCCGTAAATGTTAACCAAACGCATCATTCCATGCCTTGACGTAAAAGGGGGCCGGGTCGTCAAGGGGGTCCAGTTTCTGGAGCTGCGCGACGCAGGCGATCCGGTCGAAATTGCCGAAATGTACGATCATCAGGGCGCCGATGAGCTTACCTTTCTGGACATCACCGCATCCAGCGATGATCGCGACATCATTATCGATGTGGTTCGGCGGACCGCCGAGCGTGTATTCATGCCGCTGACCGTGGGTGGCGGGATTCGCACTGTTGAAGACATCCGCCGCCTGCTCAACGCCGGAGCGGATAAAACTTCCATCAATACGGCTGCGGTTGATCGCCCGGAATTCGTACGCGAAGCCGCCGAACGCTTCGGTTCGCAATGCACAGTGGTGGCCATCGATGCGCGCCGTATTCCAGGTGAGAATCGGTGGCAGGTCTATACTCACGGGGGGCGCAAACCGACCGGGCTTGATGCCGTCGAATGGGCTGTCAGAATGGAAGCGTTTGGCTCCGGCGAAATTCTCCTGACCAGTATGGATTGCGACGGCACCAAGGACGGCTATGACCTGGAGCTTACCCGAGCCGTAGTGGATGCCGTATCGATTCCGGTCATCGCTTCCGGTGGAGTCGGCAACCTGGAGCATCTCTACGATGGCTTCACGACCGCCGGAGCCAGTGCCTGTCTGGCCGCCTCGATTTTTCACTATCGTGAATATACCATCGGGCAGGCAAAGGAATATCTCCGCGATAGAGGGGTAGAGGTCCGGTTATGACGAATGAAAGCGATATTCTCCAGGCTGTCTATCAGGTCATACTCGACCGCAAGGCCAACCCGACCGACAGCTCCTATACCGCTTCCCTCATGCGAGGGGGGATCGACAAGATCCTCGAAAAAGTCGGTGAGGAAGCGACGGAAGTAGTCATTGCCTCCAAAGGGGGGAAACCGGACGAAATTATTTATGAAACGGCCGATCTCTTCTTTCATCTGCTTGTTCTGCTCGGACATCAGAACATTCCTCTCGAAGCGGTACACAATGAACTGCGGAGAAGATTTGGAACATCGGGCATTGAAGAGAAGGCTGCCCGTCATGTGCCACCAGGCTCCTGAACCGCCTCATGCATTTGTTTATTGACAAAGTTGCGCGGTATGCTATTGTATAAAACTCTCAATTTTTCTGTAGATGGTAACCTATCAATATATTCGAACAACACAATGACGGGGGGTGATTTTACATGCCGGGAGTAAAAATAAAAGACAGCGAACCGTTTGAAATGGCACTGAAGAAGTTTAAAAAGCAGTGTGAGAAAGCGGGAATCCTTTCCGAAGTCCGTAAACGCGAGCATTTCGAGAAGCCAAGCATCAAGCGCAAGAAGAAGGCAATCGCCGCACGCAAGCGCGCCCTTAAGAAACAACGTAAAATGATCGATTAGTATCCCGTTTTTCGGGTTCAGGAACAGTCTGCATGACACTGAAAGTACAACTAAACGATGCGATGAAAGCTGCCATGAAGGCGCGGGACACCCTGCGCCTTTCGGCTGTTCGCATGATACTCGCTGCAATAAAAAACCGTGAGATTGATACCCGGACGGAACTGAACGACCAGGCGATTATTGACGTCGTATCAACCCTGGCCAAGCAACGCCGTGAATCCATTCGGATGTTCCGGGATGGAAACCGGTTTGAACTGGCTGAAAAAGAGGAACTGGAGTTGGCGGTCCTGCTTGAATTCCTGCCGGCTCAGCTCTGCCCCGATGAAATTGATTCGCTTATCTCAAAGGTTATTCTTGATATCGAAGCACACGGGCTCAAGGATATGGGACGGGTAATGAAAGCGGTTACTCCCCTTACGGCCGGCAAAGCAGACCGCAAGGTTGTAAGCGATGCCGTCCGGAGGCTGCTTGCTTGATGCGCTGACTGGACCGAAGGAATTTTGCGTATTTGTTTTGTACTACACAGTCAAGGGGCTTTCGTTGAGATAGCCCCTTCTTTGTAAAACGGTCGTGTTGTCATAATGAATCTTATTGATATCATCATTTTATCGGTTCTTTGTTTCTTTGCAGTCAAAGGCCTTGTCCGGGGACTTGTCAATGAGGCTTCTTCTCTGACAGGTCTTTTGGTCGGCGGATGGCTGGCGTACCGGTTTCATCCGTTACTTGCCGTGCCGATAAAAAGTGCGCTTCATCTGCCTGCGCATCTGTCTTCGTTCCTTGCTTTTATCATCATACTGCTTATTACCGGAATATGCGCTCATATTATCGGTAATGTCATAACCGTTGCCCTGCGGGTTGTCATGCTGGGCGGCCTGAATCGGCTTGGCGGATTGCTTATCGGTTTTGCCGAAGGGGCGCTGTTGCTCTGCATGGTATTTAGTATTGTCGCCTCCGGTTTTATGCCGGAGCAGATCCGGAATAAAATTCGCTCGTCAGAGTCTGGAAACATGCTGGCCCGGACCGGAGACCGTTTTCTCTCGGAATGGCGTGATGCCAATGGGCAGAAGAAATGATACCTGAAGAGAAGGTACGTGAGGTCGCCGAGCGACTTTCAATTGTTGAGGTTGTATCAGATTATGTCCCTTTGCGGCGCGCTGGCGGCAACTTTCTTGGACTTTGCCCGTTTCATGCCGAGAAAACGCCCTCATTCAATGTAAATCCGGCGAGAGAGATTTTTCACTGTTTCGGATGCGGTGCCGGCGGTAACGCGTTCTCTTTTATCATGAAAATTGAGGGCATCACCTTTCCCGAAGCGGTGAAACTGCTCGCCAGAAAAGCCGGAATTGAAATTGAGGAACGGCAGCTTACCCCTTCGGAAAAAAAGTCGCAGGATGAATATGCCCAGTTTATACGAATTAATGAACTGACGACGTCCTACTACCGATCGGTACTTTTGAATGGCCGGGAGGGGGAACCGGCCCGGCACTACCTGGACAATCGCGCGGTCGCGCCTGATATTTCGGACGCCTACCGTCTTGGCTTTGCACCTGACCGCCGCGATGGACTTGTGAAACATCTGAAAAATAATGGTGTCGAGCTGGAATGTGCTCTCAAACTCGGTATAGTCCGCAAATCCGATGCCGGTTGGTATGATCTTTTCCGTAATCGCCTGATCTTCCCGATCAGGGATGCACGTGGTCAGGTAATTGCTTTTGCCGGACGGGTACTTGACGCAGCACTGCCGAAATATATCAACTCGCCTGAATCACCGCTCTATCACAAGAGTTCCGTGCTTTTCGGCCTGGATATGGCATTACCATCCATAAGAACCGGAAATTCAGTTATTATCGTTGAAGGTTATTTCGATCACCTGGCACTATACCGGGCCGGGGTCAGAAATGTAGTTGCAACTTGCGGCACTGCCCTGACCGGTACGCACGCCGGGTTGATCAAGCGCCACGCCGGGCGGGTCTACACTCTGTTCGACAGCGACAATGCCGGGAAAAAGGCGACCATTCGCTCAATGGAGCTTTTTCTCGAGCAGCGGATTCCGGCGTATGTGATTTCTTTACCGGCCGGCGATGATCCGGACAGTTTTCTGGTCGCACATCCAGCCGAGGACTTTGAAGCTCTGCGTGACAAGGCGCGGCCGGCTTTTGAATATTTTGTACGCTCACTTCTGGCGGAAACACCGCCCGATAGTGTTGACAGCAAGGTCCGGATAATCGATGACATTGTTCCCCGATTCCGCAAGATAGCCGACTCGGTCGAACGAGATTTATATGAGAAGGAAATTTGCAGGCTGTTGGGGATACAGATTCATGCATTCCGCAAGCGCATGGTCGGTGGAAACCTCTCGCAGCGGGATACCCCGGCAAAACAGGCACGGACAACACATCCGGCAAACAACGTTCAGGACACCCTGCTGGCGTTACTGTTGAATTATCCGGAAGCGCGGGCAGAAATAGTACGGGCCGGCCTTGAAACTATATTCAGCAATGACTATCTTGAAATTGCCAGACTGGCGCTTGACTGTCTGGCAGATTCAGACGACAGCCGGAAGTTGAGCCAGATGTCAGAACTGTTTGAAAAACCGGAACATAAAATGCTCTTTTCCCGGATAATGGTTTCAGATGGCTATCTGGACGGCATAGAATGGCGTGCAGTCCTCGATCAGTGTACGCGGAGCTTTGAAAAGAAGCAACTTGCATCGATCAAGGATATTGCCGCACGTCTGGCGGTTCTGGACCCGAACAGTGATGAATACGGATTGCTTCTGATGCAGGCCGACACCCTGAGAACACGAAAATCAAAACTTTAACTATAACGGCAGCTTCCTTGAGGTGAATACACATGGCAAAAAAGAACATGGGTGACGTAAAACAGCTGATCGATATCGGCAAGGAAAAGGGGTTCTTAACTTTTGACGAGGTCAATGACATCCTCCCTCCCGACATTGCCACCGATCAGATTGACGACGTTATGGGTATGTTTGGGGATCTGGACATAGAAATCGTTGATTCTGCCCAGAAAATCAAGATACCGAAAATGAAGAGCGACCTTGACGAAGATGAAGAGGCGGAAGGTGAATCGGAAGAAGTGGAATTTGAGCCCGGTTCCATCGGACGCACCAGCGATCCCGTCCGCATGTATCTGCGTGAAATGGGTTCGGTTTCTCTTCTGACCCGTGAGGGCGAGGTTGAGATTGCCAAAAGGATTGAAGATGGCGAGCGAGACGTTGCCGGCGTAATACTTAATACTCCGATCACTGTCAAGGAGGTTCTCTCCCTGGGTGAACGACTTCGTAAATTCCAGATCACCCCTTCGGAAATCAGCAAGGAAATTGAAGAAGAAGAGCTTGAGGAAGACGAAGAAGATGTCCAGAAGACCAGAATTATCGAGATCATCGATGCAATTACAGCACAGGATCTGTTTTTGATTGAGATTTCCGAGGCAATAGCAACAGCTAAATCGCCTGCAAAGAAAAAGGAGCTTGAAAAGAAATTTCGTGAAGGAAAAGATCATCAGGCTGATCTTCTGAAATCGCTGAGGCTGAAAGATCGCCACACTAACAAGGTTGCCGAGCGACTCAAGGAACTGTCCGGCAAGGTAGATAAACTGCAGGCTGAATTATCCGATCTTGAAAAGATTATTTCCGTAGAAAAGCTGAAGGCGCTGCTTGATAAACTGCAGAATGAGGATGAAAAATGTACTGCAGAGCTGAACAAGCTCAAATTGGACGAAGAAGAAACTGTGAAAGTCGAGAAGCGCCTTCGTACAGCTGCCCGCAAAATTCAGAAGGTGGAGCAGGAATCCGGTTTTAAGGCCCGCGACCTTGCTGCTGCGCTCAAGGCAATCGAAGAAGGAGAGTGCAAGGCCCGCATCGCTAAAAGTGAACTTATTGAGGCGAATTTACGACTCGTTGTGTCGATCGCAAAAAAATACACCAACCGCGGATTACAGTTTCTCGATCTCATCCAGGAGGGCAATATCGGCCTGATGAAAGCGGTAGATAAATTTGAATATCAACGTGGCTACAAGTTTTCGACCTATGCCACATGGTGGATCCGTCAGGCCATTACACGTGCCATCGCCGATCAGGCCCGCACAATCCGTATTCCGGTTCACATGATCGAGACCATCAACAAGTTGATACGCACCAGTCGCCAGTTGGTACAGGAAAATGGTCGCGAACCATCCCCGGAAGAAATTGCAGAACGCATGCAGCTGCCTCTCGACAAAGTGCGTAAAGTTCTGAAGATTGCAAAGGAGCCAATCTCGCTGGAAACTCCTATCGGCGAAGAAGAGGATTCTCACCTGGGGGATTTCATTGAGGACAAGGGGGTCATGTCTCCGATTGAGGCGGTCATCAAGAATAATCTCTCGGAAAGCACGGCCAAAGTGCTTTCGACACTGACGCCACGCGAAGAAAAAGTTCTCAGGATGAGGTTTGGCATCGGCGAAAAAAGTGATCATACGCTTGAAGAGGTCGGTCAGGATTTTGAGGTTACACGTGAGCGCATCCGTCAGATCGAGGCAAAAGCCTTGCGTAAACTGCGTCACCCCAGCCGGAGTAAAAAATTAAAGAGTTTTGTAGACTGAGCCAATGAAACAAGTATCCAAAACCATAGCCCGGCTCATCTTGGCACTGTTCATCGTTTTTACTGCTTTCACCACCGGATACACCGCCGAAATAGATGATTCGGCTGTTTTTGTCGAAGCTTTCAACGCCTACCAGCAGAAAGATTACCTTCTTACGATAGAAAAATGTGATCAGTTAAATCAGGTCTTCCCTGACTCTCCTCTCAGGGATGTTACCCTGCTTCTCATTGCTCGAGCGAGCCTTAGATCGGGGGATAATGAGCGTGCGGCAAAATATGCCGCCATGTTTTCAACCGAATTCCCTGAAAGCAGCTTGAAGACATCTGTTGAAGATGAATTAAAGGTGCTGGCGAAGCGTCATCAGAAAGGCGAGGTTCTCGCGGCAAACAAAACCTTGCAAATTGCAGCCGGCAAAGTCCGCTCTGACACGATTGTTCGCGAACTGGCTGCAAAACTGAAGGCTGAGCAGGAACTTCAGGCCCGAATCAAACTGGAAGCCGAACGTCGTGAAAAGGAGCGCCTGGAGGCTGAAAAACTCGCCAAGGCAAGCATCAACGCTGTTGTCACACTTCAAGATGACAGGGGGCCGTTTTCCGTAGGAGGTAACGGCAGCCTGCCGGTCGAGATTTCCAATACAGGAAAAAACAGCGAAGAGTTTTTGCTGACGGTAACAGCGGCCAAAGAATACGACGCCATCCTGGCGAGAGCAAACAAACCTGACGAAAAAATAACCAGACTTCAGCTCGCTGCCGGCGAAACCTTCAAGGGAGCTGTTGTATTCAAAATGCCGGCAGAAATGGTTGATGGCCATCGCTCTGTCATGATGGTTAGGATTGTATCAGCCAAATATGGTGACATAAGTTTTCAGAAAGAGTCCGTAGTAGTAAGTTCTGCACCACTGGTGCGTGCCGTTGCGAAGCTTGCCAAGCAGAAAGTCACTCCGGGAGAAAAACTTCGCTACCGGGTAACGGTTCTCAATGCGGGTTCGTTGCCGGCCCGGAATCTGACTGTTCGACTCCAGCTCCCCTCCCAGGTTGATTTCCAGGGAACCCAGGATGTTTCATTCATGCAGGAGCCGAATGGTACGCTTGTCTTCAAGGTTGATCAGGTGGATATAGGTAAACTGGCTGAAATCAATCTGGATGTGAAGGTGCGTGAGGATTGCGCCGTTGGTCAGGAATTACGCGGGCATGTAGAGATAGCCAGCGGCAGTCTGCAAAGAAAAGACGTTTTTGCGTCAGCCGCTTCCGTGGTGCTGGCAAAGTGACATAACCGGCGAAAGCATGGCCTCGGAGAA
>DATNCC010000311.1:0-8269 GCA_035571735.1 Dongiaceae bacterium | reverse complement strand
GGTGTTTTTCTGGATGACGTTTCGCTGGTCGAACTGGAACGGCGGATCGGGTGTCCGGCAATCGTCTTCGATTCCACTCCGGCGGGGTGCTACAAGGCTCTCCGGTCATTTGGAAAGATGCTGCCGAAGTAACGTTTAAATTGTTACCTGTCAGACCCATGGTGGGTGAAAAGAGGGGGGCCCTGTCCGGAGCCCCCTTTTGTTGTATCCAATCCTGATAAACGGGACAGGCGCGTATTAAAAAGCGCTGATACTCTCCCGTTCATCATCGGAAAACATCCGGTCGATATCCATGATGATCAGCAGGCGTTCGGCATGATTGAATACGCCGGTGATGAACTCCTGGCCGATACCGCCGGAGGTCACCATCGAGGGCGGGGGCTGGATTTCACTGCTGTGGATGCGAATAACTTCAGAAACCGAATCGACGATGAATCCGGTCAGCCTGCCGGAAACATCCATTATGATGATACGGGTCTGGATGTTGTTTCCATTCTCCATCAGGCCGAAACGCCTGCGCATCGAGATAATCGGAATAACCTTGCCGCGCAGGTTGATTATCCCCTCGACATGATGCGGCACGTTGGGCATCTTGGTAATGGTCGGCATGCGGATGATCTCGCGCACCTTGAGGACTTCAACGCCATATTCTTCGTCGGCCAGCATGAAGCTTACCAACTGGATCAGCTCGTCATGTTTTGCTCCCGCATCAACTTTAACAAGGGCTTGTGTGGACATTGGATCTCCTTTTTGGAGTGTTTTGCGCCGGAAACCGGTTCTCGTCGCCAGGTGTCATAAATATCGTTATTTTTGACCGGCGTCAATACATTACCCCAGGTCATCCGATATAAAAGTGGCAGCAAATAATACAATCAAAGAGAGCCAGGTATGTACCGTCCGATTTTCTACTGTCTGAGTATCCTGCTGCTCCTGCCGCTACCCTCGCAGGCCGCGCCGGCAATAACCTGCCATTGCTTCAGGGACCGTGCATATGATGCTTCACGGCCGGCTCTTGCCGATCCCTATTTCCTGGCTACGACGCAAAACTCGTTCTTCGCGGCGCTCTTCAATGTCGACAAAAAAACGATTATGATGAAAAAACAATCCGGCTACTCCGCCGATGACCTGTGGGTTGCCTACCGGGTCGCGTCCGGATCAGGGCTCACAGCCGAGGCGCTGCTTGCTGCGCTGGGAAAAAAGGGATCATGGAAAGAGGTCGTCGTGCCGATGGGGCTTCCTGCAAAATCCCTTGGTGAACGGTTTGCTGCTGAAATAGCAGCAGGAGCCTCTTCCGCCCGTCTTGCAACGGGTATCGTTGATGACGAGCTTGTCAGGCACCGGTTGCTTGGAGCGCAGGAATTGGCGGTGTTACGGAAAGAATGGGCCTCGAATCAGGAAGTTATTTTAGCCGCCCTTATTGCCTCTAAGAGCGGCCGGCCTGCGATCGGGATCTATCGTGACGTGAAAAAAGGGTCGAAGAGCTGGGGAGCGTTTCTGGATAGGGCGAAGGTTCAGCCGTCGGGGATGCCGTCTGAGTTTGCGGCGCTTCTGAAATAATCGCCCCGCTGAATGAAGGAGGGGACCCCGATCCGGAGCCCCCTCAAGTTTTGATGTCCTATCTTCTGACGGTCATGCGCCGCTGCATCCGCCCGCCCATTGATGCCATCTGGTGTTTCTGGAGAGCGCCAAGGCTTTCCAGGTGAAACTGAAACCATAAATCGCCGTAGGCCCGCATATTCATTTTTTTACCCTTCTTCAGACACTCCAGGTTATCCTTCAACTTATCGTCACCAGGAATCTTTTTCAGTCCTTTGGCGAGAATTTCCTTGGCTTTTCCCGCTTCACCGCTCTCGTTCATGCAGTAGGCGTACAGACTCCAGAGCAGGGATTCCTTGCTGTTCCACTGTACCGCTTTTTCAAACGTGCTGATCATCTTGTCCTTCTTCTGGCGTTTCATGTAGGAGACGGCCAGCATGGCGGTCGCGGCCCAGTTCTTGAAGAATGACTTTTCCAGATAGGGAAAGGCGTTAGAAAAGTCGCGCTTCATGTAGTAGATCATGCCGATCTGCGAGCTCAGCTGCCCTTCAACATACAGTTGCCACTTGCTGTACTGCAGGGCATCCTTCAGCTCACGGATCGCTTTCTCAAAACGGGGGGGCTGTGCCTGCAGATCCTTGGCGGCTGTCTCGATGGAAGCCATGACCTTTTTCATGGTGATACGAGAAAACAGGACAAAAATCAGCGCAAATACAATCAGGCCGACGATAAGTGAACCCCACCAGGCCAGCTTGAGGACAAAGACAAGTATCAGCAGCACGGCAACGGCAGCCGCTGCGGAGATAAGGATGTTATACATCGGGAATTCCTTTCATACGATGAGACGATGGAGTTACTAAAGTCAGCTCTTGGGTTCGGCCTGGACCATCTCACCGTTCTTTTCGATAAATTTTGCGATGATGATGCGCCGGCCTGGTTTGAGGGCAACTTTTGTTTTCAGGTTATTCCAGGCGGAAAGCAGCTTGGTCGATACGTTGAAGCGCTTGGCCAGTGAGCTGAGATTGTCGCCGCTTTTTACGGTGTAATATTTTGCGAAGCTCCCTTTCGATGTTGCTGCGGATCTGGGAGCCCGACCTTCGTGGCTGAAATCGACGGTCTGTATGACAGGGACGAGCAGTGTTTTTCCGGCAATGCGGCTTTTGGCATTAAGGCCGTTCAACTCCGCCAGCACTGCGGATGAGGTGCCGAAACGGCGCGCCACGCCTTTTAATGTATCTTTTTTGCGGACCTGATAGCGGCTGTACAGAACCCGTTCGGTAAAGCGCTGGCTTTCGGGAATCTTTGCATACTCAGCTTCAAACTGCAGCTTGCTCCCCTTGGGAACTTTGATCTGATAGCCCGGATAATTGGGTGGAGTACACCAGTGACGCAGATCCGGATTCAGTTCCTTTATCGATTCGTAGGTTGTGCCGCTCAGCTTTGCTACCAGATCGAGATTGGTGCGGGACGGAATAGCGACGGTGTCGTACTCGATCGGCGTGAGGTACGCGATATCGGTGAAACCGTAACGGGCAGGGTCTTTGGCAATTATCGCTGCGGCAAGAAGTTTGGGGACATACTCCTTGGTTTCGCGTTTGAGATAGGAACCGCGCGAGATCTCCCAGAAATCGCTGGTATTATACATGCTGATAGCACGCAGTATCTTGTTTTCACCGGCATTGTAGCCGGCAGCCGCCAGATACCAGTCGCCCTTGAACATGCCGTACAGTTCCTTCAGGTACAGTGCGGCCGCGGTGGTGGCCTTGACCGGGTCCTTGCGCTCGTCGATCCACTGATCGATCCGCAGGGCATAGCGCCGGCCGGTATCGGAGATGAACTGCCAGGGACCGACCGCGTTGGCCCAGGAGCGGGCATGCATCTGGAAACCGCTCTCGATCATGGCGACATACACGAGATCTTCCGGCATCCCTTCGCGTTTCAGTATTTCTTTCATCATCGGAATGTAACGGGAGGAATGCGACAACCAGCGCGAGAAGGATGGCTTGCCGCTGGTCTGGAAATAGTAGAGGAAATATTCAACCTTGCTGTTCAAGGTCAATGGAATATCGGAAACCGGCAGACCGACGTCGGGCAGTTCAAGATCGTTGGAGTCATCACTGGAGTCGCGCAGCTCTTCAAGCGAAAAGAGCTTTGCAACCGGCTCGGCCGCTTCGGAACCGGCTGCGGCAGGATCATCGGCGGGAACCAGTGCGGGAGCCTCGGGCGTTCCGGGTGGCAGGGCATTCGGCCGGATCAATTCGGCCAGCAGGGGCTGAACCGACTCCGCTGCAGCAACGGGAAGGGTGCAGAGCAGGGTTGCAAGAGTGGCGGCAACGTATGTAAAAAGATGAAGCTTTTTCATAGGGGTTGAAAGTATAAAGTAAGCCGTCATGAAAGTCAATGATGCTGAAACCCTTGCAAAACGGGCATCCGTTGCCGGATTGTGAGTGACTGGCAACCAAGAGTGGAGCTTTGCAACTGTGCACAAAAAAGCCCACCTTAGGTGGGCTCCTTAACGTGCGTCTGTCTGTCCGGCTACTGCGCCGAAGTACGTTCCTTCTGCATCGCCTCGCGACCTGCCTCAATTGCCGATGCCAGGACGGACTTCTTTTCGGCGAAAGTTTCCTTGCCATCTTCGACAGCGCTCTTGATCTTTTCCTGGGCTTCCTTGGCGTATTCCTTGATCTTGTCAACCGCATCTTCCGTCAGGTCCAGGATGTTCTCACGCATCTCGCGCCCGCTTTTGGGTGCGTACAACAGAGCCAGCCCGGCCCCGATTGCCGCTCCGGCCACAAAAGATACCAATACAGTCCCTGCCGATACTTCACATTTGTCAGACATGGCTACTTACCTCCCTGTTTTTTTAGATACCGCTCAATTATGTATTTTCCTGCAACCCTGGCTCCGGTCGCCCAGACCGAAGTGGTATTGAGAACGCCGGTGACGACACCCACCGTACGATTGATCGTGTGCAGATTGGCGCTGGCCTCCCCCAACTCCGACATGAAACATTTGACATCATCGGTGTGTTCGGCAATGCCGCCACCAACCGTCTTCAAATCCGTCAATACGCCGGTTAATTCCTGCAGTATCGGCTTCAGCTCGCCCTGAACCATTTCCGTCAGTTCCCCGACCGAGGCTGCAGACTTTTTGATGGTCAGGAGGGTCGGGATCAGGATCAGAACCAGAATACAAAACGCTATGGCTATAATTATCAGAGCGATTTCGGTCAGAGGCATTATCGTTCTCCATTAAGTAAGTTGGAAGCTATTCTCTTTCGGGTCGGGACAATCGAGCGTTTTTCAATCAAAGTATAGAGCAATTCGGCGAAAGCACAATGTCTAAACGTTAAAATATAGTTTATGCCATCATTTTCGAGACGAGCTCTTCAACGGCCGAATAAGGGTCGGTCTGGCGGCCGCATATGCTTGTCACAATGCCGTCAAGAGAGCCGTCCTTCGCCATGAACGACAGGGCCTTATTGAACAGCGTATCACGAAGGACATCCATGAAATGGCGCTGGTTGCGCTGGCGCAGAAAATCATTCATTGCCCCGCTCGACAGGAAAAAATTATGGTGAGCCAAAATTTCTTCGGTCAGTTCGTCAATGCCGGTGCCGCGCTGTGCTTCGGTCTTCATCACCTTCGGATTCCAGCTGCCTTCCGCAGCATGGCGCATTTCCAGCATGGTGTTCAACTCGCGGGCGGTCCGGTCCGCACCGTCCCGGTCGGCCTTGTTGACGACAAAAATATCGCCGATTTCGAGGATTCCGGCCTTGATGGCCTGAATGTCGTCACCGAGTCCGGGGACCATCACGACACAGGTCGTGTGCGCTTCCCTGACGATATCCACTTCGTCCTGACCGACGCCGACCGTTTCAATAATAATAATGTCCATCCCGAGGGCGTCCATGACCAGGGCAACATCCGAGGTCGAGCGCGAAAGACCTCCCAGTGCGCCACGCGTGGCCAGGCTGCGAATGAAAACACCTTCGTCGCAGGAGTGGCGGTTCATGCGGATACGGTCACCCAGGATCGCGCCGCCGGTAAAGGGGCTGGTGGGGTCGATCGCCACTACCCCGACCTTTTTCCCGCGTACACGAAACGAGGCGGTCAGTTGATCGACCAGCGTCGATTTTCCGGCGCCGGGAGGGCCGGTAATGCCGATGATATAGGCGTCGCCGGTGCGGGGATAGAGTGCTTTCAACTCTTCAATCGCCTGGGGGCGGCCGTCGTCGATGTCGCGCATCAGGCGGGCTGCGGCGCGGATATTACCTTCTAAAACCTGCTCTGCAAGGGACATGGGGTACCTGTCATATGGGAAGTTGGTACTTTCAATGTTTAATTACGAAGCATGCCAGGACTGGGAGTCTCGGAAGCTCCCCTGTCAGTCTCCCAGCCGCTTGCCGGGGACAAGATAGTTCCTGATGTAATCGGCGACCGCCTCCTCGACCGGGGTGACCGGCTCCGAATAACCGGCCGCACGGATCTTGGATGTGTCGGCACAGGTCAGGTACTGGTAGGTGGCACGGATCGACTCCGGCATGTCGATGTACTCGATGTTGACCGGTTTTTCCATGGCACTGAAAACGGCGCGCGCCAGCCGGTTCCAGCTGACGGTCGTGCCGCCGCCGACGTTGAAGATGCCGTTGGTATCCGGTCTCTGAAGAAAATGGAGCGTCATGGCGGCGGCGTCCTTGACGTAGACGAAATCGCGCAGCTGCTCGCCGTCGCCGTACTCCGGACGATGGGACTTGAACAGCCTGAGCGTGCCGGTAGCGCCGATCTGTTCATAAGCCTTGAGAACGAGCGAGCGCATTTCCCCCTTGTGCTGTTCGTTTGGGCCATAGACGTTGAAATATTTGATGCCGACGATCTTGCCAAGGACCCCCCGGCGCTGCGCCCACAGGTCAAAGAGCTGCTTGGAGTAGCCGTACATGTTCATCGGCCGGAGCAGCGGCAGTTGGCTGTCGTCGTCGATAAAGCCGTGTTCCCCGTCTCCGTATGTGGCGGCGCTGGAGGCGTAGATGAAGCGGGCGTTTGCCGCCAGCGCGGTCAGGGCCAGCTTGCGGGAATATTCGAAGTTGTTTTTTACCAGATAGGTGGCATCCGGTTCGGTCGTGGCCGAGCAGGCCCCCAGGTGAATGACCGCATCCAGCTTGCCGTCGCCCGGAAGACGTCCGGCAAGGGAACCGTCATCCAGCATCCGCTCGAACAGATCTTTTTCCAGATAATCCATGAAGCGGAGCGGTGACAGATTGCGCCATTTGTCGGTTGTCCCGAGGTGATCCACGATCAGGATATCTTCCCTGCCAAGCCCGTTCAGCTGCTGAACCACGGCGCTGCCGATCAGGCCTGCTCCTCCGGTTACGATGATCATCGGTCGTTCTCCTGTATGTTCCGTGATAGCACCGCCCGTACGAGTCCTGCCCCGATGCGCGGCGGATAACCATTATCATATACATACGTTCCGGTCAAGGCGGGGACGCGGCTGACTTCAGCCACAGGCGGCGCCGCTCCGGGATTCGATCGGAACGTCCTCCTGCGGCGGTATCTCACCACTCCAGCGCCTCATCGAGGGTCAGAGGCAACCGCTCAGGTTTGCGGTTTTCCAGCAGAGCCTTCTTGTAGAAAAATCTTGTGATGTCGGGAGGCTGCAGACGGGCCTGTTCAAGGAGAGGAACATTGGTGAGCAGTTCACGCACCGGGCCATCCGCCAGGAGGCGTCCCCCCTGCATGACCAGCATGCGGTTTGCTACCTCCGGCACCAGGCTCATCAGGTGGGTGGCCACAAGCACGGTGTAGCCATGATCATCGGCCAGATGCCGGATCAGTGTGATAAGTCTGTCGCTGGAAGCCGGATCGAGTCCGTCGAAGGGTTCGTCCAGAATCAACACAGGGCTCTGCATGGCCACGATGCCCGACAGGGCTACCCGCTTCATCTCGCCGCCGGAAAGATGGTGGATCGGCCGATGCTCAAGATGCTGCACCTCGGTGATGTTAAGGGCCAGAGCCACCCGTTCGCCGACTTCGGCCTCGGAAAGCCCGAGGTTGCGGGGGCCGTATGACACATCCTCTCCTACCGAATTGCAGAAGAGCTGGTCTTGCGGATCCTGGAAGAGCAGGCCGACGGTACGGAAAACCTCGCGTGCGGTTCTGGTATCCAGTTCAACCCCGGCCACAAGTACCTTCCCTTTTGCAGGTTTGAGCAAACCGGCAAGCAGCTTCATCAGGGTGGTCTTGCCGCTGCCGTTGTGGCCGCACAGTGCCACCGTTTCACCCGGCATGATCCTGAAATTTACCCCGGCAACCGCATCGGAGCCGTCGGTGTATCGGAAATGCAGCTCCTCGGCTTCCAGCACGGCCTGGTCCGGCGGCACGGACAGGAGACCGGGCTTCAGAGCTGCTGTACCCGACAGGGGGCAATAATCAGGGTGTGATGAAAATTTCATGCTGGACGACATCTGTTCCTCACAATTTTCAAACACCGCCGCGGGCCTGAACAGCCTGCTGGATGCGCTGGGCCCGATCATAGGCACGTAAAAACAGTTGAGCCGTTATAGTCCCGGTAGTGTGCCATTCCCTGCGCCACCCCGACAGGCCGCCACGGGCGCGCGCCGAGACCCGCATGGCGCTGAACTCGTCCCATAACAGGAAAACGTAGCGGTACATGAAACCGAGGGTGTCGGTCACCACGACCGGTACGCGAAACCAGCGCAGGGCTGCAAGGATTT
>DATNCC010000310.1:0-4662 GCA_035571735.1 Dongiaceae bacterium | reverse complement strand
AAACTTCGTAGCCCTTCGATATGTTAAATCCCCCAGCCAATAATGATAAGAACTCGCTATCGGATGAGATGACCAGGATCTTGAACTTAGTAAGGCAATTAGCCTGCCAATAGCTGAAAATGATTTAAAGGTTGGATTTGTCTTTTAATAACAGGGGATTAGACTAGTTGGAGAGAAGTGTGGGTAAGTATTGCATGATCGCCAGGTATCAGTATTTGGTAAATACTCAACATGCTGAGGATTGTATTGAGTGGTGATGGGACAACCAACCGCCTTGCTTTCCTTGGTTTCAGGGCTTTATTTCTTCGAAATTCCGTCATACTTTATTTTCGATACCCGAATAAGTTGAAGCTGTTTTGAGACATTTAAGGAAAGGCTGATATATTTTCCTTATGAAAAATAAGTTAACCCTGCTGGCTGGAAGGGGAGAGAACAATGGCCTTAGCATCGGAAGATAAGTACCTGGAAGTTGCAAAAAGCAGGACCGGCATCGACGGCTTGGACCAGATAACCGGCGGCGGATTGCCGCAGAGGGGAGCGACTTTGGTTGCTGGCAACGTGGGGTGCGGAAAGACCCTGCTTGCAATGCAATTCCTGGTAAACGGCGCACTTCTGGAAAACGAGCCGGGGATATTTATGGCGCTGGAGGAATCCAACGAAGAATTGAAGCGGAATTTCGCCTCTATCGGCATAAATGTCCAGAGCCTGATTGACCGCGGTCTCCTGATCCTGCTTAACGTCGATGTCAAAAAAAATTTCCTGGAAGATACTAAAAAACCGAACGTGGGAGAATGGTTCATCAAGCTGGCCGATGCCATAGCATCCATCAAGGCAAAACGGGTGGCGATAGATATAATCGATACCCTTTTCCAGCGAGTCACCGATGATATAACACTGCGTATGCAGATGCGGGGCTTGTTCCACTGGTTGAAGGAGTTGGGCATGACGGTCGTTTGCACAGCGGAATCGGGCGTCGGCACTTTGACACAGCGCGGCATGGAGGAATACATCGCCGACTGCGTAATCACGCTTGATTATCGTGTAACGGAGCAACTCTCGACGCGACGCCTCCGCGTAATCAAGTACAGAGGGGCCGGGCATCCTTCGGACGAGTTCCCTTTTGTCATTGACAAAAGAGGCATATCCTTGATTCCGATAACATCTATCAGGCTTGAACACCAACCATCCGGGGAGTACATTCCCACCGGAGTTGCCGATTTGGATGGAATGCTGCAGGACAAGGGCTTTTCCCGGGGAAGTAGTGTCCTTCTTACCGGAACACCCGGATCGGGGAAAACGAGCATGACATTTACCTTCATCGACGCAGCCTGCCGTCGCGGGGAGCGCTGCGTCTATTTCGGTTTCGAGGAATCTGCAGCTCAAACGCTGCACAATATGAAATCCATCGGTCTTGATCTGCAACGATGGGTGGAGGATGGGCTATTGCAGCTTCATACTTCACGCATTTCCATGTTCGGGCTCGAAACACACCTGATTACGATTTACCGCCTGATCGAGGAATTCCGGCCGGCAGTGGTCGTCGTCGACCCGATGCCTACCTTGACGGATGTCGGCTCGGCACAGCAGGCGAAATCGGTGATTACGCGCCTGATCGATTTCCTGAAGATGCGCGCCATCACCACTATGTTCACGGATCAGACCCGTGCACAGACTATCGGGGTAGCCACCGAAGAGGAGATACCCTCACTCTTTGATACTTGGTTGCTGCTGCGGGACGGGGAAGTAGACAACGAACACTACAATACGCTGCTGATCTTTAAGTCGCGCGGGATAGCCCATTCCAAGCGGATCTGTGAGTTCCTGCTGTCCGACAACGGTATCAATTTGAAACCATTGTCACGAGTCACCACCGAAAAGAGTGCGCGAAAAGGAGGATAACCGGATCCGCAGCGCGGGAAGCAGTTTCTGATTGTCATGTGCTCCGCCAAGGCTGAGCACGCAACAAGTAATAAAGAGGTAGCAATGAGAGTTGACAAAGACAAGATCTCGTTAATGGGCGCAGCCGAGTTGCGCCGCCAGGCGGAAGAGCGGTTGCAGGCAAAAACGGCAGAAATGCATCCCCCCCTAACAGGGGAAGAGATGCAGCGGCTCGTCCATGAACTTGAAGTGCACCAGATCGAGCTGGAGATGCAGAATGCTGAGCTCCGTCAAGCCAGGGACAATGTGGAGGTAATGCAGGAGAAGTACAGCGACCTTTACGATTTCGCCCCGGTTGGATACTGTACCCTCGACCGCAACGGAGCCATTAGTGCTGTGAACCTCTGCGGCGCCGGCCTCCTGGGGGGCGAGCGCTCCCGATTGATCGGACGGTGTTTCGGGCAATTCGTCGTCGCTGATGCCCGTACTTTCTTCTCTGAGTTTCTCGGCGAGGTGTTCACGAGCCTGAGCAAGGAGTCCTGTGAAGTTACGATCAAGTCAGAAGGGAATTCCCCTCGCAGCGTGCAGATCGAAGCAATGGCAGACCCTTCTGGGCAGGAGTGCCGCCTCGTACTGATCGATATAACCGACCGTAAGCGTGCCGAGGCGGCCATACTGGCGAAAAATGAGGTGCGTTTGTCGCTGATCGAAAACCAGGAGGCTCACTGGTTGATGATCGAAAATCTGCCTATTGGTGTTATTGTCCATGCCCCCGACACCCGGATTGTACTCTGTAACCCAGAAGCCGAGCAATTGCTGGGGATGTCATCGGAGCAGATGCTGGACAAGGAGATCCGCAACCCGGACCGTCACTTTGTCCGCGAGGACGGTACCCGAATGCCCGTAGATGAGCTTCCAGTTGATCAGGTGATAGCCACGGGACATGTATTGAAGAATTTCGTTATGGGGTTTAACCGCAACAGTGACGAAGAATACAGGTGGGTCCAGGTGAACGCCTATCCAGAGTTTGATAATGACGAACTGTTGCGACAGGTTGTGGTGATGTTTACGGATATCAGCGATATCAAGTGCGCTGACGAAAGGATTCGGCGGCATCTTGAGCATCTGACCGCCCTGGTTGAAATCGACCGCGCCATCAATTTCAGTTTCGATCTGCATCTCAGTCTGACAACGTTGCTTACCCACGTCATCGTTCAGCTGGGAGTTGACGCTGCCGACGTACTGTTGTTCAACCCCACGACCCGGATGCTTGAGTATGTTGCCGGGCGCGGTTTTCATACCAAAGCAATCGAGCACACGCGCCAGCCATTGGGCGAGGGCTATGCAGGGGAGGCCGCACAGCAGAGAATCATCAAGCATATCCCGGACCTGGAGAAGGAGCATGACAGTTATCTTCGCAAGATACTTTTGTCAGGCGAAAATTTCGTCAGCTATCATGGCGTGCCGTTGATAGCGAAAGGACAGGTTGTGGGGGTGTTGGAGGTCTTTCAGCGTACTCAGCAACAACACGACGATGAGTGGCATGATTTCCTCAAGGCGTTGGCTGCCCAGGCCGCCATTGCCATCGATAATGTCACCCTGTTCGATAAGTTGCAACGCTCCAACAGGGAGCTTGCAGATGCTTATAACGCCACCATCGAAGGCTGGTCGCGGGCGCTGGAACTGCGCGACAACGAGACCGAAGGCCATGCGCAGCGGGTTGCTGTCCTGACCGTCAGGCTGGCACGGCTGTTCGGCCTTAGCGATGCGGAGCTGGTGCAGGTCCGTTGGGGCGCTCTGCTGCATGACATCGGCAAGATGGGAATTCCTGATGAGATTTTGCTCAAACACGAAACGCTGACCGAGGCGGAACGGTCCGTGATGAAAAAGCACACGGTCTTTGCCTATGAACTGCTCTCTCCCATCTGTTATCTGCGCCCGGCTCTCGACATTCCTTATGCCCATCATGAAAAGTGGGACGGTACCGGCTATCCGCTCGGCTTGAAAGGCGAACAGATCCCTCTTGCCGCGCGCATCTTCGCGGTGGTGGACGTCTGGGATGCGCTGAGATCAGACCGTCGCTATCACGCTTCCTGGACCGTTGAAAAGGTGCGTGAACATCTCCGCTCACTGTCAGGAACGCACTTTGATCCGCACGTTGTAACGGTCTGCCTCGATTCGGACATTCTCGTGGACTGAGACAATGCAATCGATTATTGCCATAGCTCTCTTGCGGCATTCCTCTTGCGCACAGTTCCGTTTTTGCTACTATTGAATCAAGGCAGAGATTCGACTACAACCCCGGAAGGAGCTTCTTTTGTCCTTCAATCCCGTGCTTATTATTGCAAAGGTTGAAAAACCGGAGTGGTACAAAGCTACTGCAAAGTACGCCCAGGCTGATAGCCGCACCGCATTCCGGCAACTCCTCTCCACCCTTATTCCCTATTTGTTCCTGCAGGCCCTGATGGTGCAAACCGTTCGTAACGGCTATTCTTACAGCATCACCCTTGCCATTGGTGTAGTTGCGACCGCTCTGTTCGTTCGTATCTTCATCTTTTTCCACGACTGCACCCATGGCTCGTTCCTCCCTTCGCCTCGCTGGAACAGGAATGTGGGGTATCTCTGCGGTATCCTGACCTTCACTGCATTTCACGACTGGCGTCGCAGTCATGCCGGACATCACATCACTGCCGGCGACCTGGACCGGCGCGGCATGGGGGATATCACGACCATGACCGTGGTGGAGTACCTTGAAGCAAAACCGTTGCAGCGGCTTGGCTACCG
>DATNCC010000309.1:0-8028 GCA_035571735.1 Dongiaceae bacterium | reverse complement strand
TCATGAACCAGGTTGCGGCACATTTCATGATTAGCAGCCGGACATAACGGAAATGGCGAAGCGGGGCACCGAGAAGGCTGAAATGTGATAGCATTACCGTAAGGGGAAAAGATGACCTTAGATAGCAATGTCCGTTTGGAGAAAATCGAGATCAGCATCAAAGGCATGGACTGTGCCGATTGTGCACGGCACATCAAGACTGCTGTAGAGTCGGTTCCTGGTGTGGCCGAAGCTGAAGTCCTGTTCTCCGCACAAAAGGCGGTAGTAAGTCTCGATCCGACGAAAGCCGACCTGGCTGCTATCTGCAAGGCGGTGAAGAGCGCTGGTTATTCCGTTGCCACAGCGGAAAATGAGGCTGTAGAGCATTCCCCCCTGGCTGGCTTTAGTCGCCAGGTACTCACTTTCTTCGGCGCTGTCTTTGGCACTGTGCTCTTCGTGGCCGTGATTGGCGAATGGTTCGGGTTTTTCGAAGCTGTCACCAGAAAGCTGCCATGGCCCGTCTGGCTGGCCGTCATCATCATCGCCGGTTTCCCGGTGTTCATTGGTGTCCTGCGGGCTGCCTTCAAGGGAAGGGTCACATCCCATGCCCTCATGACGATAGGAATGCTGGCTGCCATCGCCGTCGGAGAGTGGGCCGCCGCTGTGATCGTGGTCTTTTTCATGCGCATCGGGGTGTACGTCGAAGCATTCACTGCCGAACGCGCCAGGCGGGCCGTGAAGGATTTGACCGCCATGGCCCCCCACACGGCAAGGGTGGAACGGAACGGTGCAGAACTGGAGGTGCCGGTTGCGGAAGTGCTGGTAGGGGAGACTGTCATTGTTCGGCCGGGTGAGAAGATTGCAGTGGACGGGGAAGTGATTTACGGCCAGGCGACGGTGGACCAAGCGACCATCACCGGCGAGTCGATGCCGGTGGAGGCAGGACCGGGTGCGCGCGTATTTGCAGCAACAGTCGCCCGGTTGGGGCACTTGCGTGTCAGGGCCCTTCAGGTCGGGGCGGATACGACCTTTGGCCGGGTGATCAAACTTGTGGAAGAGGCAGAAGCGAACAAGGGAGATGTGCAACGGTTCGCCGACCGTTTTTCCGGCTACTACCTCCCGGTAGTCTCTGGGATTGCCCTTCTTACCTATCTGATAAGCCATAATCCGCTCGCCACTGCGGCGGTCCTGGTTGTAGTCTGCTCCTGCTCTCTGGCTCTTGCCACCCCCATCGCCATGATTGCAGCTATCGGCGCCGGGGCAAGGCGGGGTCTGCTCATCAAGGGTGGCAAGTACCTGGAGGCCTTGAGCCGCGCCGACGTTCTCCTGCTCGACAAGACCGGCACCCTTACCTTCGGCCGGCCGCAGATCACCGATATCATTCCCCTGGCAGACCTCTCCGGAAGGGAGATCCTGACCCTGGCTGCATCGGCCGAGCGCTATTCCGAGCACCCCTTGGCCGAAGCAGTGCGCACAAGGGCCAAAGATCAGAATATCATCCTTCTTGACATTGAGGAGTTCGAGGCTATCCCCGGCGTTGGTGTGCGGGTTAGGATCGACGGCCGGCTTGTGACGGTCGGCAGCCACAGGATGATCGCCGGAGACGATTCTTTTCCTTCGGTGGACAAGCTGGAAGCGCAGGGGAAGACCGTGCTGTTCGTCGCCAGCGACGGGAAGCTCGTAGGCGCCCTGGCCGCGGCAGATACCCTCCGTCCGGAGGTGCCGGAGGCCCTTGAGAGAGTCGGCCAACTGGGGATACGGAAGATCGAGCTTCTCACTGGCGACAATGAACAGACCGCCAGCCTCGTTGCGGAGAAGCTCGGTATCGGGTACCGGGCCAACCTCCTTCCCGAGGAGAAGATCGCGATCGTGAAGGACTACCAGGCCAATGGACATATTGTCGTCATGGTGGGTGACGGGGTGAACGATGCACCTGCCCTGGCCCAGGCCGACGTGGGGATCGCCATGGGGGCGGCCGGGAGCGACGTCGCTATCGAAGCGGCCCACATCGCGCTCATGCGGGAGGATTGGTCCCTGGTTCCTGAACTTTTTCAGATTGCCCGCCGGACCATGGGCGTGGTTAAACTGAATCTCGCTTTTACCGCCTTTTATAACGTGACCGGGATAACACTGGCCGCGCTTGGTTTTCTGCCGATCACTTTGGCAGCTGCCCTCCAGTCCCTACCGGACATCGGGATACTTGCCAACTCGTCGAGGCTGTTGCGCCAGAAAAGGTGAAGCTTTGCATCGGCCGGGCCATCGGTTTCTCATGGGTAGTTTTCGCCACTCTTTCAGACATGGTTAGAGTGGCCCTCTCATATTGATTTAATGGAGGATTGTAAACTGCTCGCGCTATCCGGACAATTTCTCGCCATCCTTTCCGCCGCTCTGTTCGGCGTTTCACCGGTTTTCTGCAAACTGCTGATCGGTGACATGTCACCGGCACTCCTGGCAGGACTCCTTTATCTCGGCTCAGGGATTGGCCTGCATCTGCTGATACTTTTCCAACGCAAGAACTCCATGAAGGAGTTAAGGCGGCTCTCCCCGCGGCACCGTCTCAATCTATTGGGTGCGATTCTGTCCGGCGGTGTTATTGCCCCGCTATGCCTTACTTACGGCATCAAATATGGCACTGCTTCCGAAGTAACTCTGTTGCTCAATCTGGAGACAGTTGCAACAACGGTGATTGCTTGGCTGATCTTCAAAGAGCACATTGGGCCGCGAGTCTGGACAGGGAAGATACTTATCCTTATAGCAGCATGTATTGTAGTTCTAAAGGCTCAGGGTGGATTGGCTTTTTCGCTCTCCGGCCTGCTGATAGTTCTCGCCTGCATTTTCTGGGGGATTGACAACAACCTGACCCGCGATGTAGAGGAATTGTCATCAACGGTCCTTGCAGGCATCAAGGGGTTTGGCGCTGGTATCTGCACCATTGTGCTGGCGCTTCTGTTTTCTCCCGGTAAAGCCACCAATTATCAAATCGGTGGAGCTCTGGTAATAGGTGCATTGAGTTACGGTATGAGTCTTGTCCTGTTTGTGGAGGCGCTACGCAAGATCGGTTCAGCCAGGACCGCCACCTTCTTTGCCATCGGGCCATTTATCGGCATGCTTCTCTCAGTAGCAATGCTTGGCGAACGTCCGCCCGCTGCCTATTGGTTTGCCGGATCGTTGATGCTTGTCGGCATCTTCTTGTTGTACCGGGAAATGCACAGACATCTACACGTCCATGGAGCCATTGCCCATTGTCACACGCACATTCATGACGAACATCACCGCCATGACCATGCTGAGAACGAAACTTCCGAACCACATGAACATTTCCATACCCACCAACCGATCACCCATTCTCATGTCCACTGGCCCGATGTTCATCACCGTCATGAACATTGAACTAGACGTAATGAAGAGAATGAACACAATGCCCCTCCAATCCAACAACCATCGAGCTGAAAGGCGAATCCATGCGGAAGAAGCGACAGTTCTTGACCTGAAAACCGAACCTGTGACAGACTGCTCGCCGATAATGACTGGTCATATAGTCTCAAGTTTGACCCGACAAATAAAGAGGAGATACAACAATGAGTCAGTGCCAACTATTACGCGCTCTTCTTGAATCGGAACAGCCACTTGTAATGCCTGATGCATATGATGCGTTGAGTGCTCGTTTGATTGAAAATGCAGGATTCAAGGCCGTTCAGTGTTCAGGATACAGTATGGCTTTGTCTGCGGGCTGCAAAACCGAAGATGATTTTAGTTTTGAACGAAACTTGCAGATAACCCAAGATATCATACGCTCAGTCAGCATTCCGGTAATGGCCGACGGGGAAGACGGGTTTGGCCCTCCGGAGAAAGTAATGGCGACCGTCAAAGCGTTTGCAAACATCGGAGTGTCGGGAATTAATCTCGAAGACCAAAATCTCAGGTCAATTGGGCCTAAAAGCGTGATTGATACCGATTTGATGGTTGAGAAAATTATTGCCGCTCGCAGAGCTGCCGAAGAATGCACCATACCAGACCTCGTCATAAATGGTAGAACCGATGCGTTGGCTGTGGCAAGTGACCGAAGGATTGGCCTTAAAGATGCTATCGACCGTGCCACGCGGTATTTGGAGGCTGGAGCAGATTTGGTTTTTGTTACTTCAGTAATCACACTGGATGAAGCAGAAACATTGGCGAAAGAAATCCCTGGTCCTTTAAGTATCGCCGCTGGGCTTCCCAACAATATTGGAACGTTATCAATAGACAATCTTAAAAACTGCGGTTTAGCTCGAATTAGCCTCCCGACAATCGCAGTTTTCGCTACAATCCAAGCCATTAAACAAACACTTCTCTCAATCAATGAATATAATGATTTACAAGAGTTGCATCGGCTCAACCTCCTCTGCTCGATGGAGGACGTGGTCAAGTTGAAAAAATAAGAGAGTGCCGAATCATGCGGCAGGCGGATACACTTTGTTCCGACGCTGCTTCTTTTTTTGCCGACGGGGCGCTATATCCGCATCTCAGTTCAGTAGATCACTCCGGCTTGTGAACGAACGGCTGAAGGAGCAATTTGAGAAGGGTTAATTTTGTCGAATCCCGGAACTCTTTGAGACCGATATTCATGCAGGCATGTCCTAATTCAGGCAGGGGACGGTAGGTGCCACAAAGGCGATCCCACCAGGGGAAATTGAAGCCGAAGTTGCTATTCGTCTCGCGGGGGGTTACCGAATGATGGACCCGATGCATGTCCGGGGTAACTACAACGAGACGGAGCCATCGGTCTACTGATTCGGGAATCAGAATGTTGCCGTGATTGAACTGGGATGTCGCATTCAGCGCCACCTCGAAGATAACGACCGCGATGACCGGTGGCCCAATCAGGGCAACTGCCGCCAATTTGATCCCGACGGATATGACTATTTCGACAGGATGAAAGCGATTGCCGGTGGTGACGTCGATATCGAGGTCTGTGTGATGCATCCGGTGTACACGCCAGAGGATCGGCAGGAAATGGAAAAGCATATGCTGGAGATAAATGACGAAGTCGAGGGCAACTACCGTCAGGATGATCTTGATCCAGGCCGGCAGCATGATGATATTCAGAATGCCCGAGCCACGCTCATGAGCCATGAGCGCCAAACCGACCGGGAGAACCGGCAGCAGATAACGCACTACTGCAGTATCGATCACCACCAGAGAGAGGTTGGCAAACCAGCGTCGTCCCTTTTTGTCGGTTAGCGCCCGACGTGGAGCAACGACCTCCCAGATGGCTATAACCGTCAGGACACCGAAGAAAAAGGCAAGACGGATGGTCTGTTCGCCGGACATGTTACCTTTTACCCCACACCGGATCGTCAGCGAATTGCTCCAGTATCCTTTCTTCCGGATTCTGCTCGAAAAATTCATCTTTGGCAAAAGAGAAGCGGTACTCTGAAATGTATTCGGACAAGGTCCGGTAGGCAACGTTAACTTGCCGGATATTTTCCAGATCAATGACATTACCGGCATCCGGGTGGTAGCGTTTTACCAGTTCCCGGTGCCGAGCCTTGATCTCTTTAAGAGAGGCTCGCTCCCCTAGGCCAAGAACCCGGAGCGCTTGCTGCAAATCAGTATAAGTCATGGCAGCCTCTCAGTGGGTCCAGTCGATGATCTTTGTCTCTGCTCCGACCTTTTTATCGACCGTCCCTTTGATGGCGGCGAAGTGCGGATATGGATATTGGTCATTGCGATTCCCGGCTGTCTCACGGACAGCAAGTGGTTCATCAGGCAAAGGGCTTTTTGAAGCGCAGCCCGTAATGGTAAGGCGGGAGGTCGTAGCGGTTTCGCTCGTTGAAGCGGAATCCGGCTTCTCTCCCCCATGCAATGCACTGTTCCGGTCGAGGCCGAATCTCCATGGCCGGCCCGCGCGGTGTTGCGGGGTCATAATTCCAATGGATCACCGCCAGCATGCCGTTCGGCTTGAGCACGCGCAGGGCCTCTTTCATCAAGGCTACCGGCTCGTCGTGGTGCAGGATGTTGAAGAGCAGGGCCGCATCCATTGAGTTGTTGTCAAGTCCAGTTCCGTTGGTCACGAAGTCGCGCACCCCTGCCTGTACATTGGCGATGCCGTCTGCGGTACATTTTTGCCGGACTACCTCCACCATCTCCGGCTCAATGTCCAGGGCATGGACGGTTCCGGCTGTGATGCCGGCGGCGGCAAGAGTAAAGGTCCCATAGCCGCAACCGAA
The DNA here is from genome assembly GCA_035571735.1 of Dongiaceae bacterium. Lineage (GTDB taxonomy): Bacteria > Desulfobacterota > Desulfuromonadia > Geobacterales > Pseudopelobacteraceae > JACRCG01. Next base: position 1,840 of record DATNCC010000309.1, on the reverse strand, counting down.
TTCCACCAGGTCCTGTATTCCCCGCTCGAGGCCTAAAACTGCCAGCACCTTGGCCGGATCGAAAAACCCGATCCACATCTCTTCATCAGGCATACCGCTGTCGCGGACTTTCATGGGATTCTCCTACTGCAGCTCAGGGACGACTGGAACATGCTCTTTCAAAGGTATACTACCCTCATAAAGCCCAAAAGACAACGGGCCGCTCTCCGAGAGAAGGCGGCCCGCTTTACTACACGCGTGTTGCATAACTCAAATTATCTCATCATCCCGCCACTCATCGAAGTCATCGGGGTCCCGGCATTAGTCCAGAATCGGCTGTGGCCCGTCATGTTGCGAAACATTCCGGTGAAATTAGTGAAACCGCCGCTTACTGGCATTGCGCCAAGCCGGGTCTGCATGTTGGTCATCATGCTTGTCATGAAAGCACTGTTCATACCCAGGCCATTCACGGCATTTGTGACTATCGACGGCATGTTGCTGTTGATCGTAGCCATCATGGTTCTGAAACGGTCCACGCTTACCTCACTGCCATTCATGACCAATGCAGATTGACCAGCCATCAGTCCGGCCATCTGCTGAGCTGTGGCATGCATGGTCTTGTACTGGTCAGCATTGGTTCCGGATTGTGATCCGGCAACATAGTCGGACATCATGTCGATGCCGACCGGCATATTCATCTGATTTCGCAACTGCGTCATGGCGTCGCTCATGGTCATGCCGGAGTTGGCAGCTATCTTCTCCCTGATGAGGGTTGACATCGGACTGATGAAGTTGCTGCTGACCTTGCCGGACACGGCTGACGCCGGCATACTCAACATGTAGCTGTTCGGTACTGCCTGATTGGTATCCTTGTCGATGGTTGCCCCTTTGATCGCCATGGCGACAATCGGATACCTGCCAACATCGGCAGGATCGACGTTCAGCGTGTAGGCGCCGTTGGCGTCTGTCGTCGTTGATGGTTCGCCCGCATCCAACTTGTAGTTGCCGTTCTTGTCGAGGAAAACGGTTGCGCCGACGAGATAGCCATCGGCCACCTTCCCTGAAATCGAAGTTGTGGGGGCTCTATTACTGCCACTACTGCCGCATCCAGCAATAATTCCCGCAAGCAATACAACGATTACCGCTGTAATTTTATGTAACATGACAAGCCTCCTTTAATCGCTTCTTTTCCGTACAGGACCTGGACAGCTGAAAACAAGAATCTACGCAGCATGGCATGCAGCTTCTTCATCTGAGCATCGGCTGGCGTCGTTTTACCATGTTTTTCAGTGCCATGTGCCACCTGGGAAAAAAGGGGCGCTCATTTGTGAGCACCCCTATTGGATCAGGGCTATTTCAGCGGCCCGGTTTAGTTAAGGCGATCATCGTTTCATTGGTTTCTTTCAGCTTTTTGTTGAGAATCTTCAGGTCTTCAACGTGTTCGGGCTTTGCCCTGTTAGCCTCGATAGCTTTTTTAATTCTTTGAATACGCTGCTGGATGGAATCTACTTCCTGCGCGCAATTTCTGATGAGCAGGTCGCATTCCTTTGCGCACCCTTCGTCATGTTGTGTATGCATGGCTCCATGTTCCATTGCCATTGCCGGAACTGCTGCAGCAAAGAGTGCAGTTGCCATCACAATTACCATGGTCTTTTTCATCCGTGTTATCCTCCTTTATGATGCTGACTAATCGGAAAACTACTTGACCGTATACCAGAACTTGGCGTTGCGCACCTTGCCGTCCTTCAACTGGAACTTGCACATCACGCCGTATTTCCCCTTCTTCGACAGATCAAAGTCGGCACCAAAGTGACCCTGCATGCCCATCAGGTCTTTGGTCTGCTCAGCCTTGTCCGGTCCT
>DATNCC010000308.1:0-13948 GCA_035571735.1 Dongiaceae bacterium | reverse complement strand
TGTGGTCGCCGGTGTCCTCGTCATTGGCTTCCGAGGCCCTGGCGAGAGAATGCACCGTATTGGCAAACGCATCATCATCAAGCATTTCATCGAGCTGTTTGGTTCTGAGCAGCATCTTCACCCGTGCCAGCACCTCGCCATGGTCATAGGGCTTGGCAAGGAATTCGTCGGCTCCCGCCTCGATCCCACGGATGCGGTCTGTTTTGGAATCAAGGGCGGTGATCATTACCACTGGAATATGCCGGTATCGTTCATACCCCTTGATCCGCCGGCAGGTTTCAAATCCGTCGATCCCCGGCATCATGACATCGGTGAGAACCAGATCGACCGTTCGGCTGGAGATGATGTCGAGCGCTTCCTGGCCGTTACTGGCCTTGATAACCTGATAACCGGAAGAGCCAAGCGTTCTTTCCAGGAGTTTCAGATTGCCCGGTTCATCATCAACACAGAGTATTACGGGATTTAATGTATTCAATCGCCACCTCCGGCGGATATTCTTTTATCCAGCATCTCCCGTACCTTTGACAAGAGTACGTCGGGTGAAACCGGTTTCTGGATAAATGTGGAGTTTTCATCAAACACCCTGTCATCCGCAAAAATGTCCTTCGTGTACCCGCTGACAAAGAGCACCTGCAGGTCGTGGCGTATTGCTCTCATTTCGTCGCACGCCAGCCTGCCGTTTTTTTTCGGCATGATCGCGTCGAGGATAACGAGATCGATGCTCTTCCCGTATTCAACAAATTTGTCCACCGCGTCCTGGCCGTCCACCGCCTCAATCACCTGATAGCCGTAGTGACCCAGCACATTTTTTGACAGCCTCCGCAGGGCGTCGTCGTCCTCGCCCACCAGTATGGTCTCGTTCCCGCCACGCAGGGGAACCGCCTCCTGAACTTTTTTTTCTCCGGCGAGTGCCGATGCCTGTACGAGAGGCAGATAGATTTTGAAGATCGTTCCGGTTCCGGGCTCACTGTAGACCGTGATGAAGCCGTCATGTTTCTTTACGATTCCGTACGCCATCGAAAGGCCGAGACCCGTCCCCTCCCCCTGCTCTTTCGTGGTGAAGAACGGCTCAAATATGTGAGACTGCGTCTCCTTGTCCATGCCAAAGCCGCTATCGGAAACCGAGAAGGAAGAATAGACACCAGCCGTGCCGTAACCGTGGGCCTCAATAAATTCCTGATCCAGGGTTACGCGTTGCGTTTCAATGGACAGCCTGCCGCCGTTCGGCATGGCGTCGCGGCCATTGGTGACGAGGTTCATGAACACCTGCTCTATCTGCCCGCGATCAGCCAGTACGGCAAGGGGTTCCCCTGAGCAGGTTATCTTCAGCTCGATATCTTCCCTGATCAGCCTGCGGAGAAATGCTTCATTTCCCTTTATAACTTCGCAGATATTGATCACCGCCAGGGTAACCGTCTGTTTTCTGCTGAAAGTCAGAAGGCCCCTGGTAAGATCGGCAGCTCTTCTGGATGCCTTTATTACCTCTTCGACATAGTTTTTAACCTGTTCGTTGTCCTGCGAGTTGGCCAGAATCAAGTGGGAATAACCGAAGATCGCCTGAAGGATATTGTTGAAATCATGGGCCACACCTCCGGCCAGCTGACCGACCGCTTCCATCCTTTGGGATTGTCGGTACTGCTCCTCGGCCGCGCGTTTGCCCTTGCGTTCCGAAGTATCCCTGAGGCTGCGCTCGATGGCCGGCACCAGACGGGCCAGATTGCCCTTGAGCACGAAGTCACAGACCCCCAGTTTGAGGAGTTCCACCGCCTTTTCCTCACCCAGGGAACCTGTAACCATAATAATCGGCAGATCGGGGAGTGCCGTCTGGATCAGGTCAAGGCTCTCCTGGAAACCGAGTTGAGGCACGCTGTAGTCGGCCAGCACCAGATCCCATCTCTCCCCGTCGATGGCCTCTTTCAGCTTCTCAAGGGTGTCCACGCGACTGCAGCGGACTGACAACTCTTTATGCCTGAGATGTCGCTCGACCATCAGGAAGTCGGCATTGCTGTCTTCAATAATCAGGATGTTAAGCGGATTGGACATTTTTTTCTCATTCCTGCGGCGGTTTGTTGACCGCCAGCCAGTAGATGCCGAGACGCGCCACCGTTTCGGCGAACTCGGTAAAGTCGAGCGGTTTGCGCACAAAACTGTTGGCGCCGTCCTCATAGCTTGACAGCCGGTCCCGTTCTTCGTCGGAGGAGGTCAGAATCACCACCGGCTGAAGGTGGGTCCTCGGATCGTCGCGCAGTCTCTTCAAGACTTCAAGGCCGCTGACACGTGGCAGGCCGATGTCGAGCAGGACTATGGCGGGAAAGTCGTCTCCTCCACGACCGGCAAACTCCCCCTCACGGAACAGGTAATCGAGGGCCTGCTGGCCGTCGCGTACCACATCAACCTGATTGGCCAGATTGACCTTGTTCAATGCGCGCAGGATCAGTTTTTCGTCCTGCGGGTTATCTTCCACCATCAGTATTGACTTGTTGATATTCATAGTTCCTCCCTTTGCAGTTCTTCTCCGTATGGCAGTGAAAACCTGAATATTGCCCCTTTATGTGTAGAGCCTGTCGCATGGAATGTGCCGCCATGGCGGTGCACGATGCGCTGGGCCGTGGCCAGACCGATGCCTATGCCGGGGAATTCGTCCTGCCGGTGCAGGCGCTGGAACGGTTGAAAGAGTTTCCCGGCGTGGGCCATGTCGAAGCCGGCGCCGTTATCCGCGACACAGTAAAAGCGTTCACTCCCCTCCATTTCGGCATAGACACGGATTATCGGCTCCGCCGTGCCTGTGGAGTACTTCCAGGCGTTGCCGAGCAGATTTCTCATTATCACCTCGATCATCCGCGCATCCCCCCCGGTGCTCAAGCCGGGCTCGACGCGCCACTCCATCAGGCGCTGCGGCTCCGACTTCTCCAGCTCAACGCGGATGCGATCAGCCATTACGGAGAGGTCCACCCGGTCGTGGCGCAATTCTCCGCGGGTGCTGCGCGACAGTGTGAGCAGGCCGTCTATCAACTGACCCATATGCCGGCTGCCGATGATGATTTCATCGAGATAGTCACGCGCCTCCGGCTCAAGTTTGTCGCCAAAATCCTCCATCAGGGCTTCACTGAAACCTCCCATGGCCCGAAGCGGTGCGCGCAGGTCGTGGGAGACCGAATAGGCAAAGGCCTCCAGCTCCTGGTTGGCGCCCTGTAGCTGCGCAACGGTCTGGTTCAGTTCCTGGTTCAGACTCTCAATCTCGCAGGCTACCCGTTTTCGAGCAGCGATATCCTGTTCCATAGCGGCATGGGACTCTGTCAGTTTCCCGGACATCGTGTTGAAGGCCACCGCGACATTGGCGAACTCGTCCTCGCCTGTGAGGGGGATCATGTGATGGAGATTCCCTGCGCCGATGGCCGCCGCACCCTGCTGCAGGCTTTTGATACCCTTATTGATGATGCGGCCGATTGACCATGAAACGATGATCATGAAGAGAGCAATGGAGACAATAATGGATAGAGAGACCCATGCGGCGGTCCTTTGGGTGGACGCAATCATCAGGTTGCTGGCCTTTTGCAGCCTGTGGGCTTCGGCGATGGTATCCAGAAATTTCACCAGAAGCTGCCCCTCCAGCCGGTTTTCGATTTCATTTGCCTGGAACTGAAGGCGCTGGCCATTTTTGGCGCTCTCACGGTTGTATATGATCTGCTGAAAGATGGCAGAGCTGCCTTCGAGATTTTTACGTATGTCGTCGAACGTTTGCCTGTCACTTATCGAGACTAAATTGGCTGGCGTCTTCTTCAAAAGATCGCTGATCTGATTCTGCTTTGAAAGCCACTGCTCTTTGGCCCGCTGGTTGCCGTTGCCGAGATAGTCGCTTTTCAAAGTATTTCGTTCGAAGACGCTGCTGACGATCTCGTCCGCCAGGTTCTTGGCTTTGTTGGCCGTCGCCAGCCTGTGTTGCGACCAGTAGAACAAAAGCGAAATAATGACGACCAAGGCGGCCGAGGCGGCGGCCACAATGTGAAGACGGGTACGGATTTTCATCTCTATTGTTCCCTTGTCTTTATGAGAAGTTGGTAAAAAATGTCGATCAGGTAAAACGGCACTCATGCCCCGAAGCGGCGGCAAGGCTTCGAGCGTCTTAGTTTATGTTTACTAAAAGGTTATTACTATCGGGGGAAGTACTGACTTTATGCTTCTTTTCCGAATACATTTTGGGGAAATTGCGTTGGGATGGTGCTCTTAGAGGAGGGAAATTCCTTCGCGGATTGCATATCGGGTGAGATCGGCTATGCCCCTGATATTCAGTTTATCCATGATGTGCTGCCGGTGCGTATCAACGGTTTTTGTGCTGATGTCCATGTCGGCTGCAATCTGTGGCGTGCTGCGCCCTTCAGCTACGTGTTTAAGAACCGCCTGTTCTCTGGGTGTAAGGACGGAAAAGAGAGGAGCTTCTTCACTCAGCTGTTTGTGGACATATTCGCCGATCACCATTTTGACGACAGGAGGGCTCAGGTAGGTACTGCCGGAGACAACCTCGCGGATGGCGTCAACCAGTTCCTCGAAGGCTCTCTCCTTCAGCACATAACCACTTGTTCCTGCTTTGAGCATTTCAACTGCGGAACGTCTTTCCAGATTCATCGTCAAGGCAATAACCTTGGCGTCGGGGGCTTTGGCGATAATCCGGCGGGTTGCCTCGGTGCCGTCCAGGCCGGGCATGGCGATATCCATTACGACCACGTCCGGTTTATGCTCACCGGTGAGGGCGATCGTGCTTTCGCCGCTGTCGGCCTCGGCCGCAACCTCGAACTCGTCGAACTTCTCCAGAAGGCTGCGGAGCCCTTCGCGCATTTTTTTCTGCTCAAAGGCAAGAAGTATCTTTATTTTCATGGGTCAGGCCCCCTTAGACTTACGTCATCCATTATCAAAATCCTGATCGTGTTTCTCACTTTCGTTACATGGATACACACATATCGTGCCAACCATTCAATATCAACGTATCTATTACTGTTTTGATACGAGTCCGCAGCAAAATCTTTTACATCATGAAAGAGAGCCCAACTCCTTCATCCCGTAAAATGCTCTTTATTTTTGGCATGTTACCACACTGTCTAAAGAAGTAAACGCCCAACTTCGGTTGATGTGAATGGTTCTTCCCGACAAGTAGAACTATTTTCAATTTAATCGTCAGTTGAAATATACCGGGATTTTGAAGACGGGAAAGCTCTTGCGGAGAAAGCGGGGGGTGCCCATTTTTTTACACCTTTCTAAAAAAAACACCTAACACTACGTTATTATTAATATTTTCAATGTGTAAAAAAACGGGCACCCCCCAAGAAAAATGCCTGATTTAATGAACAATCCCGATATGTTACGCAATGTGTAAAAAAATGGGCACCCCCTTTCACTCAACTTTTTATACTTAACCTTGCATTCCGGGCTCCCCGCTACGACTTGCAAGCGATTATTATACCACACCCGGCATAACCTGCAGAGGCGCTTATGTCCTCAACGTCACCACCGTGGCCCCGTCGCGCCCCTCGTGCGGCTCTCCCGGCCGGTATCCCTCCACCAGCGGATGCCGCTCCAGCTCTTCCCGCACGGCATCCCGCAGACGGCCGGTCCCGACCCCGTGGATGATCCGCACTTCACTTAAGCCCGCCGCGGCGGCGTGATTGATGAACGGCTCCAGTTCCGCCAGCGCCTCGTCAACCCGCATCCCGATCAGCTTCAGTTCGCGTTGCTCACTCTCTTCAATCGCGGTTTTCCAGGTTCCGGCGGATGTTTTCTTCCTCTCCCCGGCACCTTTCGCCTGCGGTTTGGCCAACTCCGCCAGCGGCACATCCAGCTCCATCCGCCCGGCCCTGACCCGCGTCTTGCCGCTCCGTTCGTCAACCGCCAAAACAACGCCGTCGCAGCTCAGGGAGCGGATATGGACGCTATCGCCCTTTTTGACCGATGCCAGCGGCACCAGCTCCGTCAGGTCGGCCTGCGGCTTGAGCCGGGCAACCAACTCCGTCTCGGCCCGGCGCAGTTCGTCGGCAATCTCGCTCCGTTTCTCGCGCTTCAACTCTTCCAGCAGCTCGTTAGTGCGCCGCCTCGTCGCGGAAATCAGCTCCCTGGCATCGCTCCACCCCTTTTCGGCGGCCTCCTTGCGGATCCGGATCACCTCATCGGCACGGGCGTCAAGCTCCGCGCTCCGCCTGTCAAGCGACTTCTCGCGATCTTCAAGTGATCTGTGCAGAGCTTCATATTCATTCCGCCGCCGGCGCAGCTCGGTCAACAGCCCTGCGAACTCGCTCCCGGCATTGCCGAGCATCCGGCGGGCAAAGGCGATCACCCGCTCCGGCATCCCGAAACGACGGGCTATCTCCACGGCATGCGACTGACCCGGTTCGCCAACGATCAGGCGGTAGAGCGGGGTGAAGCTGGCATCGTCGAACGCCATCCCGGCGTTGATCATGCCCGGGGTCTGATGGACAAAGCCGATGATGTCGCTCAGGTGGGTGGTGGCGATCACCATGCTCCCCTGCTGCTGCAGTTCATGCAGTACCCCGCAGGCGATTGCGGCCCCCTGCAGCGGCTCGGTGCCGGCCCCCAGTTCATCCAGCAGCACCAGCGTGCGGGTGCGGCTCTGCTGGAGAATGGCGGTAATCCGGGCGGCATGGGCCGAAAAGGTGGAATGGCTCTGTTCGATCGACTGTTCGTCACCGATATCGACCAGCAGCGAATCCAGAAGCGGAAAGGTCGAGCGCGGTCCGGCAGGAACCGGCAGGCCGGAGAGCGCCATCAGCGCCAGCATCCCGGCTGTTTTGAGAGCGATGGTCTTGCCGCCTGCGTTGGGGCCGGTAATGACCATGACCGAAGCGGAATCCGGCGCTGCCCCGCCCAGCTCCAGTCCCAGCGGCTCCACGCTTTTCAGGGCACCCCGCTTCTGCATCATCAACAGCAGCGGATGACGGGCCTCCACCAGGCGGAGTTCCCCCTCCTCATTGAGCCTCGCCTCCTCCAGATCGTACTCGATCGCGAACTGCGCCATACCGTTCAGCAGGTCGAGCTCCAGCAGCGTTTCAAAGCAGGCGGCAATCTGCTCGGCGTCTTCGCGCAGCCAGCCCGAGAGCTGGCGCAGGATGCGGATCTCCTCGGCTTTTTCCTCCGCGGTCAGATTCTCCAGTTCGTTGACGAAGGGGATGATCTCCAGCGGCTCCATGAACGCGGTCTCGCCTGAGCCGGAGACATCGTGCACCACCCCTTTGACCATCCCCTTGGAATCCATCCGCACCGGAATGACCCAGCGCCCGGAGCGCTGCGTGATGAAATCGTCCTGCAGGAATTTCTCGATACCGCTGTCCCTGACGATCTCCTCGATCTTTTTGCGGATACGTCCCGCCAGGCTCCGCTTGGCGCGGCGGGTCTCCCTGAGCAGCGTCGAGGCGGAATCCATGATGCTGCCGTCGCTGTCGATTGAGGCGACCAGCGGTTCAAGAATATCGGGAAAGCCCCTGAGCTGCGGCGTTATCGATTTCAGCAGCGGGATGTCGTCCCGGTGCGCACATTGGCGGGCCAAGGCTGCATACAGGCGCAGCACCGGAATGAACAGGAGCAGTTCGAGCGGCGCCAGGATGGCTCCGACCGGCCTCAACAGTTCGAGCGAGGGACGGATGTCCTCGAAACTTCCCAGGGCGAGCGAGATGCTGGAGCGATCAAGGGCGCGGATCTCGCCGATACGTCCCGATATCGTCCTGATTTCCTGAAGGTCGCCACGCGGCCGGATGCTCAGGATACGCTCGGCGGTACCGGAGCTGTGGGCATGGCGGGAAATTTCGGCCAGAAGCTTGTCGAATTCGAGCCTGGCAAGCGTTTCAGAAGCGATCATGTGGGTAACCTTTGTATATTGTTCTGCACTTCGCGAAGCGAAAGTGTATCACAGTTTTGTAACTCGTTGCCACATTCTCACCGGCAGGGGCAGCTGGGACCTGCGATCGCCGATCATATCCGCCGGATTTCCGCTGCCAGGCAGCACTTCCCGGGCAGTGATGTATCGATGCTGTAAAACCGGCCCTGACATTTAACTGGTTACAGCTTGCATAAATGATAATGAATTTCACTTGCAATTTAAAATCGGGGGTGGTATTGTGAATTTATAATGGCTGTCCGTTAAATAATTGAAACAGGAGGTTGGTCATGAAATCATTTACAAAAGTAATTCCGGTTATGGCGGTTGCCTTGATGATGTTTTCACTTCCGATTTTTGCCGATAATGGAACAATCGGGCAACAAGATAAAAGTGCCGGGGTACAGGTTGTGAAGGTTGAGATTGCGCCCAGCGCGGGTTTTGTCTGTTTTCCGTTTAACTGCCCATGATGAAAAGCTGAATCGCTGAAAGGCGAGTGAACAAACGAATATGATACAAATGAAGGGCTGTACGGCATATCGAGCGTACAGCCCTTTTTTTATCCTGAAAAAATGTACCCGGAACCGGGATGGATGTGATAAACGCCTAGAAAGCCGCTCAAAGTTCGGGTAGCCAGGAGGGGACTCTGATAAGTTTTGTAATTTATTGAGTGCCCGGCTTATGACGTCAGGCCAAGAAGCAAAACAAGCCCCAAAACCGGATTTTTAGTGTATTATGCCCCGGATTTTAGATTATGCGGATTTGGCACCAGAAACCATATAACTTGGAATAAACGGAGGATTTGATGGCAATTACCCTTTTCCCTGTTTCCGGCAAGGACGCCTTGAAACGCATTCGCAATGTCAGAACCATGCTTCTTCTCTGCAGTGTATTGTTCATCATGTCAGCTGGTGGCGCATCCGGGGCTGAAGTCGCTAATAGCGGCCAGCCGCTCACTGACCTCCCCCTGGAACAGCTGCTGGAAGTTTCCGTGTTTTCCGCCTCGCGCAAAAACCAGACCCTTTCCGATGTATCCTCGGCGGTTTTTGTCATCAATCAGGAGGATATCCGCCGCTCGGGCGCCACGACCATTCCTGACCTTCTCAGGATGGTTCCGGGCGTCCAGGTGGCAAGCATCGATAACAACTCATGGGCCATTTCGGTCCGCGGCTTCAACGGCACCTATGCCAACAAGCTGCTGGTGATGATCGACGGCCGTACTGTCTATACCCCCCTCTATGGCGGAGTTTTCTGGGACGTGCAGGATACCCTGCTCGAAGACATCGAGCGGATCGAGGTCATCAGGGGCCCCGGGAGCACGATGTGGGGCGCGAACGCGGTAAACGGCGTCATCAATATCATCACCAAAAATGCCCAGGATACCAAAGGTGCGCTGCTGACCGGCCTCGTCGGGAGCAGGGATCGGGGTACTGCCGCCGTCCGCTATGGTTCCTCGATCGGCGATAGTACCAATTACCGCCTTTACGTCAAGCACACGGATCGCGGCGATACCACTGCGACAACCGGCCCGGCAAACGATTCAATGCAGCTTACCCGCGGCGGATTCCGGATCGACAGCGCCCCCGCCCACAATCTGAACCTGACCCTGCAGGGAGATTTTTACGGCGGCACGGCCAACAAGACATTCACCATCCCGATCCTTTCCCCACCGTTCAGCAGGACCACACCCCAGCCGGCCGATATCTTCGGCGCCAATATCCTTTCCCGGCTCGACTGGCTGCAGTCGGAATCATCCAAGTTCTCCCTTCAACTCTATTATGACAGGACCAGCAGGGAGACGTCGATCATCAAGGAAGAGCGCGACACGGTCGATGTCGACCTGCAGCACAACCTCCGTATTGCCGGCAGCCATGAATTCACCTGGGGGGCGGGTTACCGGTTTCTTCACGATGATATCCCCGGCACCCCTAATGCTTTGTTTCTGACTCCTCAGAGCCGCTCCGACAGCCTGGTGAACCTGTTCGTACAGGCCGAAATCACCCTGCTGCCGGAAAAGCTTCGCTTCATCACCGGCACCAAACTTGAGCACAACGACTTTGTCGGCTGGGAACTTGAGCCAACGGCAAGGCTTTTATGGACGCCGGATCGCCACTACAGCGTCTGGACCGCGGTGACGCGCTCCATCCGGACCCCTTCCAGGGCCGAGCAGGACGGCAAAAAAGGCTTCGCGGCCTTCCCCCCGACCCCCCCAGCCCCTCTTCCGTTAATTTTGATCGGGGCAGGCAGCCGGGAGTTGAATCCGGAGACTCTGCTGGCATATGAACTGGGATTCCGGGCCGATCTGAGCGAAACCTTCTCTCTGGATATCTCGTCCTTTTACAACCGGTATCACGGCATTGTCGGCCCGAACCGTGGAAACCCTTTTCCCGAGGGGGGCACCCAGATCACCGTTCCCATCAATATAACCAATCTGAATGATTATGACAGCGCCGGCGGCGAGATCTCGCTTCAGTGGCAGCCCCGCGACTGGTGGAAGCTCAAGGGGGGCTACGCCTATATCGGGTTCTTCGGGGACGGGGTGGATGACAGCGCGGCGGTCAAGGCAACACCGTCTCACCAGGCCACGCTCCGTTCCATGCTGGCGCTCGGCAGGGACGTTGACCTGGACCTCTGGGCAAGATACGTCGGCGCCAACCGTTACCCGTTGTTTACAAACACGACTCAAATTGTGCAAATCCCGGACTACGTCGCCCTGGATGTCCGCCTGGCCTGGCGACCGGTAGCCGGAGTCGAGCTTTCGGTGGTGGGGCAGAACCTGCTTGAGTCACGGCATCTCGAGACGATTTCGGACCAGAGCGTGGTGAGACACGAAATAGCGCGCTCGGTATACGGGAAGGTAACTTGGGCATTCTAGCCTTTATAATCCGGTACGGGTCGTGCCGGAAGGCGCATCTCCTCCGCCATGGATCGTTGGGGCTTGCTGCCGCCTTCATCTTCTGCCTCCCGATTGCGGGACATACGGAGATGTTGACGAGTGAGAATAGCCTGAAAGCGGCCTTTATCCTCAATTTTGCCAAGCTGGTCGAATGGCCGGAAAGTGCACTCAAGGGCAAAGCCGAGTTCTGCATCGCAACCCTGGGGCGAAGTCCGCTGGACAGGGAATTGGCCGCATTGAACGGCAAGAGCGTCCAGGGGCGGAGCGTCGTGTTCCACCAGTACAACTCACCTGAAGAGGCCGGGAAATGCCAGGTTCTCTTTATCAGTCGTTCAGAGCAGCCAAGGCTGGCGGGGATTCTGGATTCTCTCGGGGATATGCCGGTGCTGACCGTTTCCGATCAGGATACTTTCTGCACCAAGGGGGGGATGCTGTCCCTTGCAAGCGAGAAGGGAAAGGTCGTCTTTGACGCGAATATGCATGAGACACAGCGTGCCGGGCTGAAGCCCAGCTCGCATCTGCTGAGGCTGGCAAGGAAGATCTATGGCCGGCACTAATCGGATCTCCCGGTAACCGGCTTTATAACGACATTGGATATTCGGGGCGGGCAGGGAGATTTTCCTGCCCGTTGCAGATGGAGTTGAAAAACGACGCCGACCTGTTGATTGCCACCGGTACCGCCGCCTACATTATCAGCTGACCTTCGTCACCACATTCTCACCGTCAGGAGCTGACGAGACCATGCATCCGGAAAAGCTGCAAGCCTTTGTACTATCAACCACCGACTACGGCGACAGCGACCGGATCGTGTCGCTGTTCACGCTCGAACATGGCCGGCTGAAGGGTTTTGCACGCGGCGCCCGCAACAGCCGCAAGCGGTTCGGGCCGGCCCTGGAGACTTTTGCCAGGATCGATCTCCAGCTGCACCACAAGGACGGGCTTTCCTCCTTGCGGAGCGCCGATGTCATCACGCTCTATTCCGGGATTCGCGGCGTGCTCGGGGCGATTGCCCATGCCGTCTACGCCTGCGAACTTGTGGAATGCCTGACGCCCGAAGGGCAGCCGCTGCCGCGCCTGTACCGGCTGCTGGCGGCCTATCTCGACCGCCTGGATTCCGGCCTTGTCGACGATGCCGACCGCCGGATGTTTGAAATCAATCTGCTGAATATCCTCGGCTACCGCCCTTCGCTGGATGGATGCAGTCGCTGCGGCTCCGGGTTTGGTGACCGTGGCGCGCTCATGCAGCAGGGGGGTGAACTTGTGTGCCGCTTCTGTGCCGCAACCGGGCGCCAGATACCGGCATCGGTGCTGCAGGGGCTGGGTTTCTGCCTGGCTACCAGCCGTTTCGGTCAGGTGGCATTTGACGATGATGCGCTTCAGCCGGCCGGTATCCTGCTGGATGAGTCGCTGGCCACCCACTCCGCCAGGAAGCTGAAAAGTCTGGAGTTTTTGCAGCAAACTGCGGCAGGCGCTCCCTTGACATTTCATAAATCGTGATTATGCTTTTTAGTACGTTAGAAATTGTTTTCTGCAGTTTATTGCAGGAAATAATTTCGTTAACGCTCTTACCATTCATGGGCAGAAGGGAATTGGCCCAATCACAACCGCTCAATGGAGGAAACAGTCATGGCACTTGTAAAGTACAACCCGCTCCGTGAGTTGCGCACCATGCAGGACCAGATGAACCGGCTTCTCAACCTCTCCTGGAATCACGACATCCCGAGTGAAGACATCAAGGAAGGACTCTGGCAGCCGGCGGTCGATATTTATGAAACGTCCGATTCCATCGTCATTAAAGCCGAGCTCCCCGATGTGGACCAGAAGGACATCGAGGTCCGCATTGAAGACGGCACCCTGATTCTGAAGGGGGAGCGCAAGCATGAAGATGAGGTTAAAAAAGAGAACTATCACCGCATCGAGAGATATTTCGGCAATTTTCAGCGCAGTTTCAGCCTGCCGACAACCATAGATCAGGAGAAGGTTGCCGCCAGCTGCGACAAGGGGGTCCTGACGATTACACTACCCAAAAAAGAGGAAACAAAGCCGAAACAGATCAATATTCAGGTAAAATAAAAAACGGCTTGATACTGTTTGAAAAACAACGAGAGCCGGTTTTCCCGGCTCTCGTTGTTTTTTGCGCTTGCAGCAGCCCCGATTTACCTAAAATAAAAAACTTTATTTTGGATAAATAATTGTTGACTTTTATTTTCAATCAATTATTTTACAAACGAACATAGTGACTATTTGTTTGGAACTGACGTTTGTCTTGAACAAACAATGATACACACAATACAAACTTTGTTCCACGATTATCGGTAATTGTTTTATTTTTCAGGGGTGTATGCATGTCGGAATACAATATCGGAGCAAAGATCAAAGAGCTCCGTCGCGCAAAAAAACTGACTCTGCAGGATGTGGCCAATGAAACAGGGTTTTCAACGGCACTTATTTCCCAGATCGAAAACGATAATGTCTCCCCCCCCATCGCCACGCTCACCAAGATCGCCCACTTTTTCGACGTAAAAATCGGCCATTTTTTCACTGAAAATGAGGAAGAATGCCCCTATGAGGTCATCAGGAGCAGCGAACGGACCGTCATTCCCAAGGTCGTTTCCAAAGACGGCACCAGCCACGGCTATTACTATGAATCTCTCTCAGTTCGGAAAAAAAACACCAGGATGGATCCCTTTCTCCTCACACTCAACGAAAAGGTCTCCAACACGGATACCTACAGCCACAATGGCGAAGAGTTTCTCTTTGTCATAAAAGGCTCGGCCGAACTGCTGCTCGACGACCAGCGCATTGTCCTTAACGATGGCGACAGCGCATATTTTGATGCCAATCTCAAACACCGCCTGCTTTCATCGGGGCGTGAAGAGGTGAAGGTCATGGTAGTGGTTATGCGATAGAGTCAAACAACGTGCAGATGAAACAAGACTTCAGCATAATATTTCACCAAGGAGAGTTCCATGAACATCCATGAGTACCAGGCAAAAGCGATTCTGAGAGAGTTCGGCGTTCCTGTCCCGGACGGGCACGTCTGCTACAACAGCGCCGGGGCCAGAGAGTGGGCCAAGCGGCTGGGCGAGGGGCCGTGGGTCGTCAAGGCCCAGATCCACGCCGGCGGCCGCGGCAAGGGGGGCGGCGTCAAACTGGCCCGCACCGCCGACGAGGTG
>DATNCC010000307.1:0-39555 GCA_035571735.1 Dongiaceae bacterium | reverse complement strand
CACGGGGTTCAAGGGGAGCGATGTGAAGGTCGGCGCCGGGGTGGAGTTGCGCATGGATGTGACGCTCGGTTACTGGGCGAAGGCGACCCCGGCCCTAGGTGTTGCCCAGGGCTTTAGCACGGGAGGAGAAACACAGGTGTACCTGACTGTGTATGTTAATCTTTGAGACAGGATTGATTCACTTGCAACAAAGATGAGCAGGATCTGACGGGGCGCGAATCCGCAATTCAGCTTGTCAACCTCGTCCCAATATGGTAGTCTCACAAAATTTTAACGCCACAGATTCGCACATTCAACACGGGGGTTTACCTTGAACCAGTTTTACAAGAATCTCTCACTCTGGCTGGTCATCAGCCTGATGATGATCCTGCTTTTCAACATGTTCAACAAGCCGCGGCCGACCGCCGAAAAGCTTAATTTCAGCGATTTCATGAACCAGGTCGAATCCGGAAAAATCACCTCTGTAGTTATTCAGGGCAACGATATTTCCGGCAAGATCGAAGGGAAGGACGGCAAGGAATTCCACACGTATAAACCGTACTCGGACGCGGACCTGACCAAGAAGCTGCTGGAGAAGAAGGTCACGATCACCGCCAAGCCGGAAGAGGAGAAGTTTTCCTGGTTTTCGATCTTTATCTCCTGGTTCCCGCTGATTCTTCTGGTCGGCGTCTGGATTTTCTTCATGCGTCAGATGCAGATGGGGGGGGGTAAGGCGATGTCGTTCGGCAAGAGCCGCGCCAAGCTGCTGACCGAGGCACAGGGGAAGATCACTTTTGAAGATGTCGCCGGTATCGAAGAGGCCAAGGAAGAGCTGGAAGAGATCATAGCATTTCTGAAAGAACCCAAGAAGTTCACCGCATTGGGCGGAAAAATCCCCAAGGGGGTTCTGCTGGTCGGCCCTCCGGGAACCGGCAAGACCCTGCTGGCCCGTGCCGTTGCCGGTGAAGCGGGAGTCCCGTTCTTTTCGATATCCGGCTCGGACTTCGTCGAGATGTTTGTCGGCGTCGGTGCCAGCCGTGTGCGTGACCTGTTCCTGCAGGGAAAGAAGAGTGCTCCCTGCATTATCTTCATTGATGAAATCGATGCGGTCGGACGCCATCGCGGTGCCGGCATGGGGGGCGGCCATGACGAACGGGAGCAGACCCTCAACCAGCTGCTGGTGGAGATGGATGGCTTCGAGTCGAATGAAGGGGTAATCCTGATCGCCGCCACCAACCGCCCCGACGTCCTTGATCCGGCCCTGCTCCGCCCCGGCCGTTTTGACCGCCAGGTCGTCGTGCCCCGCCCTGACGTCAAGGGGCGTGAAATGATCCTGAAAGTACACTCCAAGAAGGTGCCGCTCTCCGATAAGGTGGATCTGGCCCTCATCGCCCGCGGCACCCCCGGCTTTTCCGGCGCCGATCTGGCCAACCTGGTTAATGAAGCGGCCCTGCTGGCTGCCAGATTGAATAAGACGGTCGCAGATCCGAGTGATTTCGACAGCGCCAAGGACAAGGTTTTGATGGGCGTCGAACGCCGCAGTATGGTCATCTCCGACGTGGAAAAAAAGAATACCGCCTACCACGAAGCCGGCCACACCCTGGTGGCAAAAATGGTCCCCGGGACCGATCCGGTTCACAAGGTTTCCATCATCCCTCGCGGACAGGCGTTGGGAATGACCATGCAGCTCCCGATCGAAGACAAGCACAGCTATTCGCGCGAATCCCTGCTGGCCCGCATCGCCGTCCTGATGGGGGGACGCGCCGCCGAGGATCTGATTTTCAACACCTTCACCACCGGCGCCGGCAACGACATTGAGCGCGCCACCGAAATGGCCCGCAAAATGGTCTGTGAGTGGGGCATGAGCGACAAGATGGGCCCGCTCTCCTTCGGCAAGAAGGACGAGTCCATTTTCCTCGGTCGTGAGATGGCGATGCATAAAAATTTCAGCGAAAAGACCGCCGAGCATATCGATGACGAGATCAAGAGGATCGTCGACGAATCATATGAACGGGCGCTCGGACTGTTGCGCGACAACATCGAGATACTCCATGCCCTTTCGGTATGTCTGATCGAGAAGGAAAATCTGACCGGCGACCAGGTTGATGAAATTATCGCAACGGGCAAACCGATCTGCGATGTACCTCAACCGGTTCCGGCCGAACCTGAGCCGCCACACACCGATATCGAAGCGTAGTCATGGCCATTTGCCCCGCATGACGCTCGAAGGTTTATCGGTTCCCGTTACGTGGAAAACCTCACGGCGCTCGCTGTCGCTCAGTCGCCCGTTGATCATGGGGATTCTGAATCTTACCCCGGACTCTTTTTCAGATGGCGGGCTTTGCTCCGACCCCGATCGGGCGTTTGAAAAAGCGCTGCAGATGGAGGAGGATGGGGCCGACATCATCGACATCGGCGGAGAAAGCACCCGCCCCGGAGCCGCAGAGGTCACGGCCGACGAGGAACTGAGGCGGATAATTCCGGTAATCGAGAGGCTTGCCGGCAGACTCAAATGCGCCATCTCGGTAGATACCTGGAAAAGTTCTGTCGCCGGCAGTGCTCTTTCGGCAGGTGCGGAAATTATCAACGACATCAGCGGGTTCAATTTCGATCCGCTGATGGCCGGATTGGCTGCTGCGAGCGGGGCCGGGGTCGTGTTGATGCACACCAGGGGCAGACCGGAAAATATGCAGCAGGATACTTCCTATGATGACCTGATGACGGAAATTACCGCCAGTCTGCGCGCCTCACTTGCCACCGCCCGTGAAGCCGGCGTATCCGACGAGTGTATTGCAATTGACCCAGGCATCGGCTTCGGAAAGAGTGTCTCCGGCAATCTGGAACTTGTCCGGCGACTGGCGGAACTGTCCGGTTTCGGTCTGCCGGTCCTGGTCGGGCCGTCGCGCAAGTCATTCATAGGTACGGTTCTGGGACGGAAGCGGACGGATGACCGCCTTTACGGTACCGCCGCGGTGGTAGCTCTTTCCGTATCCCATGGCGCATCCATCCTGCGTGTGCATGATGTTCGGGCAATGCGTGACGTTGCCGATATGGCGCATGCGGTCATGCACGGCTAAAATGGTGCCGAACGCCAGATTCAAAGGGGAAGTATGGCTTCAGTTTTCGACAGCGTCACCCTGCCCGGCCTGTTTGACAAGCTTCTTGTCGCCGGTCTGGTTTACGGCTGTACGCTGATCCTCAAAAAAGAGGCAGCCCTCCGACTTCTTGCAATACTGACCGCCCTTTATATCGCAGAGTTCAGTTCAAAAATACTCGGCCTTGATTCAACCGCCTCCTTTTTCCATCTGCTTCTCTCTTCCTCGCCTGTTGTTTTTGCAATCATCTTTCAGAGTGATATAAAACGCGCCCTGTTTTCATTCTGGAAACGCCACAAGTCCGGTGAAAGCGACGACCTCGACGTTACGACAACGGTAGATGAACTGTCAAAAGGGCTTCACGAGTTGGCTGAACGGAGGATTGGCGCCTTGATCGTCATCATACGCCAGATGTCGATCGATCACCTGGTCCAGATCGGTACCGAGATTGACGCCAAGGTGACCAGCGAGCTGCTCAACTCGATTTTTCTTCCCTATTCACCTATTCATGACGGCGCGGTTATTATCCATCGGGAGAAGATCACCTCTGCCGGCTGTTTTCTCCCCCTTTCCCAGAATCCGGATATCTCGAAAAGCTTTGGTACCCGGCACCGGGCGGCACTTGGAATATCCGAACAGACCGATGTTCTTGTGCTGGTGGTATCCGAGGAAACCGGAAAGATATCGATTGTTCATGAAGGAAAGATTAACTATGATGCCGATCCGGCCGAGATCCGGCGTCTTTCCCGGAAAGCGATTGAAGGGCGGCGTGCACCGAGGATGACGGCCGCAGCGGAACACTGATCTAAGACAAAACCCAACCACCCCGGGTTAGGGGGGTAAGGTTTCAGATTTTACGTGAGGAGATATTCTTATAATGAAAAAACTGTTTGGAACCGACGGCGTCAGAGGCGTCGCCAATGTTTACCCGATGACTACCGAGATGGCGATGCAGCTTGGACGAGCCGCGGCCTATATCTTCAAGGGGGGGAGAAAACGCCGCCACCGTATCGTGATCGGCAAGGATACCCGCCTCTCCGGCTATATGCTGGAAAACGCCCTGGTAGCCGGCATCTGCTCGATGGGGGTCGATGTTCTGCAGGTCGGACCGCTGCCGACACCGGGTATCGCCAATATTACGTCATCCATGCGCGCCGATGCCGGAGTTGTCATCTCCGCCTCCCATAATGCCTTTCAGGACAACGGCATAAAGTTTTTTTCGGCCGACGGTTTCAAGCTGCCGGACGAGCTGGAACTGAAGATCGAGAATCTTATTGAATCAAAAAAAATCGATGCTCTTCGCCCCACCGCCACCGAGGTTGGCAAGGCCTATCGTATCGAGGACGCGGCGGGTCGCTACATCGTTTTTCTCAAGAACACCTTTCCCCAGGAGATGGACCTGTCCGGCCTGAAAATCGTTCTGGACTGTGCCAACGGCGCCGCTTACAAGGTTGCTCCGGCGGTATTCGAAGAGCTGGGGGCCGAGGTTATCCCGTTGGGGGTCAAGCCGAACGGCATCAACATCAACGCCGGCTGCGGTTCGCTGCATCCCGAGGTTATCAGTGAAGCGGTCAAACAGCATCGTGCCGATCTCGGCATCGCCCTGGACGGAGACGCCGACCGGGTAATCGTCTGCGACGAGTTCGGCAACGAGGTCGATGGCGACCACATCATGGCGATCTGCGCCACCGATATGCTGAAACGAAAACTTCTCCAGAAGAAAACTCTCGTGGCGACAGTCATGAGCAATATGGGGCTGGATATCGCCCTGCGCAAGGCAGGCGGCAAGATCGTCAAGACCGATGTCGGGGACCGTTACGTCGTCGAGGCGATGCGTAAAGGGGGGTACAATCTGGGGGGCGAGCAATCCGGCCACATGATTTTCCTGGATTACAGTACCACCGGGGACGGAATCCTTTCAGCACTGCAGCTTCTGGCGGTTATGCGCCGCGAGGAAAAAACGCTCTCCGAACTGGCCAAGATCATGATCCCCCTGCCGCAGGTGCTATGCAACACGCGTGTCCGGGAGAAGGTGGATATCTTCTCGATCAGCGAAGTCGCCGCCAAGATCAAAAATGTCGAGGGCAAGCTCGGCAATGAGGGGCGGGTGTTGATCCGTTACTCCGGTACGGAACCGCTGCTCAGGGTCATGATCGAGGGGCAGGACAAATACGAGATCACGACGTGGGCCAACGAGATTTGTGATCTGG
The DNA here is from genome assembly GCA_035571735.1 of Dongiaceae bacterium. GTDB lineage: Bacteria > Desulfobacterota > Desulfuromonadia > Geobacterales > Pseudopelobacteraceae > JACRCG01. The sequence continues at coordinate 34,271 of DATNCC010000307.1, read as the reverse complement.
TCAAGAAACAGATCGGAGAGAAATGATGGCAAAACTGGGACTGAACGTCGATCATATCGCCACCGTCCGTCAGGCCCGCGGCGGAGTGGAGCCTGATCCTGTAACCGCCGCCGCCATTGGCGAAATGGCCGGGGCCGAAGGCATAACCATCCATCTGCGTGAGGACCGGCGCCACATCCAGGACCGCGATCTGGAGATACTGCGGCGCACCGTAAAGAGCAAGCTCAACCTTGAGATGGCCGCTACCCAGGAGATGGTGCGGATAGCGCTTAACGTCAAGCCGGAACAGGTGACGCTGGTGCCGGAAAAGCGTCAGGAGCTGACCACGGAGGGGGGGCTGGATGTGATCGTCAATCTCAAGCAGATCACCGATACGGTCAAGCGTCTGCAGGATGGCGGCATAATTGTGAGCCTGTTTATCGACCCGAACCAGGAACAGATCAAGGCGGCCAAAAAGAGCGGTACCGATTACATCGAGATCCATACCGGTTCCTACGCTGAAGCGCTCACCTGGGACGAACAGCAGCATGAACTGGAGAATATCGACACGGCCATCAAGCTGGCACGCAAGGTAGGATTGGGAGTGAATGCCGGCCACGGGCTCAATTACACGAATATCAAGGCGATTACCGCCCTGGGCGGCATCGAGGAATATAACATCGGTCACTCCATAATCGCCCGTGCCACGCTGGTCGGGCTGGACCGGGCGGTGCGCGACATGGTCGAGCTGCTCAAGTACGCATGATCTACGGAATCGGCACCGACATCGTGGCAATAGATCGTTTCCGGAGGTTTCTGGAGACTGGCAATACTGCCGTCATCGAACGGCTCTTTACAAAGCTTGAGCGATCCCGGTGCGGGAGCAGAAAAGATGCGGCGTCCTGCCTGGCTGCGCGATTTGCCGCGAAGGAAGCATTTTTGAAGGCGCTCGGCACCGGTCTGCGGGACGGCATTTCATGGCAGGATATGGAAGTGTCGAACGACACCCTGGGAAAACCGGAGTTGATCCTTTCCGGGAAAGCGGCAGAGCAGTTTCAGGCCAATGGACTGGCCAGAGTACAGCTGTCGCTGTCCCACGATGGCGGGAGTGCCATCGCGATGGTGGTTCTGGAGTCAAAATGAGAGTCGTTACCGCACATACCATGCAGGAGATCGACAAACAGGCCTTCGAAGAGTACGGAATTCCGGGCCTTCAGCTGATGGAAAACGCCGGGCGCTGCTGCGTTGAAGAGATCATCGCCGAATTCGGGTCCCACGGACGCTGCGTGGTCATGGCCGGCAAGGGGAACAACGGGGGAGACGGCCATGTCATTGCGCGCCTGCTCGGCCAGCAGGGATGGAGTGTCAAAGTCATCGTCCTGGCCGGCCGTGAACAGGTCGTCGGAGATGCCTCCGTAAATCTGGACAAGCTTGCCGGGTCGGTCATCGAGCATTGCACCCGCGAGGGCCAATTGTCCGCCGGACATGCGGAGGAAATCTTCCAAGCCGACCTGATTGTAGACGCTCTGCTCGGCACCGGGCTCAGCAGCGCTGTAAGCGGCACGTACCTCGAAGCGATTAAGCTGATGAATGCATCAGGTCGCCCGGTTGTTGCTGTTGATATTCCGTCCGGCATCGACGGCACTACCGGACGGGTGCAGGGGGAAGCGGTCAGGGCAAACTTGACCGTGACGTTTGCCTTCGCCAAACTGGGGCATGTCCTCTACCCGGGGGCCGAACATACCGGGCGACTGGTGGTGGCAGATATCGGAATCCCGACAGAGGTGATGGAAGCCGCTGCCGGGTACGATTTTATAAATGCGGACGCGGCGCGCCCCATGCTGCGTCGTCGTGAGCGCACGGCTCACAAGGGGAGTTTCGGCCATTGCCTGATTGTCGCCGGATCGAAAGGCAAAACCGGAGCGGCGGCACTGGCCGCCAACAGCGCCGTCAGAGCCGGTTCCGGGCTGGTAACCCTTGGCGCGGCAGAAAGCATCCACGGCATTCTGGAGGTAAAAACTACGGAAGTGATGACGATCCCCCTGTCTGATTCCGGTGACGGCCATCTGACAAGCAGCGCCTTTTCGGCCATAGAAGCGCTGTTGGCCGGCAAGGATGCCGTGGCGGTCGGTCCCGGTCTTGGGCGTCACCCGGAAACGGATGCCCTGGTACGGAGCCTGGTGGAGACGGTGGCGCTGCCGCTGGTGATAGATGCCGACGGCCTGAATGCTCTGGCAGAAGACATGACCGTGTTACAGCGCAAAAAATCGCGGCAGATTATTCTCACTCCCCATCCGGGGGAAATGTCCCGGCTGTTGGGAACTTCAATTCCGGATGTCGAGGCGAAACGTATTTCAGTCGCTCAGGAATTTGCCAGCACCTGTGGCGTCTTCCTGGTTTTGAAGGGAGCGCGGACCGTTATTGCTTCTCCCGACGGCAGCGTGGCTATCAACGGCAGCGGCAATCCCGGCATGGCAACCGGCGGCATGGGCGATGTGCTGACCGGCATCATTGTTTCTCTACTCGGCCAGGGTTATACTGGCTGGGACGCCTGCCGTCTGGGGGTCTTCCTGCACGGATTTGCCGCGGATCTGGTTGCCCGGGAGAAGGGTGAAATCGGCATGAATGCCTCCGATGTTCTTGAAAAGCTGCCGTTCGCCTGTAAAGAATTGTTAAAAACACCTGCTGTACGCCCCGAAGCTGTTCGGTGAGCTCAAACTCTGGTAAACTGTAAAAACAAGGAGAATTCCCATGCTGACCGTAGCAGATATTATGACCAGAAATGTAGTTTCAATCAAGGGGACCACGACGGTGCGTGAAATGGCCGGTATTTTTGACACCATGAATATCGGAACACTTCCGATCGTTGATGACGCCGGGAACCTGACCGGCATAGTTACCGCATCCGATCTGGTCGAACAGGATCGCCCTCTCCATATCCCGACGGTTATTTCCCTGTTCGACTGGGTCATACCGCTGGGGGGGGAAGGTTCTCTGAAGCGGGAGCTGGATAAACTGTCCGCGCAAACCGCAGCTGAACTGGCATCTACGGATGTTGTGACCGTCACCCCTTCCGATTCCGTCAGCAGCGCCGCCGAAATCATGAGCAGTAAAAAAATACACGCGCTTCCGGTCGTTGAAGGGAAAAAACTGGTCGGCATGGTGTCGCGAATCGATATCATCCGCTCGATGAACCGATAGTGCCCAGTCTGCAGATTACAACCGGGTCGCCCGGCGAAACGGAAGAGTTGGGAACCTGCATCGGCTCGCTGCTCCATCCCGGTTCTTTTCTGGCTCTGCGCGGAGATCTCGGCAGCGGGAAAACCTGTCTGACGCGCGGTCTGGTGGCTTCGCTGGCTCCGCAAAGCGCTCACCTTGTGGCAAGCCCGACCTATGCCATCATGAATTGCTATCCCGGCAGCACTCCGGTCTACCATTTTGATTTCTACCGTCTGGCCGGTGATGACGACATTGCCGAACTCGGATTTGAAGAGTACTTTTATGGTGATGGTGTCTGTGTTGTTGAATGGTCCGAGCGCCTTGCGGAGCTGATTCCGGACGATATGCTGACGCTGCTGCTGGAATACGCAGGGGAGAACCAGCGTCTGATTACGATTACCAGCTCCGGACAAAAATCGGACAATGTTCTCGACCGGCTGGCCGAGTGTTTAAACAACAAAAAAAACTTTGACCAGACGGCAGGTTATCTGCTATAGAGCAGCATCTTTGGTTCATTTATTCAAACCAATTTCCCAACAAGGAGAGCAGTATGGCGCTTGTAGTGCAAAAGTACGGTGGCACTTCGGTCGGCTCACCCGACCGTATCAAAAACGTTGCCAGACGCATCATAAAAACCTATGACGCTGGTAACGACGTGATTGTTGTTGTTTCCGCCATGTCGGGCGAAACCAACAAGCTGGTTGCGCTTGCCAACGAGATGTGTGAAATACCGGACGGCCGCGAATACGACGTGCTGGTCGCAACCGGTGAACAGGTCACTATCGGGCTGCTCTCCATGTATCTCAAATCGCAGGGTTACAAGGCAAAATCCTATCAGGGGTGGCAGGTTCCGATCGTAACCGATTCGACCGCTACAAAAGCCCGGATCGAGAGTATCGATGACAAGAACATCCGTGCCGATCTCAAGGAGGGCACAATTATCGTCCTGGCCGGTTTTCAGGGAGTTGATGCCGACGGCAACGTGACCACGCTGGGACGCGGCGGTTCCGATACTTCGGCAGTTGCGATAGCCGCCGCCCTCAAGGCGGATGTCTGCGAAATTTACACCGACGTCGACGGCGTCTACACCACCGATCCCAACGTCTGTAAAGAGGCGCGCAAGATCGAAAAGATATCGTACGACGAGATGCTGGAACTGGCCAGTCTGGGCGCCAAGGTGCTCCAGATCCGTTCGGTCGAATTTGCCAAAAAATATAACGTGGACGTACATGTCCGCTCAAGTCTTAATGAAAACACCGGTACGATGGTTACCAGGGAGGACAAGGATATGGAAGGAATACTCGTTTCAGGGGTTGCGTACGACAAGAATGAGGCCAAGATTGCGGTCAAGGGGGTACCCGACAAGCCCGGCATCGCCGCAAAAATCCTCACCCCGCTCTCCGATGCCGCAATTTCGGTAGATATGATCGTGCAGAATGTCAGTGATCACGGTTTGACCGACTTCACCTTCACCGTAACAAAGGCCGATCTGAAGCAGGCCCTGCTGATCACGAACGAGGTTGCCAAGGTAGTGCAGGCCAAAGAGGTGCTCTCCGACGAGAATATCAGCAAGATTTCGATCGTGGGACTAGGCATGCGGAGCCATGCCGGAGTAGCGACCCAGATGTTCAGCGCGCTCTCCCAGAACGGTATCAACATCCAGATGATCTCGACCTCGGAAATCAAAATTTCTGTTGTCATCGATGAGAAATATACCGAACTTGCCGTCCGCGTCATGCACGAAACCTTCGGCCTGGCCGGCTGATCATTTTTGAGGTTATGAACTGATTCATCCGGGGGGAGAACAAGTCATGTTCTCCCCCCTTTTTATCAACAGAAGCCAGGGACTATGAAGCCAGATAACCACAACCATATGTATTTTACCTGTCGCGGCGATTTCCTGCAGCCAACCGCTGCAACCGTCGTCAACGAATTTCCGCTGCAGTTGATCGTCAATGGGCGCGAGATTGCCACCCTGATCGGCTCTCCCCATGATCTTCGCTTTCTGGTTGCCGGTTTTTTGCGCCTGCAGGGGTTTGTGTCGTCTCTGGACGATTTTGAGATGTTCAGCGTCTGCGAAGAGTTCGGCACCGCCAATGTCAGGATCAAGGGGGAACTGCCGGAGCGGCTGAAGCCTGTGCTCACCTCCGGATGCGGCACCGGTGTAACGTTTACGCTTCCCACTGCCAAGAGTGCCGGCGTATCTCCGCCGGCACACCGGCTGCTCCGCTCACCCCTCCAGATATTCTCCCTGATGAACGAGTTGACCCAAAAAGCCGAACAATACCGATCGCATGGCGGTATCCATTCCGCCGCCATCGGCCTGGGCGGCAAGCTCATGCTTTATGCCGAGGATCTTGGCAGGCATAACACTTTCGACCGGATCGCCGGCGAAGCGCTGTTCAGGGGGATCGACATGGCCGGCGCGGAACTGGCGACATCGGGGAGAGTCTCCACCGAGATGGTCGCCAAGGCGGCGTTGATGGGGATCAACGTGATCGCCTCGCGCACATCCCCCACCGACATGGCGATCAAGCTGTGCGAGCAGGCCGGGATATGCCTGATCGGCTACGTAAGGGGCGGATCATTTACCATATACAGTCACCCTGAGGCCATTGAAGACGGATCGGGACATGATAAAATCGAGGGCGTTTCCGGAGTCATCCTGGCCGGCGGGTCATCCAGCCGGATGGGCAGGAACAAAGCGCTTCTGGAAGTCGACGGCATTCCGATAATCACCCGTGTCTACCGGACACTGGCCTCCCTGTTTCATGAAGTAATAGTCGTCACAAATTCACCAGGGGACTACGATTTCCTCCCCTGCCGCAAAGTTCCGGATATTTACCCCGACCGCGGTTCAATCGCCGGCCTGCATTCGGCGCTGGCCAACAGCAGCACGGCACATTCATTCGTAACCGCATGCGATTTGCCGTTCCTCGACCCTGTCATCATTCGCCACCTGTGTGATATGCGTGAAGGTGATCATGACGCTGTGGTTCCTTTCAGCGAGGGGGGGCAGGAGCCGCTGCATGCTCTCTATTCTTCAGCCTGTAAGGATGTCTTTGAAAACGCGATCAAGACGGGTGAACGGAAGATTCTGGATATTCTGGGCAGGATGAATATCCGGCAGGTATCTTATGAGGAGTTGCAGAGCGGCGGCGGTCAAATGAAATCATTTTTGAACGTGAATACTCCTGAAGAGTATGAGGGGATCAAGTAGTACCCGCACTCCGTTTGCGCGAGCGAAGTTCGGCAAAGAAGTTACTCAGCAGGCATGAACACTCGGTTTCAAGAACCCGCGGCAGCAGTTCGACCCGGTGATTGAGGCGGGGCTCGCTGGAGAGGTCATAGAGTGAGCCGGCAGCTCCCCCCTTCGGGTCATAACAGCCGAAGACGACGGTGGGGATGCGGGCCAGTATGATCGCCCCCATGCACATCGTACAGGGTTCCAGGGTTACATACAGGACAGTATCAAGGAGCCGCCAGGAACCAAGTTTCCGGGCGGCTTTTCTGATTGCGATCAGCTCGGCGTGTCCCGTCGGATCCTGTGACGCTTCACGCAGGTTGTGGCCCCGGGCGATGATTCTGTCGCCTTGGACGATTACACAGCCGATCGGCACCTCGTCCTTGGCTTGCGCCTTGCCCGCTTCGGCAATCGCCTGCCGCATCCACTGTTCGTGGCTGCGGGGCGGGGAGGGTTTGTGGGGGGGGGCTGAGAGAGTAATAAGCGAAGTTCCTTTAGTGTGGTGGTTTACAGCTTTGGGCTGCCAGCTTTATATTGTTAGTTGCCTGAAATAAGCCTCATTAGGTGCCCGCTTGTCAAGTATGAATGTCAAAGTAGAAGGAGGTTTGCTCCCTTTTCCCCTTTACTTTCCCGCCATCTTTATTTATTCTTCACAGTCCTATTTTTTAGAATACGAAGGAATTCATGGAAATCAGCAGAATCCGCAACTTCTCCATCATCGCTCACATCGACCACGGCAAATCTACCCTGGCTGACCGCCTTCTTGAGTATACCGGAACGGTTTCCGACCGGGATAAGCAGAACCAGTTCCTTGACAAGATGGATCTGGAGCGGGAGCGGGGTATTACCATCAAGGCCCAGACCGTACGGCTCAATTATCGCTCTGACGCCGGCATCGATTATGTACTCAACCTGATCGACACTCCCGGCCATGTTGACTTTACCTATGAAGTGTCCCGCTCGCTGGCCGCCTGTGAAGGCGGACTGCTGGTGGTTGACGCTTCCCAGGGGGTCGAGGCCCAGACCCTTGCCAACGTCTATCTCGCCCTGGATATAAACCTCGAGGTGTTCCCGGTGTTGAACAAGATCGATCTGCCGGCGGCCGATCCGGAACGGGTCAAGCAGGAGATCGAGGATATCATCGGCATCGATGCCCATGAGGCGGTTCTGGCCAGCGCCAAGGAGGGAATCGGCACTCACGAGATTCTTGAGGAGATCGTCAAGAAGATTCCTCCTCCTGTCGGGAACCCGGATGCTCCGCTCAAGGCGCTGCTGTTCGACTCCTGGTATGATCAATATCAAGGGGTTATCATCCTGGTGCGCATCTTTGACGGCACGCTCAAAAAGGGTGACAAGATCCAGCTGATGTCAACCAACAGTGCTTTCGAAGCTCTTAAAGTCGGGGTCTTTGCCCCCACTATGGTTGAGGTGCCTGAACTGGCGGCAGGGGAGGTCGGGTTCATAATTGCCGGCATCAAGGACGTCGCGGATGCCAAGGTCGGTGATACGGTAACACTGCTGCATCGCCAGTGCGCGCAGGCGCTTGACGGTTTCAAGGAAGTCAAGCCGATGGTGTTCTCCGGTCTGTATCCGATTGATACGGTTCAGTACGAACAGTTGCGCGATGCGCTGGCCAAGCTGAAACTGAACGACTCATCCTTCTCCTTCGAGCCTGAAACATCGCTGGCGCTCGGTTTCGGGTTCCGCTGCGGCTTCCTTGGCCTGCTGCATATGGAAATCATTCAGGAACGGCTGGAGAGGGAATTCGGACTTGACCTGATTACGACCGCTCCGACCGTTGTGTACCGGGTTCACAAACTGAATGGCGAAGTTTATTCCATTCAGAGTGCCAATCAGATGCCCGAACTGCAAAGCACGGAGTTTCTGGAAGAGCCGTTTATCCTTGCCCATATTCACGTCCCCAATGAATTTGTCGGCGGCGTGCTGGCGCTCTGCGAGGACAAACGCGGTGTACAGCGGGAGATCAAGTATCTGACTCCGACCCGTGTCATGATCATCTATGAACTGCCGTTGAACGAGATTGTGCTGGATTTCTATGATCGCCTCAAATCAATCACCAAGGGGTATGCTTCCCTCGACTATGAACATCTGGAGTATCGGCAGAGCGACCTGGTGCGCATGAATGTCATGATCAACGGAGAGGTCGTTGATGCCCTGTCGCTGATTTTGCACCGTGATAAAGCATACTTCCGCGGTCGCGATCTGGTCTCAAAAATGAAGGAACTGATTTCACGGCAGATGTTCGAGGTGGCTATTCAGGCTGCCATCGGTAACCGGATTATTGCGCGTGAGACGGTCAAGGCGATGCGCAAGGATGTTCTGGCAAAATGTTACGGCGGAGATATTACCCGCAAACGGAAACTGCTGGAGAAACAGAAAGAGGGCAAAAAAAGGATGAAGAATGTCGGTAACGTCGAGTTGCCGCAGGAAGCGTTCCTGGCAATTCTGAAGGTTGACTGACACACATATTTTAAAAGGAATCCGCATGGAAGAACATACAAGAACATCTCAAGAAGAATTCTCTCCATCACAACCGGAACCGGTCAAAAAGAAAGGTCTGATCCGCGAATATGCGGAATCGATCGCTATAGCGGTACTGCTGGCCCTGGTAATCCGCACCTACCTGGTTCAGGCCTTCAAAATCCCATCCGGGTCGATGGAGGACACGCTGGCGATCGGTGATCATCTGCTGGTCAACAAGTTTGTCTACGGCACAAAAATCCCCTTTGTTGATAAACGGGTTCTGACGATTCGTGATCCGCGTCAGGGGGACGTGATCGTTTTCGAGTATCCGGAAGACCCCAGCAAGGATTTTATCAAGCGCGTGGTAGGTGTCCCGGGCGATGTGGTGGAAGGGAAGGAAAAGCATGTCTACGTCAATGGCAAGCTTTATGAGAATCCGCACGAGATACATAAGGAGAAGGATATCATCCCGAAAGAGGTGAATCCGCGCGATACGTTCGGACCGGTAACCGTACCGCCAAATTCGTACTTTGTGATGGGCGACAATCGCGACCGCTCCTACGACAGTCGTTTCTGGAAGTTTGTCCGTCGTGATCAAATCAAGGGTTTGGCATTTATCAAGTACTGGTCGTGGGATCGTGACAAGTTCAGGCCGCGGTTCGGGAACATCGGACGACTGATTAACTAATATACTGACAGGGGGTTATTTATGGATTTTCTCGGGAGCTGGAAACGGACGCAATATTGTGGTGATCTGCGGGCCGCAGACATCGGCAGCGAAGTGATTCTGATGGGGTGGGCTTTGCGCCGCCGTGATCACGGCGGACTCATCTTTATCGACTTGCGCGACCGTGAGGGGATAGCCCAGATCGTGTTCGATCCTGAAGTCAACCCGTCCGGCCATGCCGTTGCCGAATCAGTCCGCAGTGAATTTGTGCTGGCGGTCAGGGGTACGGTTATTCCGCGCCCGGAAGGCACCGTCAACCCGAACATGAAGACCGGCGAGGTAGAAATCCAGGTACTGGAGTGCAAACTGCTCAACCGTTCCAAGCCGCTGCCGTTCATGCTCGACGAACATGGCGACATCAATGAGAACATCCGTCTGAAGTACCGCTATCTTGACCTTCGCCGTCCCCAGCTGCAGTATAACCTGATCCTGCGCTCGAAGGTTGCCCAGCTGACCCGCTCTTACCTGACCGATAACGGCTTTCTGGAGCTTGAAACGCCTTTTCTCACCAAATCGACCCCGGAAGGGGCGCGTGACTTCCTGGTGCCGTCCCGAATCAATCAGGGACATTTCTATGCACTGCCGCAGTCTCCCCAGATTTTCAAGCAGATCCTGATGATTTCCGGTTTCGACAAATATTTCCAGGTAGTCCGTTGTTTTCGTGATGAGGACCTGCGTGCCGATCGCCAGCCGGAGTTCACCCAAATAGACTGCGAGATGTCCTTCATTGACCAGGAGGATATTATTACGGTCATGGAGGGGCTGATTGCCCGTGTTTTCTCCGAAGCCAAGGGGGTTGCGGTTCAGTTGCCGGTGGAGCGTCTTACCTATGCCGAGGCAATTCGCCGTTTCGGCCTCGATAATCCTGACCTCCGTTTCGGGATGGAACTCTGCGATCTGACCGACATTGTCAAAGCCTCCGGCTTCAAGGTATTTGCCGATGTCGCCTCCAAGGGGGGAATAATCAAGGGTATCAATGCCAAAGGGTGCGCGAAGTTCTCCCGCAAGGAGATCGACGACCTGACGGAATTCGTCAAGATCTACGGCGCCAAGGGACTTGCTTACGTCAAGATCGAGAACGGCGAGTGGCATTCTCCGATTGCCAAGTTCTTTACCGCCGAGGAGATCGCCGTCATGAACAGCTCTTTTGCTGCTGAAGAGGGAGATCTGCTGTTCTTCGTGGCTGACAAGCCCAAAGTTGTCCACGATTCGCTCGGCAAACTGCGTAACCACCTTGCGAACCTGCTCGGCCTGACCAGCAAGGACGACTACCGCTTTGTGTGGATAACCGAATTCCCGCTGCTGGAGTGGGATGAGGATGAAAAACGCTGGAGTGCGGTCCACCACCCCTTCACCGCACCTATGGATGAGGATCTTGAGTTTGTTGAGTCCGACCCTGGGCGCTGCCGTGCCAAGGCTTATGACCTCGTGTTGAACGGCAACGAGATCGGTGGCGGTTCCATCAGGATTCATCAGGAGCATGTCCAGTCATTAATGTTCAAACTGCTGGGAATGAGTGTCGAGGATGCCCGCAGCAAGTTCGGCTTCCTGCTCGACGCTCTTGAGTTTGGTACTCCACCCCATGGCGGAATCGCATTCGGTATGGATCGATTGATAATGCTTCTGACCGGCAGCGACTCGATCCGGGATGTTATCGCATTCCCGAAAACCCAGAAGGGTACCTGCATGATGTCCGAGGCTCCTTCGTCGGTTGACACCAAACAACTCCGCGAACTGGGTATCCGTCTGGCCGAAAAACAGGGCTGATCATGCTTAGTAAGTTAGAAATTGTTTTCTGCATTATTTTGCAGAGAATAATTTCGTTAACGCACTTATCTCGATTTATCGGGGCTGGAGTGTGCCGTCAGGTTGCATGCATACTGTTGTTGGGTGCAGTCCTGGCGGCCTGTTCCACTCCGATTCCTTCCTGGCGCAACAAAACCGCCCCTCTGGTTGAGGAACTCGGACGTCGGGAAGCGCCGTCACTGTTCCCCCAGGAGTACCGAAACCTGCTGGAAACGTTTGAACATGGAGAAGCGCTTTATCATGTACGTGAAGATGACAAGGGCGCGGATGTATATTACCGACTGGCATTTCAGAAAGCAGAGATTCTGCAGTCGGAGCTCAAACGGGAAAAAAAGCGACTTGCTGCCGAGAAGCAACTGCGCGTAGCGGAGCTTGCTGCGAAGGCTGAAGAAGAACAGCTGATGCGTGCCGTTGCAGAAGCCGAGATACGAATGAGATCACAGCAGTTGGCCAAGTCGGCTGAGGCTGCACGATTTACGCAGAAAAAAACCAGAGAATTGCCCTCATCTCAAGCCACATCCTATACAGTTCGCCGTGGCGAAACATTGCCTCAGATTTCCGGACGAACCGAGATCTACAACGATTCAACTCTCTGGCCGATCATCTATCGTGCCAACCGTGACCAGATCCGTGACCCGAAACGGCTCTGGCCTGGCCAGGTCTTTGTCATACCGCGTAATTTCAGTCGCGATGAAGCAGATGAAGCGCGTCGTTATTCCAATAAAAAATAACTAGAACAACCAATGCGTTAAAGCGCCAGCTCACAATTGCCATATCCCCCGCTCGAGCCGATTTTTTCTTGACAGCTAAACGGGTTTTGTATACTGTATACGAAATTTTTACCATGGCTGTAAGTTGTCGTTATAGCTTATAGTTATACGAAAAAAACCCGTATTTCTGCCAAGATCAACAGCCCGAAAATACCTTCAATATGCCTCTGGCAGTTCTGGCAATAAAACTAAGGAGAGAATATGACGACACAAAAGATTATTTGGTCGAAAATTGATGAAGCACCCGCACTGGCAACCTACTCCTTGCTCCCTATCGTAAACGCCTTCACAAAGGCGGCTGGCGTTGTGGTGGAAACAAGGGATATCTCCGTTGCAGGAAGAATTATCGCAAACTTTCCGGATTATCTGACGGAGAGCCAGAGGATGCCGGATTATCTGGCAGAACTGGGTGAACTTACCCAGAAGCCTGAAGCCAATATCATCAAGCTGCCCAATGTCAGTGCTTCGATCCCTCAGCTGAAAGCTGCCATCAAGGAATTGCAGGAGAAAGGGTATAAGCTTCCGGATTATCCAGAGGAGCCGAAGACCGACGCTGAAAAAGCGCTTCATTCCCGCTACGCCAAGTGTCTGGGAAGCGCCGTAAACCCGGTTTTGAGGGAAGGCAACTCCGACCGGCGGTCGGCCCGCGCAGTAAAGGAATATGCCAAAAAATATCCGCATAAAATGGGTGCGTGGAAGTCCGACTCGAAAACACACGTCTCGCATATGACTGCCGGCGATTTCTACCACAGCGAAAAATCGGTTACCATGCCAAAGGCCGGCAACGTCAAAATCGAACTTGTCGACGCCGCCGGAAACGTCAAGGTGCTGAAAGACAAGCTGGCGCTCCAGGCCGGAGAAGTTCTTGACGGCGCGTTCATGAGCGCCAAAGCGCTGCGCAGCTTCATTGCCGAGCAGATCGAAGATGCGAAGGCAAAGGGCGTGTTGTTCTCAGTGCACCTGAAAGCCACCATGATGAAGATCTCCGATCCGATCATGTTCGGTCATTTCGTATCCGTATTCTACAAGGACGTTTTCGAGAAGCATGCTGCGACCTTCAACGAGCTGGGCGTCAACCCGGATCTCGGCATGGGCGATCTCTATGCGAAAATCCAGAAGCTGCCGGAAGCAAAGCGCGCCGAAATCGAAGCGGATATCCAGGAAGTGTACAAGAAGCAGCCGCCTCTGGCGATGGTTGATTCCGACAAGGGCATCACCAATCTGCATGCCAGCAACGACATCATCATCGATGCTTCCATGCCGGTTGTTATCCGTGATTCCGGCGGGATGTGGGGGCCGGACGGCAAGCTTCATGATGTTAAATGCGTCATTCCCGATACTTCCTATTCCGAGTGGTACCAGGAGTGCATCGACTTCTGCAAGAAAAACGGCCAGTTTGATCCGACCACCATGGGAAGCGTTTCCAACGTCGGCCTTATGGCGCAGAAGGCGGAAGAGTACGGTTCACACGACAAGACCTTCAAGATTCCGGCAAACGGCACCGTGCGTGTTGTTGACGAGTCGGGAGCAGTACTGATCCAGCATGCTGTTGAAGCTGGTGACATCTGGCGCGGCTGCCAGGCAAAGGACCTGCCGATTCAGGATTGGGTCAAGCTGGCAGTACGTCGTGCACGTGCGACCGGAGCACCGGCGGTGTTCTGGCTTGACAAAAACCGTGGTCACGATGCCCAGATGATCCTGAAAGTGGAAAAATACCTGAAAGACCACGATACGAGCGGTTTGGAAATCCATATCATGTCGCCGGTAGAGGCAATGCGCTTCACGCTGCCCAGGGCAAAAGCCGGCCTGGATACGATTTCCGTTACCGGAAACGCCCTGAGGGATTACCTGACCGACCTGTTCCCGATCCTTGAACTGGGTACCAGTGCGAAAATGCTGTCGATCGTGCCGCTTCTGGCCGGCGGCGGACTGTTCGAGACAGGAGCCGGCGGATCGGCGCCCAAGCATGTCCAGCAGTTTGTCCAGGAAGGGTACCTGCGCTGGGATTCTCTCGGCGAATTCCTGGCGTTGGCAGTATCTCTGGAGCACCTTGCCGCTACCTTCAAAAATGAAAAAGCCCAGCTCCTCGCTGATACGCTTGACCAGGCAAACACCAAATTCCTGGACAACAACAAGAACCCGGCGCGTAAGGTTGGTCAGATAGACAACAGGGGCAGCCATTTCTACCTCGCAATGTATTGGGCACAGGCTCTGGCTGAGCAGACAAAGGACAAGGATCTGCAAACACTTTTTGCCAAGGTTGCCAAGCAGCTTGAAGAAAATGAGGCAAAGATTAATGAAGAACTGATCGGAGCCCAAGGAAAGCCTCAGGATATTGGTGGCTACTATCAGCCGGACCCGATCAAGACAGAAAAGGCAATGCGCCCGAGCGCTACTTTAAACGCGATTATCGACGCTATCGCTTAGCATGTATCTGGTTTGTGCTCTTTTATAACTTGCGTAGTCGCGTGAAGTGAGCTAGATGGAATATACATACGTTACAGTCCCTTCCGGGGATAAGATCACCATGGGAAGTGACGGCATTTTGAAGGTGCCCGATAACCCGATCATTCCCTATATTGAAGGTGACGGTACCGGTATTGATATCTGGAAAGCTTCGGTCCGTGTTTTCGATGCCGCCGTGGGAAAGGCCTACGGCGGTTCGAAGCAAATCAGCTGGATGGAAGTGTTTGCCGGCGAGAAGCCCTTTAACCGGTTTCGAAATGAAATGGGTGACAAGGCCTGGTTACCGGATGAAACCGTGCAGGCATTCAGAGAGTTCCTGGTCGGAATCAAGGGTCCGTTGACAACTCCGATTGGTGGCGGGATCAGATCGCTCAATGTTGCTCTTCGGCAGATTCTTGACCTGTATACATGTCTTCGTCCGATTCGTTATTTTCAGGGCGTCCCTACGCCGGTTAAAAGACCTGAAGACGTAGATATGGTGATTTTCCGGGAAAACTGCGAAGATATTTATGCCGGCATCGAGTGGATGACCGGCACTGCCGAATGTGAAAAGGTCATTCAGTTTCTGGTTAATGAGATGGGGGTCAGCAAGATCCGGTTCCCGGAAAGCTCTTCAATCGGTATCAAGCCGATCTCCCGCAACGGATCGGAACGGCTGATCCGGGCCGCAATACAGTATGCACTGGTTCACAAACGCAAGTCTGTGACAATTGTCCACAAGGGCAATATCATGAAATTCACCGATGGCGCGTTCAAGGATTGGTGTTATGCATTGGCCACCTCCGAATTTCGTTCTTGGGTAGTAACCGAACGGGAATCGTGGATTATCAGCAATCAGGATCGTAATTCAATCCTGTCCGTGGAAGAAAACGCCAGGATGATCGACCCCGGCTACGATATGATGTCGCCCCAGCAGCAGGATGTTATCCGTAATGAGGTTAGGTCTGCTCTGAAGCTGATGCCGACTCACGGAAACGGACAGCTGAAGAAATTGTTGATGATCAAAGATACCCTGGCAGATATAACTCTGCAGCAGGTTCTGACCCGGGCCAAGGAGTTTGATGTCGTTGCAACCATGAATCTGGAGGGCGACTTTCTTTCTGACGCTTTGGCTGCCCAGGTCGGCGGCATTGGCATCGCACCGGGAGCTAATATAAATTATGTAACCGGTCATGCCATCTTCGAGGCAACCCATGGCACGGCTCCAAAGTATGCAAATCTGGACAAGGTAAATCCCGGGTCTGTAATTCTGTCGGGTGTTATGATGCTGGAATATCTCGGATGGCAGGAAGCCGCCGATCTTATCGTCAAAACGCTTGACCGAACGATAGGCCAGAAACGCGTCACGTATGATTTTGAGCGAATGATGCAGGGAGCGACGTTGCTTTCCTGTTCCGGTTTTGCCGATGCACTGATTGAAAATATGTGACCGTTGCAGTCAGCAGGGGCTGGGGATACTACTCCCTGCCTTATTTTACAAAAAAACGAAAAGGGAGGTAACAGTATGGCTCGTAAAAAGATTTCACTTATCGGTGGCGGACAGATCGGCGGTGTTCTTGCTCAGCTTTGTGCATTGCGTGAACTCGGTGATGTTGTTCTTTTTGACATTGTTGAAGGTCTTCCCCAGGGTAAGATGCTTGACATTGCTGAAGTTGGTCCGGTCGATCGCTACGACGTAAATCTGAAAGGCACCAACAGCTACGAAGACATCAAAGGTTCCGACGTTGTCATCGTTACTGCCGGTCTGCCGCGGAAACCGGGCATGAGCCGCGATGATCTGATCGAAGTCAACTCAAAAATCATGACTTCGGTTGCTGAAGGGATCAAAGCGTTTGCTCCTGAATCGATCGTTATTGTTATCTCCAATCCTCTCGACGCAATGGTTACCCTCTGCCAGAAGATTACCGGCTTCCCTTACCACCGCGTTATCGGTCAGGCCGGTGTACTTGACTCCGCTCGCTTCGCCAGTTTCATTGCCTGGGAGCTTGGTGTGTCCGTTAAGGATGTTACTGCCATGACACTCGGCGGCCACGGCGATGACATGGTGCCCCTGGTTCGTTATGCCAGCGTTAACGGTATTCCGGTCACCGAACTTCTTGAGCAAAAATACGGTGCCGAGAAGGGTAAAGAGGTTATGGAAGCCATGGTTAAACGTACCCGTGGTGCCGGCGGCGAAGTTGTTGCCCTTCTGAAAACCGGTTCAGCCTTTTACTCCCCTGCTTCTTCCGCCATTGCCATGGCGGAGTCGATCTTGAAGGACCAGAAGCGTGTCCTGCCGACTTGCTGCTTCCTGCAGGGTGAGTTCGGTGTCAACGGATTCTATGTCGGCGTACCGGCAGTGCTTGGAGAAAAAGGTGTTGAAAAAATCATCCAGTTCAAACTCGATGCCGCAGAGCAGGCCATGATGGACAAGTCGGTTGCAGCGGTCAAGGAACTTGTCGGCAGCATGAAGTAGTAATTGATTCCAGTCTCCGGGATCGGTGAAAGAAGGGTGGTGTGTTACGCCCTTCTTTTGCTTCTTTTAGGAGTCTGAATTTACCACCTTTTATTACGGAATAAAGGAGTCTTTCTAAGATGGAAAAAAAATTGCCAACAATTGAGATTATCGAGAAGTACTGCAAGGGGTGTCACATTTGTGTTGAGTTCTGCCCCACCAAAGTTCTTGAAATGAAGGGATTCTATGCTTCTGTCAAAAACCTTGAAGCATGTATCAAATGCATGCAGTGCGAATTGCGCTGTCCTGATTTCGCTATCAAAGTAACAACCGAATAATTCTACGGGAGGAATGAACAGTGTCCAAAAAAGTAGCGTTTTTACAGGGTAACGAAGCTGCAGCTCACGGCGCATTATACGCCGGTTGTGACTTCTTTGCAGGTTACCCGATTACTCCCTCGACAGAGGTATCTGAAGTGCTGTCAGCTGAATTACCTAAAACTGGCGGAAAATTCTTGCAGATGGAAGACGAAATTGCCGCCATGGCCGCAATTCTTGGCGCATCACTTGCCGGATCCAAGGTGCTTACCTCCACATCCGGCCCCGGTTTGTCCCTTAAACAGGAGCTTATCGGCTACGGCTGCATCGCCGAAATCCCATGCGTTGTGTATAACGTCATGCGTGGCGGTCCCTCAACCGGTATGCCTACCGGACCTTCGCAGTCTGACGTGATGTGCGCCAAGTGGGGCACCCACGGCGACCACCCGGCCATCTGTCTGACCCCGGCTTCCGTTCAGGAAACCTACGAAGAGGTCATTCGCGCCTTCAACCTGTCCGAAAAATATCGTACCCCGGTCATGGTCATGCCTGACGAGATCGTTGCCCACATGCGTGAGCGAATTGTTTTCCCTGAACCGGGCGAAATTGAAGTTCTTCCGCGCAAGTCCCCGACGGTACCGCCCGAGCAGTACAAGCCATACGACACCAGCTTCGGCGATGTTCCGCCGCTGGCAGCTTTCGGTTCCGGCTACAAGTTCCATGTCACCGGCCTCAACAAGATGCAGGATGGCTTTCCTACTACAAAAGCCGAAATAGTTCAGGCTGAGGAAGAGCGTCAGGTACGCAAGGTTGACGCAAATATTGACGACATTGTCCAGTTTGAAGAGTACATGCTGGATGATGCAGAAGTTGTAGTTGTGGCATATGGTTCCACCTCCCGTTCGGCACGTTATGCCGTCAATGTCGCCCGTGAACAGGGCATCAAGGCAGGTATGTTCCGGATCAAAACCTTCTGGCCTTTCCCCGACAAGCAGATCAAGGCGTTGGCCGGCAAAGTCAAAGGCATTGTAATTCCTGAGATGAATCTGGGGATGTGCTCGCTGGAGCTTGAGCGTTGCGCTCAGGGCAAGACTCCGATACTCGGAATATTCCGTGTAGATGGTGAGCCGATCAATCCCGACCAGATCCTCGATAAGATCAAGGAGGTTAAATAACCATGGCTTTTGATTATGATAAATATCTTCGTCCCGGCAAATTGCCCCACATCTGGTGTCCAGGCTGCGGCCACGGCATCGTCATGAAGGGGTTAATCCGTGCCATGGACACGCTTAAACTCAAGAAGGAAGAGACCGCCATAGTATCCGGTATCGGTTGCGCTTCACGTCTTCCTGGTTATATCGATTGCTGTACACTGCACACAGCCCATGGTCGCGCCGCTGCATTTGCAACCGGAGTCAAGATGGCCAAGCCGGAAATGAATGTCATCCTTGTTGGTGGCGACGGCGACGGAACCGCAATTGGCGGCAATCACTTCATTCACGCCTGCCGCCGTAACATCGACATGACCTATATCATCATGAATAACTATATCTATGGCATGACAGGCGGACAATTCTCTCCCTGTACGCCTACCGGCCACAAGGCTTCCACCACACCTTACGGCAACCCGGATCCCGGTTTTGACATCGCCAAGTTGGCAATAGGTGCCGGTGCCACCTTCGTAGCCCGGGGAACCGCATTCCACGCCAACCAGATTGACAAGCTGATTGTTGAAGCGATTCAGCATAAAGGGTTCTCGGTTGTTGAAATTCTTGACGACTGCCCCACCACCTACGGTCGTCGTAACAAGTACAAGTCCGTTATTGAAATGATGAACCGCCTGAAAGAGGTCGCTGTACCTGTCAAGGCTGCAGAAAAAATGACTGCTGAACAACTGCAGGGTAAAATTCTGACCGGTGTTCTCTACAAGGAAGAAACCAAGCCCGAGTATACTGCCGAGTACGCTAAAGTTATCGAGCGTGCCAAGGCTTCCAAGTAACAATTACAGGAAAAGGAGCGATATATTCATGTCTAGATATGAACTCAGGTTTTCCGGTGCTGGTGGACAGGGTCTTATCACCGCCGGAATCATCATGGCCAAAGCCGCTTCGATCTACGAAGGGAAGCAGGCCGTTCAGTCACAAAGCTACGGCCCGGAAGCACGTGGTGGCGCATCAAAATCGGAAGTTATTATCTCCGACGGCCCGATCGACTATCCGAAAGTCACCCAGTGTGATGCTCTGCTGGCCATGACTCAGGAGGCTGCAAACAAGTACTCACACGATCTCAAGGAAGGTGGCGTATTGCTGATTGATTCCGACCTGGTTACTAACATACCGGCAGGCAATTTCAAGACGGTGGCGTTTCCTATCATCAATACCGCCAAAAACGACGTTGGACGTGAGATCGTGGCCAATATCGTTGCTCTTGGCGCGATGGTGGCATTGACTGGACAGGTTTCCAGAGAAAACGCCGAAAAAGCCGTTCTTTCAAGTGTTCCGGAGGCTTTCCTCGAACTCAACAAAAAGGCTTTCAGTATGGGATTTGAAAAGGCGCTGGCTGCCAGCGCCTAGATAAGATTTATGGTAGACGGTATCTTGAAAGGCCCGGTGCATGAGCATCGGGCCTTTCGTGTTTATGAGCAGTCTGTTTTATGCTCATCGTTCTTGCTGTTATCACTATAGAAGTGATATGCTTAGAAATTAGCTAAATACTATTCACTCTGGATTGGTACATCGCTGAGCAACAATATAAAGGAATCGTAAATGTTTAAGTTTGAGAGCAAGGCATTCAGAGTCGTTCACATATGAAAACTCCTGAATGCTTTGAGTTACTGGTCCGCAATGGCCTGGTGGATGAGGTCGTGTCTCGCCTGATGAGCGGCAAGGAAGCTGACGTGTATGTCGTTCAGTCAAAGGGAGAGCTTTGCTGCGCCAAGGTTTACAAGGATGCTCGCATACGAAGTTTTAGCAGTCTGGCTCAGTATCAGGAAGGCCGTAAGGGGCGTAACAGTCGTCAGGCACGAGCCATGCAGAAGAATACAAGGTATGGACGCAAGGAAACTGAAGAAGCCTGGAAAAACGCCGAGGTGGATACGCTGAGAATTCTTGCAGAGGCGGGTGTGCGCGTTCCGCAGGTTTATGACTACTCTGACGGAATTCTGCTGATGGAATTAGTGGCTGATGACGACGGCAGGGCGGCCCCCCGGCTTAATGACCTCCGGTTGACGGGCGAGAAGGCTCGTGAATATCATCGTGAGATGATAAAGAACGTTGTTCTCATGCTGTGTGCCGGAATTATTCATGGCGACCTGTCCGAGTACAATGTTCTTGTCGGCCATGACGGCCTGGTAATAATCGACCTGCCGCAGGCGGTCAATGCCGCAGGTAATAACAATGCCCGCAGCATGCTCGAGCGTGATGTTGCAAATATAACCGCATATTTTGGCCGATTCGCTTCCGAATTGATCGCCACAGATTATGGGAGGGAAATCTGGAAACTGTACTCGAGCGGCAAGCTTACCCCGACTTCCGAGCTGACAGGGCTTTTCAGGCAGAGCGACATTCCGGCTGATGTGAAAGGGGTCATGCGAGAGATCGATTATGCCCGGATAGCATACGAACGCACGCTCGCCAAGAAGTTACTGCAGTCCTGAATTTGATTAAGCGACTGTTTGAAAGGGTGCCCGCGCTCTCAAAATGAAGCATATACAAATAATCATTTCAATGTTCCTGCTTCTTTGTCTCGACACGCTCTTGCATGTTTCCTCCGGCTCTGCCGAGGAGCTTTATCAACAATTTTCGCTGGGTGGAGGACGCCTGACCACTGCTCCCTCTGATGCCAAGGCCCCGGAACCGGGGATTGTAACGGCGAAGTACGGCTTCAGAATTGCAAAGGATTTCATGCCGTATATGGGTACCGGCCTGGCATATACGTACCAACCGGACACGAAGACTGGTGATATGACCAGGCTCAAAACAGGTGTTGCTGCACAGGTCGGTTTCAGCTATCTCCTCGGTGAAAATCTTACCTTGAAAATGGACTACAAATATTTGACCGTATCGCCAGAACAGCAACGTGGCGACTCCAGAACAGCTCCGCAATCCCTCGGTATAGGGCTGCACATTAAATTCTGAATATATTGTAATTTAATAATAAGGATATTCGTCCATGCCGCGCTATATTGAACCGCTGTTTCGCCCCCCCAGTGAAGCACGGAGCCTGATATTCCAGGTTACGGTCGGTTGTTCCCAGAATCAATGCCGATTTTGCGGGATGTACAAGGGGAAGGCCTTTCATGTCCGTCCGCCTCAGGAGATACTGGAGGAAATAACCGAGATTCCGGCAGGCTATCGCCACCGTATCGATCGGGTGTTTCTGGCTGATGGCGATGCTCTGGTTTATCCGTTCGATGACCTTTGCATCATTCTTGATGCGCTGGCAGCAACGTTTCCTGGGCTGAAGCGGGTCGCTTCCTACGCTTCTCCCAACAGTCTGACAACCAAGAACGCAGAACAGTTGGCCATGCTGCGCGCCAGGCGACTCAAGATTCTCTACTTCGGTTTGGAGTCTGGAGATGATGATACACTTCTGGCGGTTAATAAAGGCTTTGAATCCGGGAGGATGGCGGAGCTGGCGCTTTTGGCCCGTGAGGCCGGTATGAAGCTTTCGGTAACTGCTATTCTCGGTTTGGCCGGGCGTGAACGAAGCTTGCAACATGCCCGTGCTACCGCGGCGTGGGTCAACCGTGTAAATCCTGAATACTTTTCACTGCTGACGATGTTTCACCGCCATAATGATGACTTTGTCCGTACTCTCCAGCAATGTACCCGTCGCGAACTGATGCTGGAAGCGCGAGAAATGCTTCATCACCTGCATCCCGCCAAGACCATTCTACGTTCTAATCATGTTTCCAATTTCCTCAATCTGGCCGGCAGCTATCCCAAGGATCGAGAACGGTTAATCGCCGATGTGGACATCGCTCTTAAGCATGCCGCTGTGCGGGAAGGTTTTCTGGATGAGGTGCCCTCATATCAGGAGGAATACTACTAGGTGACTCGACTGTTTCAATTGGTAGTCGCCCATTTTTCTCACTGCTTCAAATCACGCTGTCAGCTCATCAACGACATCAACCAGTTTCGGCAGATCAGGCTTGGTCAGAATGCAGTTGGCGCCCAGTCCGATCCATTTGCGCTTGTTGTCCTCCGAAGCAAGTGAGGAAAAGATTGCGACGGGCAGATTCTTCAGAGTGTCTTCTTTGCGTACCAGCGAGGTGAGATGCAAGCCATCCATCTGCGGCATTTCAACGTCAGTAATCAACATGTGAATTCGGTCCTGGAAGACGCCCCCTTCTTGAGCAACGTCCTGTATGGTCTGCTGAATCATCTTCCATGCCTCGGCGCCATTCTCCGCCTCAACGACCGTATATCCGGCCGATCGGAGGCTGCTGCAGAGGGTCTTGCGTATAAAGACCGAGTCATCGGCAACCAGAACAGTTTTTCGGGCACGATCGGGATTGGCCTCAGCGCGCTGCATCAAAATAGTATCAAGCGGTTTAAGAGCACTGTCAGAACAGAGTTCAGCAACTATCTTCTCAAAATCAAGAACCAGAATAATCCGGTCGTCCATTTTGACCAGACCGGTCACCTCATCACTATGAACGGCAGCCGCGGGGGGCTCTACATTTGTCCAGGAAATTCGGTATATACGGGAAACGGAATGAACCAGTACCCCCACCATCAGATTGTTGAACTCAAGGACTACAACCCGGTCTGCGACCAGATCTCCGGTCGCTTTATTAAGTACCGTTGCAAGATTAATGATGGTGATAACCTTGTCACGGAGTTTGATCATCCCTTCGACTCCCGGCTTGGCATTAACTACACGTGACATCTGCGGTAATCGGATTATCTCGCGGACCTTAGCGACGTTTACTCCGTAGTAACAGGGGAGTATGTTGCCATGCCCGTCAACTTCGTCGATTCTGAATTCAACTATTTCAAGTTCATTGGTATCGCTCTCGAGAAGTATTCTGCTCTTGTTTTGTTGCATTTGTTGCATAATAATCACCTTTCGCATCGCACTGGACGAACTGAATTACATATTTTTTAAATATATAACATACTGCAACAAAAATATACTAAGTTCGGGAGGTCAAGGACTTTCCTGCCGGACTTGACTCTCTTCAGAGGCTGTGCTAGCTTTTTGCAGATTTATCAAATGAGGTACATACATGCATTTCCCGCCACGTGACATATTTTATACGCTTGCAGAAAAAGGGAACCTGATTCCTGTCTACAGGGAAATCATGGCGGATATGGATACTCCGGTCTCTGCTTTCAGAAAACTTGACGATGGACGTTTTTCATATCTCCTTGAAAGTATCGAGGGGGGTGAAAAATGGGGGCGCTACAGCTTTCTCGGTTCAAGTCCGTCTCTGATCATCCGCTCCAAGGGAAACGTAGTCGAGACAATCGAGAATGGCGTCACAACCACCGTGATTGTCGATGACCCGCTGGACTGCATCCGTGAAGTACTGTCCCGCTTTTCCCCTGTTGAAGTGGAAGGGCTGCCGCGCTTCTTCGGCGGCGCCGTCGGCTACCTTGGATACGACATGGTGCGGCATTTCGAGCATCTCCCCACTGACAAACCGGCGTTGATCGATGCCTATGACTCCTACTTTCTGATCACCGACACCATCGTCATATTCGATAACATGCGCCAGAAGATCAAGGTTGTTTCGAATGCCCATCTGAACGGTGGAAAAACGCCGGAACAAGCCTATGAAGAGGCAACGCAAAAGATTGAAACAATCGTCCGGAGGTTGCGCACAACGCTGCCGGCTGAAAGAAATGTGCCTACCGGCAGGCGGATTGAACTCAAGTCCAATGTAACCCGTGAAGAATACGAAGCCGCCGTAGAAAAAGCAAAGGAGTACGTGAGGGCTGGCGACATCATCCAGGTAGTTCCATCCCAGCGTTTCAGCGGTGAGCTCTCGGCCGATCCGTTTGATATCTACCGGGTAATGCGCACCCTTAATCCTTCTCCCTACATGTTCTTTTTGCGCCTGGACGACACGGTCATTGCCGGAGCGTCGCCGGAGGTAATGGTGCGTAAGGAGGGAAGGCTGGTTGAATTGCGCCCCATAGCAGGCACACGCCCCCGTGGCGCAACCACGGAGGAGGATTCACGACTTGCCGAGGAACTGCTTGGCGATCCCAAGGAGCGTGCCGAACACGTCATGCTTGTAGACCTGGGCAGGAACGATCTGGGCAGAGTCTGCGCGACCGGCACAGTCAATGTGACAGAGCTGATGGTCATCGAACGCTACTCCCACGTCATGCATATCGTTTCCAACGTGCAGGGCGAGCTTGAAGACGGTCGGGACGCCTTCGACCTTGTGCGGGCGACCTTTCCGGCAGGTACCCTCTCCGGGGCCCCCAAGGTCAGAGCCATGCAGATCATTGACGAACTGGAGACGGTGCGCCGCGAGATTTACGGCGGTGCCGTGGGCTATTTCTCTTTCTCCGGCAACATGGACCTGGCCATCACGATCCGTACCCTGGTGATCAAGGATGGCATGGTACACCTGCAAGCCGGCGGAGGGGTCGTTGCCGACTCCGATCCTGCTGCCGAGTGGCAGGAATCGGTCAACAAGGCCATGGCGGCACGGCGGGCGATTGAGATCGCCGAGAAAGGGCTGGAATAAATGCTCCTCATGATCGACAACTATGATTCATTCACCTTCAACATTGTCCAGTACTTCGGACAGCTGGGTGAGAATGTCCTGGTACACCGCAATGATAAGATATCTCTGGCAGAGATAGAAACCCTGCGGCCCGAACGAATTGTGATCTCTCCCGGCCCCTGTTCTCCGGAAGAGGCGGGGATTTCCGTTTCGGCCATCAAACATTTCGCCGGGAAAATTCCGATACTGGGGGTCTGCCTAGGGCACCAGTCCATCGGATATGCTTTCGGTGGCACGGTACTTCGAAGTGCCTCTCTCATGCATGGCAAAACTTCACCTATTCTTCACAACGGGCAGGAACTGTTTGCCGGGCTTCCGAACCCATTTCTTGCCACCCGCTACCATTCCCTGATTGTCGATCGCCCCACACTGCCCGACTGCCTGGAGGTAACCGCGTGGGTCGAAAACGGCGAAATCATGGGTCTGCGTCACAAGGAACTGCCGATCTGGGGGGTGCAGTTCCACCCGGAATCTATTCTGACCGAGAACGGGATGGATCTGCTCAGGAATTTTCTGACAATCAGCGGCGGCAGATAGTCGCGCTCCTCCACACTTCAAACGCCCCTGATTCCCGGTAATTTTTTCCGTTGACTTTTCTCGGCTTGAATTGCTAGAGTGGTATTACCGCTTAGAAACAAATTCAGGAGGAAAAGAAGTATGAAGTGTCAGACCGTACTTGCAGGTACCGAGTGTACTTTTTGGGGAAAACAGGGATGTATATTTCCAGGTGGTTCCTGCCAGGTTATTGCAGAAAATTGTGAAGGGTGCGATCGCATCGTGACCGGAAGCATTGGTCAGGTCTGCAGCGCGTATCCGGCGCCAGTGAAGAAATGGGTCGGCGGAATCTGCAACTTTGCGTCCCACGTGAAAGTCGATCTTTCAGTAGCCGATTTGAAGGTCAACCCACTCAAGGCTTCCAAAAAAGCTGCCGGTGCCAAGAAGAAAAAATAATCTTCTGGTTCATAAGGTTTCGATCGAGGGGGGATATTTTCTATCCCCCCTTTTTTTTTAGTGGAGGTATTCGTATGTCTTTTACCACACTCACCTGTCCCGCCTGCGGTTCCGATGTGAAACAGTATCGAAATCCATTTCCGACGGTAGACATAATAATAGAGTCGGGTAGCGGAATTGTCCTCATCGAGCGGAGAAACGAACCATTGGGGTGGGCTCTGCCGGGAGGCTTTGTGGACTACGGGGAGTCACTCGAGTCTGCAGCTGTTCGGGAGGCGCGCGAAGAAACATCGCTGGAGATTTCAGAATTACGGTTGTTGGGATGCTATTCCGACCCGGCACGTGACGAGCGGATGCATACAATATCAACGGTGTACATTGCAAAGGCTCAGGGCATTCCCCGCGCCGCTGATGATGCATTGAATGTTGCAATCTACCGGCTGGATTCGCTTCCGGAGCGGCTCTGTTTTGACCATGCCCGTATCCTTGCCGATTATGCTGCATTAATTGCTGCTGACGGTGGCCAAGCTCCCCCCTCTTGATATGTTTCAAAATTGTCCCGTATCGGCGCAGCTCAACCATGTGCAGCCGGTAGGACCCTGCGAATAGCCTGAGCCATCCTGCTTGTTACATATGGTTTCATCAGAAACTCACTGATACCGGCCTCACGGGCCTCATTTGCATTGATGAATTCTGTGAATCCGGAACACATTATGATCGGAATATCCGGGCGTATGGCCAACAGCTCCCTGGCCAGCTCCCTGCCGGTCATCACCGGCATGGTCATGTCCGTTATGACCAGATCAAAGGCATCGGGTCGGGCGCGAAAACGTGCCAGCGCTTCCAGACTGCTCGTTCCTGCTGTGACTTTATAGCCAAGCTCCTCGAGCAGTTCCTGTCCCAATTCCACCAGAACTTTTTCATCGTCTATAAATAGAATCCGTTCAGATCCCCTGCATATCGATTCAACGGCCTGAGAATCATTAGTGATCTCAGCCGCGAGTCTCGGCAGAAAAATGTGAAAGGTGGTTCCCTGCCCAACTTCACTATAAACGCTGATCGCTCCGCCATGGCTCTTGATGATCCCCTGCACCACAGCCAGCCCCATCCCGGTCCCTTCCCCCACCTTTTTTGTCGTGAAGTACGGATCGAAAATCCGCTCCTTGACCGCCGGTTCCATGCCATGACCGGTATCACTGACCGTTAGCCGTACGCATGGCCCGGGCAAGAGGTCGGGATGAAGCGCAATCAGAGAGGCATCGGCATCGACATCCGAGAGGGAGACACTTAATTTCCCGCCGCGAGCGGTCATTGCGTGTGCCGCGTTGGTTCCCAGATTCATCAACACCTGATGGAGCTGGGTCGGATCAGCCAGAACCATGTCGCCATTAGGAGAAGTGCTGATCTGCTTGTGAATCTCGATTGTTGCAGGCAAAGTGGCGCGGAGCAGTTTGAAGACCTCCTCAATTACGGAGGCCACCCGTACCGGTTTCCGTTCCTGTTCACTCTGATGGCTGAAGGTCAGAATTTGTCTAACCAGTTCCTTGGCGCGTGTGCCGGCCTCCTGCACCCGAACCAGGTCGCGTGCCGCCGCGTCTTCTTTCGGCAGCTTGCGCTGCGCCATATCCGTATAGCCGATTATTGCCGTCAGAATATTGTTGAAATCGTGGGCAATGCCGCCGGCAAGCGTGCCGATCGCCTCCATCTTATGCGATTGGCGCAGCTCACGCTCCAGCCTCAATTCATGGGTGACATCCCTGAGGATAAAGACATAATTGATGATGCTCCCTTTTGAGTCCAGTACTGAAGAAACCGTTGTTTCGGACTCGAAAAACGAACCATCTTTTTTTCTGGTGGAAATACGTCCCGACCACACCTTGTCCTTGCTGATGATCTCACGAAGCTGATTATAATACTTCGGATCCTGGGTATTGTTCCTGAGAATTGTCGTGCTCCTGCCGAGGACCTCGTCCCTGGTATAGCCGCTCATGCGCTCGAATGCGGGATTTACGTAGGTAAAGAGCCACTGAGCGTCGGCCATGAAAATCGCCTCGGCAGCCTGTTCAATGGCCGTTGCCAACCGCACGCGCTCTTCCTCGCCACGTTCGCGTTCGATGATTTCATCATGCAGTGCATTGATGGTCTGGGCCAGCTCCGCCGTCCGCTCCTCAACCCTGGTTTCCAGCATCTCCTTTGCTTCTTGAAGCTTTCTGGTCAGCTCACGGTTGTGCAGATGCACGGCAATACGGGCCAGCAACTCCTCCCGCTGAAAGGGCTTTGTGATGTAATCCACAGCCCCTGCTTCAAGCCCTTTCACCTTGTGTCCGGTTTCGGCCAGTGCCGTCATGAATATCACCGGAATCTCTTTCGTGCCATCCATGGACTTTAATGTGCGACAGGTCTCATAGCCATCAATCCCCGGCATCATGACGTCGAGCAGGATAAGATCAGGTCGGGCATAGCCGGCCCTTTGAATCGCGCTTTCACCATCCTCGGCCACAAGAATGGTATAATTGCACTCCACCAGGCAATCGCGTACTACGGACAGATTATTGGGATCGTCGTCAACCGCCAGGATGACCGGTTTTCTCTCGTCGGATTTTGCCGAAATCAGCATATCAGCAATCATTCCCCGCCTCCCCGATACTGCTCCGCCAGCGCAACAATAGCCCTGGTCTTGAATCCGCCAGCCAATTCCAGCAGTTTCCCGGCGAAGCATCTGTAAATTTGATCCCTTGCTTCCAGCTCGGTCGCCCATTTTTCTATTCTCAGCATATCACCCATCATGGCCAATTCATACAGCACTTCGATCTCTTCCGCAGCAGGGGCTACCAGCAGTTCATAGCTGTTTGCGAGGCTCCTCCCGTTCAGCGCTCCTTCTTTCACCGCAGGCGCCATTTCCCATATGATCCCGAGGTGCCCTCCGATCTTTTCCAACAATAGATCGACACGGATCGGTTTAGTAACAAAATCGTCACATGCGGCAATAAACTTCTCTTTATAGTTGTTATCAGTGGCGGTAGCCGATGCTCCGATGATCTTCGTATCCGTCAACTCCCGGTTTTCCCGCATCAATGAAGCCACCTCCAGACCATTCATCTCGGGCATGACCAGGTCCAGCAGCACCAGATCGGGACGATGCTCCTGCGCTCGAAGCAGCGCCTCCCGTCCGTTCAGCGCCGTATCTAGCACAAAACCCAGAGGTTCCAGCAAGGATACCAGCATCGCTGTGTTGCCAACATTATCGTCAACCACCAGAATTCTTTTCCGCTCGCCAGAATAGCCGGTAACATGACTATCCGTCTTCTCCAGAGCGACCTCATCGTCAACCAACGCCGGCAACATCATCTCTATCCAGAAGGTACTCCCCTTGCCCAAAACACTTTCGACACCGATCCTGCCCCGCATCAGAGTCAACAGGCGTTTCGTGATGTTCAGCCCCAAGCCGGTTCCTTCACTGACTTGCCTGTCGGCCACCAGCTGCGTAAATGGCTCAAAAATCGCTTCCAGCTTGTCGGCGGGAATGCCGATCCCGCTATCCACCACCTCACAGCGGAACAGGCCGGCGCCCTCCCGGCCATAACTCACCCGCATGGTAACACCACCCTGGTGGGTGTACTTGACCGAGTTACTGAGCAGATTCAGCAGGATTTGGCGGAGCTTGCGTTCATCCCCCCGAACGTAAGACGGCAGCGTAGTGGCGGCTTCATACTCAAAGCGCAGCTCCTTTTCTTCAGCATGCAATCTGGTGAGATTGAATACCTGCCGCACGAGAGCCGGCAGATCAAAGACCACATCCTCGACCGTCATCTTGCACGCCTCGATCTTGCCCACGTCCAAAATATCGTTGATCAACGTCAGCAGATGTTCGCCGCTGCCACGCATAATGCCGAGCTGCTGTCGCTGGGTCTCTGTCAGATTCTCCTGATGCTTCAGAATCTGGGCATACCCAAGAATAGCATTCAGCGGCGTGCGCAGCTCATGACTCATGCTGGCGAGGAAATCACTCTTGGCCCGATTGGCCGCCTCGGCCTGATTCTTGGCGATGGTCAACTCTGCTGTGCGCTCTAGGACCAGATCTTCGAGATGGTCACGATGCGTTATCAGTTCGGCTTCGATAGCCTCGCGCGCCTCAACCTGCATTTCCAGTTCCTGGACATTTTCCTGAAGCTCATTCTGGGCCTGTTCAAGTTCCACCACATTTTCCTGGAGTGCGTCCTCCCGCTCTTTAATGGCGCGGCTCATCCGGTTGAATTCAGCGGTGAGCCGGCCTATTTCGCTTCGGGGCGACACAACCGCCACCTCGGGGTGCTCTCCCTCCCGCACCTCCTGTACCGCATTAATCAGAGCATACAGAGGGCGTGTTGCCAGTTTTATGAACAGATAAAGCAGCAGCACTCCGGCCGTGGAGAAAAGCACGGCCAGTATGCCGCCCCGCACAATGATTTGGCGTTCCGATTTGCTCATGACCTCCTTGGAGAGACCGATCCGAACCCAACCGATACGCTCTCTGACCGGCGGCGCGGAACCGCTCTCATCGAGAAGAAAGAGCCCTTCGGTGGCCTTGACGGTGACAACCGGAACGGTGAATTCAAAGACATCGTCATGCTCGGAAAAACTGATTTCCTTTCCGGGATCTAATGGCGGTGATGCTTCCGGATGATGCTGCTTGCCTTCCTGGAGCAGTATTTCTGAACGATTGTTGAGGAACGATACATAGGCAACGTCCTTGATCGACATCAATGGCTGGGCCGAACCTTTCAGGTGTTCAATGTTCTCGGAAAGCAGCGACAACTCGGCATTTCTGGCGGCGATGACGGCAATAGTCTCCCCTTTTTTAATGATTTCGCTTCGGAGGATCCTTCTCTCGGTGGATACCGATTCAATGGTGTAGACCGCGGAAATGATAACAATCATCGGAAACAGGATCAGCACGGACCGCCATCTGAAGGTCAGGGGAATCAGTCCCTGTAGACGGTCCAACAGCCTGCGTCTGCACTGGGTGCTGTTGTCACTATTCATCGTAGCGTCTGTCATTGCCGGGTCCTGACTCATCGATAGACTTTTTTTGCTTTCTTCAACATCTCGTCAGGGATCTCGATACCCATCTTCTGCGCCGTGTTGCTGTTTAAATACAGGTTATATTTTCTTGGAGGTGAAGCGGGCATGTCTTCGGCATCGGCTCCATTCAGAATGTTTTGCACCTTTTCGCCGATCTGGCGACTGACCGCTTTGGGATCGAAGACGAGCGCAAACAGCGAACCCTGCTTGACATGTGCCTCCGAGATGCCGAGCAGCGGAATATTATTTCTGAAGGAGAACAGGTAAACGTTTGACATAACCGGAGCGGTCAGCAGATTGACATCCGGGAGCAGCAACAGCGCCCTTGTGTCGGCAAGCCGGTTGACGGTGTTGACCAGATCGGATGAACTGCCGACGTTATAGGCTGTAACCTGGGCTTGCCCGCCACCAAACAGGCTCTTCATCATACTCTGACTCCCGACGACGGATACCCTGGTGAGTCCGGGCAGGTACCGCCGGACTGTCGAGATATATTCGCTCACCGGAGGAGACATATACACCCCGGTAACATTTGCCCTGTCGTTTCTGGGAGGTACGACTACGAGACCGTATACTACGGCGACCGACGGCGGCAAACGCAGTGCCTCGCCGAGCGCCTCCATCCCAAGCGCCACTACAACCTGGGCATCCTCTCGCTCCACCACCGCACCCAGTCGCCCCTTGACATCCGCGGTAGCATACTCCTTGCTCTGAGTTCTCAGGGACTCCTGGATTTCCGCAACAACGTCTGCAACCATCGCATACTGGGTATCACCAATAATAAGGACTTTTGCGGCACATGCGGGGGACGTGAACAACAGCAGGAGAAAGAGGAACAGCGCCGCAGAAAATGGTTTGCGGCGCGAGGATTCGTAAATTGATGCATGAGGGGGGGTGATGTTTAACAATGTGTGGTCCTAATTAATAAATCAAAACCGGTACGATGCAGTCACAAATCCGGAAATCCCTTCACGCGGGAAATCACCGGGGATTTTCGGCCCTGTGCCGGCAAGGTTCGTAGAATTCACCGTTCCGCTTGAGGTGTCCGGGTCCTTATAGCGTTTGTCAAAGATGTTGCGGACCGTGGCCTGTATCTCCAGAGTCTTGAAGAAGTTCTTAAAGGTCACGGCCAGGTCTACAGTGGTATAAGCCGGCATATCCGGTCTGGTGTCACCCTGGGCGCGTGGGCGAGTTCCGGTCCAGAGCACGTCGCTGTGCAGGTTAGCGTACTTTGTCAAGGCATAGTTGACACTCCCCGTGGCGCGTTGCGACGGCACATACGGCAGCCGTTGGTTGGTATCGGCGTCGCGTGGATCTTGATACGCATAGCTCAGTTTCCAGTAGAGGTCTGCTCCGTAGGCGCCGTTCGCCCCCACTTCGACCCCTTTGGTCTCGTTTTTATTGAGGTTGGTATTGACGGCAGCCACTCCTGGCGTGGTTGAGGGAACCCAGCCGATCTGGTCTTTTATCGTGCTGAAAAAATAGTTCACATTGGCGGCAAAGAGGCGGTTGAGGCGCCAGGCCAGACCCGCCTCATAGGTTTGAATTCGTTCCGGTTTGAGATTAGGATTGCCGACCACCACCGGGTTGTTGATGTTGTAAAGTTCCTGGAAATTGGGGGCACGGAAGGCCTGACCATATAGCAGCTTCAGATCGGCATTCTCCAGAAAACTCCAGACCAGCCCGACCCTGGGGTTTACTGTGTCGCCGAAATCGCTGTAATGATCATAGCGGACTCCGCCGGTAAGATTAACCTGCGTCGGCAGTTGCCATTCGTCCTGCAGATAGGTCGCAAAGACCTGGCGGGTAGCGTCCTTGTTCCAGTTTACAACCTCCTGTATAGAAGCGAGTGGAGCGCCGGTTGTTGGATCAAAATTAGCTAACTGCTTGACATCATATTGGCGCATCTTCTCGAAGGAAAGACCCGCGATCAGGTGATTCCCTTTGAAAATGTCCCAATCCACCTGTAGTTCGCCGCCGATGGTCCGGTTCTTTGTCATTGGCTCACCAATCATCCCATTCGGAAAGATACCGGCAAACCCGTTCGGATAAATTTTGACGAATTGCCCATTCGCCTGGCCATAATAATCATAGTAGAGCTTCAGACTTGTGGAGAGCCCTTCCGTAAGACGCATGTTGTACGCCAACTCACCCCAATAGTTTTCAAGATCATCGTGACTGTCCTCATTCAGAGCAGATGCAAAACCGATATATGCATGCTCTTTCTGGGTTTGAAAATGCCCCTTGAATGTTAGGTCGCCGTAGCCGATTTTCAGGAAGGCGTCTGTTTGCTTGGATCTAAGGTCAGGAGTGCCAGGAGCCAGGGAAAAGGGAGTGCCGGTCAGGGTGTCGGCCTCGACCGTCAGCTTGGGACCGTTAGTCTGATATTGGTCCAGGCTGCCGGAAACTGAGAGCTTGTCACCGATGACCTTGCCGCCCACCAGGTTTCCCTTATAGGTATCGAAACTTCCGCCCCCTGCCTTGATCTCCAAGCCGTTAATCTCTTCGGCATTACGGGTAATTATGTTGATGGTAGCAACGAAGGCGCTGTTGCCGTAGAGGGCCGAGCCAGGTCCCCTGACCACTTCCACCTGCCGGATGTTCTCCATCGGGATCTTATTGGCAATATTATAGGTCAAGGCACTGCCATTGGTGTTTCTGTTCAGCGAGTGACCGTCGATCATTACTAGAATCTTTTCACTTAGTGACGTCCTGATTCCGCGTACCTCAATCATGTGGTTGCCGAACTCGTTGATCGAGATACCGACGCCCGGTACCATCTTCAATACATCTTCCAAGTTGCGTGCCCCCATGTTCCTGATCTCTTCGGCAGTAATGATGGTCGCCGTAGCAGGGGCCTTGCGCAGAGAAGTAGGGCGTTTGGTGGCGGTAATCAGATCCTGCTCTTCAAAAAACATCAGCAGATCCTTGTCAACAACCTGGCTGTCCTGCGTAACAACCTGATTCAATTCTCTGTCGGGCTCATCAGCACCTCGAACCGTGTCGTTGGCACCCAGGCCGGCTAGTAAAGACAGACTTGCGATCAATGCTCTCTTTTTCATGGTG